>DEKZ01000253.1:4593-5813 GCA_002354135.1 Massilia sp. UBA2709 | reverse complement strand
CGACCTGGACGGCTTCAAGGCCGTCAACGATACGCTCGGCCACGAGGCCGGCGACCGCCTGCTGGCCGAGATCGCGGCGCGGCTGCGCGGCGCAGTGCGCAAGACCGACAGCGTGTTCCGCCTGGCGGGGGACGAATTCACCGTGCTGCTCGAAGGCCTGGGCGACAGCGGCAGCGCGCATGTGGCCGCCGCCAAGATCCTCGACGCGGTGGGGCAGCCGGTGCCGATCGGCGCCGCTTCGGCCGAGGTGGGCGCCAGCATCGGCCTGGCCCTGTTCGCACCCGGCAGCCAGGCCGGCCCGGAACAGCTGATCCGGGAAGCCGACGAACACATGTACCAGGCCAAGCGCGCCGGCAAAGGCCGCATCTGCCCGCCGGCGCCCTCGAGACTCAGCGCTTGACGCTGCCGAACGGGTCGCCCTTCTTCCACGCCGGCATCGTTGGCGCATTCGCCACCGCATAGCCCAGGTTCAGGGTGAACTGGGCCTGCTGCAGCATGCCCGACAGGTCCCACTCCGGCCGGTACTCGTCCGTCACCTGGTGGTAGTCCTTCTTGTAGCCGACCATCTTCGCGCTGGCCTGGGCCTGGGCGTGCTCGAACTCGAAGTGGCCGTCGCCCGAGAACACCGCCGAGCCGACGTTAAAGGCCGGCACGCCGGCCTTGGCGAAGCTGAAGTGGTCTGCGCGGAAGTAGGCGCCGGACATGTCGGGAATGCTCGGGGCCAGCTTCAGGCCCATCTTCTTCGCCACGCCGGCGGCAGTCTCGTACAGGCTGCTGCGCTCGGCGCCCGGAACGCCGATGTCCTTCGTGCGTCCGACGAAATTCAGGCTGTCCAGGTTCAGGNNCAGGCCCTGCTCCTCGGCCGCCGGCCACAGGAAGACCTGGGTGCGGCGCGCCGGCTTCCTGACCGCCTCGGCGGCCATCGCCAGCAGCGCGGCGGTGCCGGTGGCGTTGTCGATCGCGCCGTTGAAGACATGGTCATGGCCGCTGCCGAGCTTCTCGTCGATGCCGAAGTGGTCCCAGTGGGCCGAATAGACCACCGCCTGTTCCTTCAGCTTCGGGTCGGTACCGGGCACGATGCCGACCACGTTGAACTGCTCGACCTGGCGCACGGTCGACGTCATCTGCACGCGCGCCGCCGTCTTCAGCTCGACCGGCTTGAAGTCGCGCCGCTCGGCCTGGGCGCGCAGGGCATCGAGGTCGAAGCCGGCGGCGGCGAA
>DEKZ01000253.1:4344-4520 GCA_002354135.1 Massilia sp. UBA2709 | reverse complement strand
GTCGAAGCCGGCGGCGGCGAACAGCGCGCGCGCAGTGTCTTCCTGCAGCCAGCCTTCGATGGAATTGCCCGGCCCGGCGAGGCGGAAGCGCTCGTGCGAGAAGCTGTTGGCCGGCACGCTCCAGGCATAGGAGGCCGAAGGCGTGGTGTGGATCAGCAGCGCGCCGGCGGCGCCGG
>DEKZ01000253.1:0-4322 GCA_002354135.1 Massilia sp. UBA2709 | reverse complement strand
GCCATAGCCGACGAAGACCAGCGGCGCGTCGAAAGCCACCTCGGCCTTGCCGCTGGCGGTGCCGAAGACGATGCCCTCGCCCGGCCTGGGGGCGATGCGCTTGCCGCCGGCGTCGAAACTGACGCTGCCGCTCACCAGCCGGGTGCCCTGGATCGGGACCGGCTGGCGGTAACCGCCGCCCGGCAGCGGCTGCAGGCCGATCGCGGCGGCCTGGGTTTCCAGGTAGCGCACGGCGAGGTCGCCGCCGCGCTGGCCGGTGCCGCGTCCTTCCAGCAGGTCGTCGGCCAGGAAGGACAGGTGGGCGCGCAGCGCCGTTTCCTTCAGGAGGGGCGCTTCCTGGGCGAAGGCGGAAAAGGACAGGCTGAAGGCGGTTGCCGCCGCGAGGACGGAAGGTCGAAGGCGCATCGGGTGTTCCATGAGGTGACGTGAATCGCAACATGTTACCGCAGGAAGAAGCGTGCCGCATTTCAGGCGCCGCACCGCGTGGGTTCAAGAACCCACCCTACGAGAGCCGCCTTGGTAGGGTGGGTTCTCGAACCCGCGCCGTCTCACCGATCGATCAATGCCACCGTCGCGATCATCAAACGCGCTTGTACACCCGCACATAATCCACCAGCATCCGCTGCGGCAGCGCGGTCGTCGCATCCGGATACCCCGGCCAATAGCCCCCAACGGCCAGGTTCAGGATCACGAAGAAAGGATGCTCGAACACCCAGTCGCCCTTCACGCGCTCGGGCGTGGCCGTGTGGTAGAGGATGCCGTCGCGGTACCAGCGGATGCGCTGCGGTTCCCATTCGACCGCGAACACGTGGAAGCCGTCGGCAAAGACGCCGCGCTCCAGCGTCGAAGGACTGCCGTAGGCGTGCTCGCCCGCGTAGCCCGGACCGTGCAGGGTGCCGTGGACGGTGGCGGGCTCCTTGCCGATGTTCTCCATGATGTCGATCTCGCCGCAGCGCGGCCAGCCGGCGGTCTTGATGTCGGCGCCGAGCAACCAGAAGGCGGGCCAGATGCCCTGCCCGCGCGGAACCTTGATGCGGGCTTCGTAGCGGCCATGGGTGCGCTCCATCAGGCCGGCGGTCTTGATGCGCGCCGAGGTGTAGTCGCGGCCTCCGTATTGTTCGCGGCGCGCCTCGATGACCAGCATGCCCTGCTCCACCCGCAGGTTTTCCAGGCGGTCGGTGTAGTACTGCAGTTCGTTGTTGCCGAAGCCATGGCCGCCGGTCTCGAAGCTCCACTTGGCGCGGTCGAGCGCATGACCGTCGAATTCGTCGCTCCAGTCCAGCGTCCAGCCGGGCATGGCCTGGTCCGCCGCGCCTGTTTGCGCCTGCGCTGCGCCGATCGTGAGCGCGGCCAGCAGGCCCGCCATCCAGCTTGTCTTCATGCCCTGCGCTCCTTGTTGTGGAAACGTTACCACACTCATGTGGCGAATGTAGCACCATCGTATTTCCAGTGTCAACGAGGCGTCGTGCCGGCGCGCGCCCTGCACCCCGCGTTCCGCTGGCTCGTCCAGAATATTCCGTTGACAATTTATTTTCCTGACCCTAATATTCCGTCAGAACATATGGAAACGTTTCCACGGTTTCCAAAAATAAGTGCCGCAAGAGGAGATGCGGCGCACGGAAAGGACGACGAGGTGCCGCTGCTCCAGCTCGGGAATGCAGTCGGCCCTTCGCGTTTGGCAGCGCGGCGGTACGGACCAACCGGCAGGTCGGTCGGCCGGGTACGACAGACCCGGTCAGGTGTGGCTGACATCAAATCTATAAGAAAAGAGGAGAACACATGCACTACCCTTTGGCAAAGCAGAAACTCATCAGCCTGGCCGTCGCCGCCGCCTGCACGCTGATGACCCTGCCTTGCGCATTCGCCCAGCAGCGCGAGGAAACCAAGGAAGCGTCCAGGGACGAAGTCAGGGAAGAGATGGCTTCGGTGGTCGTGACCGCCACCCGCGGCGCCAAGGCCGTCGACAAGATTCCCGGCGCGGTGACGGTGATCGGCCAGCAGGACCTGGCAACCCAGTACCAGATCGCCGACGACCCCTCGGCGGCGCTGGCCACCTTCGTGCCGGGCTATGCGCCCAGCCGCCAGAAGATGAGCTCGACCGGCGAATCGCTGCGCGGACGCCAGCCCCTGATCCTGCTGGACGGCATCCCGCAATCGAACCCGCTGCGCGCCGGCATGCGCGAGGGCTATTTTGCCGACAGCGCCATCATCGAGCGCATCGAAGTCATCAGCGGCGCCTCGGCCGTGCAAGGCATGGGCGCGACCGGCGGCATCATCAACTACATCACCAAGTCGCCGCGCACCGAGGGCACCACGGTCGGTGTCAATGCGCGCGCATCGACCCAGTTCAGGTCCGACAACCTCGACTGGAAGACCGGGGTCTCGGTCAGCCACAAGAGCGGCGCCTTCGACCTGCTCGGCTACGCCAGCGTCCAACGCCGCGGCATGAGCTACGACGGCCGCGGCCGGCGCCTGGGAATCGACAACGTCCAGGGCGACACCCTGGACACCCATGGCCACGACCTCTTCCTGAAGCTGGGCCGGGACTTCGGCGACCAGCGCATCCAGCTGACCCTGAACCGCTTCAACATGGAAGGCGACGGCGACTACCGCAACGCGCCGGGCGCGGTCATCGAGGGCGTGCCGACCAGTTCGGTACCTGGCACCCCCGAAGGCCTGCCGCCCGAGAACAAGGTCACCAGCGCCAGCGTGGACTACCGTCACGCCAACCTGGCCGGCGGCGCCTTCACGGCCCAGTTGTTCAGGCAGGACTTCGAAGCCCTGTACGGGGCGACCCAGGTCGCCACCTTCCAGGACCCGGCCATCGATCCGGCTCGCAAGCTGTGGGACCAGTCGCACATCGTGGCCGAGAAGCTGGGCTCGCGCATCACCTGGGTGCGTCCGGACACCTTTGTCGAGGGCCTGGAGCTGACGGCCGGCCTCGACCTGCTGCGCGACCACACCCTGCAGCGCCTGGCCGCCACCAACCGCACCTGGGTGCCCGAGCTGAAGTTCGAATCGCAGGCCCCCTTCGCCCAGCTCGAGTATGAATTCGGCCCGGTGACGGTGCGCGGCGGCGTGCGCTACGAGAACGCCAAGCTCGAAGTCGACACCTACACCACGCTGGCCGCCTACGGCAGCCGCCGCGTCGAGGGCGGTTCGGCCGAATTCTCGAAGTCGGTCAAGAACCTCGGCGCGGTCTGGCGCTTCGCGCCGCAATGGTCGGTGTTCGCCGGGAGCTCGGAAGGCTTCGGCCTGCCCGACGCCGGCCTCGTGCTGCGCGGCGTGAATCTCCCGAACCAGTCGGTTTCAAACCTGATCAGCCTGCAGCCCATCGTCACCCGCAACAACGAGGTCGGCATCAACTGGCGCGGCGCGCGTGGTCAGTTCGGCATCTCGCGCTACGACTCGCGCTCCAAGCTCGGCAGCGTGATCCGGATTACCTCGGCAGGCGTCGGCCTGGTCGAGCGCGTGCCGACCGTGGTCAAGGGCTGGGAAGTGAACGGCGACTGGCGCCCTGCGAAGGACTGGTCGGTGTTCGGCAGCTATGCGCGCATCGACGGCAAGACTGCCGCCACCCAGGGCGCGCCGCTCGACCTGGCGCTGGGCGCCCGTTCGCAAGGGCCGGACAAGGCAGTGCTCGGCGCCAACTGGCGCCCGCTGGCCGGCGCCCAGCTGCGCCTGCAGGCCACCCACCTGTTCGACCGCGACATCAACATCGGCCGCCGCGTCGGGACCAGCAACCTCGAAGAGCACTTCCAGGGCTACACCCTGGTCGACCTGTCCTCGAGCTGGGACACCGGCTATGGCCGCGTCGGCGTGAGCGTCGAGAACCTGCTCGACAAGCAGTACGTCGGCTATTACTCGCAGTCGGCCGCCGCCACGGACGCGGGGAACACCTATGCCGGCCGCGGGCGCACGCTGGCGGTGAGCTGGAGCCGGGTGTTCTGAGGCGCATGTAGGGTGGGTTCCTGAACCCACGCGGTCTCCGGGATTCTGTAGGGTGGACCCCTGTGTCCACGCGGCCTCACCGTCGGAACACCAGCGGGCCCGATGGAAGTCCGTAGCGTACGCTGTTGTGGAAGGATGCGCTGGTCCTGGGTCCCAGGCCACTGTCACGTTTGTGGATTGCGTACGGTGATCCAGCGTGGACACAGGTGTCCACCCTACGAAAATCTCATGGCCGCCCTTTCGCCCCCCGCGCCGCGATGCGCCGCGCCATCCCCGCGAACCCGTCGTACATGCGCGATTCGATCGCCAGCCGTTCCGGCCGCCCCAGGTCTTCCAGCACCACTTCCGCCGCCAGCGCGCCCGATTTCACC
>DEKZ01000281.1 GCA_002354135.1 Massilia sp. UBA2709 | reverse complement strand
CTTCGATCGGCAGCGCCAACCCGCGCTGGCCGGCCGTGCTGGTGCGCCTGCTCGACGCCCAGCCGCCCGGCTGGCTGCCACCGGGGCGGAAGGACTACCGGGACCTGCAACTGGCCGCGATCGACCGCGTGATCGCGGACCTGGACCGTGAAGGCGTGCCGCTGGCGAAGGCCACCTGGGGTCAGCGCAACACGGCGGCGATCTCGCATCCGATCGCCCTGGCCGTGCCGGCCCTCGGACCCTGGCTGGGCGCGCCCGCCGACCGCCTGGCCGGAGACGCCCACATGCCGCGCGTGGCCGGTCCGAAGTTCGGCCAGTCCGAGCGCCTGACGGTGTCGCCGGGACGCGAGGAAGAGGGCCTGTACAACATGCCGGGCGGGCAGAGCGGCCACCCGCTGTCGCCTTTCTTCCTGCGCGGGCACGAACAATGGGTGAAGGGGACGCCGACGCCGCTGTTGCCGGGGGCGGCGAAGCATACGCTGGTGCTGAAGCCGTAGGGTGGGCGCCCCCGTGCCCACCGGTACGCTTGCATGACGCTCACATCATGGTGGGCACGGGGCGCCCACCCTACGACATCAATGACCCCCGTGTCCCGTCGCGTGACCGGCCGGGGCGCGGTCAGCGCACCGGCAGCACCAGGCGCAGCTTGCCCAGCATCTGGCTGATCGCCTCGGCGCTCGAGGGACGGCCCAGGAAGTAGCCCTGCACCATGTCGCAGCCATACTCTTCGAGCAGTACCAGCTGTTCGTCGGTCTCGACGCCTTCGGCCACCACCGCCATCTTAAGGCCGTGCGCCATGGCGATGATGGCGCGCGTGATCGCCGCGTTCTCGGAGTCCTGGGGCAGGCCGCAGATGAAGCTGCGGTCGATCTTCAGCGCGCGCACGTCGAAGCGCTTCAGGTAGTTCATCGACGAGTAGCCGGTGCCGAAGTCGTCGATCGACAGGTAGACGCCGATGGCGCGCAGTCGCTCCAGCGTGGACAGGGTGGCCTTGGCGTCGTCCATCAGCGTGCCCTCGGTCAGTTCGAGTTCCAGCAGCTTCGGGTCGAGCCCCGTTTCGTCGAGCGCCGAGAGCACGATCTGCGACAGGTTCTCGTCCTTGAACTGCTTGGCCGAGAGGTTCACCGCCATGCGCAGCGCGCGCCGGTTCTGGCCCTGCCAGGCGCGCGCCTGGTTGCAGGCGGTGCGCAGCACCCATTCGCCGATCGGGACGATCAGGCCGGTTTCCTCGGCCAGCGGGATGAACTCGGTCGGCGAGATCACGCCGCGCTCCGGATGGCGCCAGCGCACCAGCGCCTCGACGCCGACGATTTCGGACGAGCGCACGTCGAGCTGCGGCTGGTACAGCAGGTAGAGCTCGTCGTTCTGCAAGGCGCGGCGCAGGCCGACTTCGAGCTTCACGTGGCTCATGATCTGCATGGTCAGCGAGGAGCTGTACAGCTTGGCGTTGTTCTTGCCGCAGTTCTTGGCGTGGTACATCGCCGTGTCCGCGTATTTCAGCAGCGAGTTGCAGTCGTCTCCGTCTTCCGGGAACAGCGAGATGCCGATGCTGGCGGTGACGAAGATCTCGTGGCCCTCGATGAGGAAGGGCCGGCGCATCGCTTCCTTGACGCGGTGCGCGACGTTCAGGGCGTGCTCGACCCGCTCGAGGTCGGGGATCAGGATCGTGAATTCGTCGCCGCCCAGGCGCGCCAGGTTGGAGGAAGAGAGCGAAGAGGAGGGCGAGGCGTCGGCATCGTCCCTGCCCGCCGGCTCGTCGCCGGGCAGGGCCTCGCCTCTCGACACCAGGTCGCTCGGGCGGATCGTCTCGCGCAGGCGCTCGGAGACGATCTTCAGCAGGTGGTCGCCGACGTTGTGGCCGAGCGTGTCGTTGATGCGCTTGAAGGCGTCCAGGTCCATGAACAGCACGGCGAACTTCTTGTTGCCGATCTTCGAGCGCTGCAGCTCGCGTTCCAGGTTTTCCAGGAAGGCCTGGCGGTTCGGGATGCCGGTCAGGCTGTCGCAGTAGGCCAGGCGCCGGATCTGCTCCTCGGTGCGCTTGCGCTCGCTGATGTCGCGCACCAGGCCGAGCACCTCGGACGGGCCGGTGGCCACCAGGCGCGCCTCGAAATGCTGGGCGGTGCCGAAGCGGATCAGTTCGTACTCGACCGAGCGGATCTCCTGGGTGCGCAGCACTTCGCCCAGCTTGTCGAGCACGCGCGCGGCGATCGGCGGCGGCAGCACTTCGCTGATGTGGCGGCCGATGCAGCGTTCGCTCGAGAAGGGGGCGTTGTCCTGGCTGCGCGCAGGGCGCGGCGCTCGCTCGAGGCTGAGGCGTCCGTTGCCGGGCGCGTCGAGCAGGGCGCGCGCCTGGCCCGGCCGCTCGTGGCCCGGCCTTTCGTGGCCCGGCTCGTAGTCGAGATAGAAGCCGTCGCGGTCCATGCGGAAGAAGGTGTCGGGAATGGCCGCCAGCACGGCGCGGTTCTGGGCGTCGGCGATGCGCAGGCGGGCGATGGCGTCGCTGGCGCGCAGCACATAGAGCACGCGGTGGCCGAGGATAGGCCAGTTGATCGGCTTGGAGACGAAGTCGGTGGCGCCGGCCTCGTAGGCGCTGGTGACGGCCTCGACGTCGTCGCCGCCGGTGACCATCACGATCGGCACCAGCGCTGCGCCGGCTTCTTCCTGGCGGATCGCGCGGCAGGCGGCGAAGCCGTCCATGTGCGGCATCTCGACGTCCATCAGGATCAGGTCGGGGCGGCGCTCGCGCGCGAGCTGCACCGCCTGGCGGCCGTCCTCGGCCTCGATCGCGTCCAGGCCGACCTGGGCCAGCATCTCGAGCATCAGCAGCCGCATCACCGGATCGTCGTCGGCGACCAGCACGACACCGCGTTGGGAGGAGGGAGTAGCGGGCATGTCATGTTTCCTTCTCTAGCATGGCGGTCAGCGAATGCCGGACCGCCTGGAATTCGTGTTCCATGTCGGCGAGGAGCGTGTCGGCGCCCTCGACGGTGTCGGCGCGCCCAAGGTGTTCCAGGTCCTTGCACAGGCCGGCCAGGGCCTCGGCGCCGACGTTCGCGCTGGCGGACTTCAGGCTGTGCGCGACGCGCTTGACGGTGCCGGCGTCGGTCGCGCCGATCGCCTGGCGCAGCGTGCGCAGGTGCTGGGGCACGTCGCCGACATAGGCGTTGATCACTTTCTGCACCAGGGCGTCGCCGCCGTCCCGGCTGAGCGCGCGGATCTTTTCGAGGGCCGCGGTGTTGATGACGTCGCGGTGGATGACTTCGCGGGCCTCTTCCGGCAGCGCAGGCGGCGCGTCGCCGTGGTGCACGCTGCCGGCGATCGGCAGCGCGATCCAGCGCCCGATCACGGCCGCGAGCTGCTGCTGGGTGAAGGGCTTGGACAGGTAGTCGTCCATGCCTGCGGCCAGGCAGGCTTCACGGTCGCCCTGCAGCGCGTTGGCGGTGATCGCGATGACCGGCAGGGTGTGCGGACGGGCGCGCATCGCATCCGATTCGCGTTCATCCCGCCGGATCGCGCTGGTGGCGGCGAAGCCGTCCATCACCGGCATCTGGCAATCCATCAGCACCGCTTCGTAGTCGCCGGCGCGCACCGCCTCCAGCGCTTCAAGGCCGTTGCGGGCGACGTGGGCCTGCAGGCCCAGGCTTTCGAGCATGGCCTTGGCCACCTCGACGTTGACCGGGTTGTCCTCGGCCAGCAGCACGCGCCGCACGCGCGCCACGCCCGCCGGGCGCGGCACGTTCGGCGGCGGCAGGAATTGCGGCGCCGGCGCCGTGCTGCCGCGCGGGCGCGTGGCCAGGCAGGC
>DEKZ01000172.1:1712-4130 GCA_002354135.1 Massilia sp. UBA2709 | reverse complement strand
CACCCTACGAAAAGCAACACCAATAATTATCAGGAGACTTCATGTTCAAGCAGTGCATCATCGCCGCGGCACTCGCGGCCACCTCGATGGCCCAGGCGGCCAACCCCATCGTCACGAACATCTTCACGGCCGATCCGGCCGCGCTGGTCGACAACGGCCGCGTCTACGTCTACGTCGGCAAGGACGAAGCAAAGGAGGACGGCAAGGATTACGTGATGAACGAGTGGCGCGTGTATTCGAGCTGCGACATGCAGCGCTGGACCGATCACGGCTCCCCGCTGCGCTATTCGACCTTCAAGTGGGCCGGCCGCGACGCCTGGGCCTCGGACATCGTCAAGCGCGACGGCAAGTACTACTTCTATTCGACGGTCGACCACGCAAGCATTCCCGGCAAGGCGATCGGCGTGGCGGTGTCCAGCAGCCCGACCGGTCCTTTCGTGGACGCGCGCGGCACGGCCCTGGTCACCAACGACATGACCAAGGAAACCTCCATCCTGTGGGACGACATCGACCCGGCGGTGTTCATCGACGACGACGGCCAGGCTTACCTCTACTGGGGTAACACGGTGATGAAGTACGCGAAGCTGAAACCCAACATGATCGAGCTCGACGGGCCGATCCACACCGTCGGCCTGGAAGCCTTCACCGAGGCGGCCTACCTGCACAAGCACAAGGGGACCTACTACCTCTCGTATTCGCGCCACTTCCCGGAAGAGACGGTCTACATGACCGGCCCGAGCGCGACCGGGCCCTGGTCCTTTGGCGGCGTGGTCATGGAAAAGAACACCAACGTGAAGACCATCCACCACGCCATCGTCGACTTCAACGGCAAGTCCTACATCTTCTACCACAACGGCAAGCTGCCGGGCGGGGGCGAGTTCCGGCGTTCGCTGGCGGTCGAGGAATTGCATTACACGGCGGACGGCAAGATCCCGCTGGTGCGCCAGACCGATGCCGGTCCGGCCGCGAATCCCGCACCGGGCTGCAAGTGATAACGGGTTGCTTGTTTTGGTGCAATATTGATATCAGTAATGATATGATGCCTTGATGGAGACACCGAACCCGAACTGGTTCCTCAAGGCGCGCCTGAAGACGCGACAGCTCTTGCTGCTGATCGCGCTGGACGACTACCGGAACATCCACCGCGCCGCCGAGGAGCTGCACATGACGCAGCCGGCGGCGTCCAAGCAGATCAAGGATCTCGAGGAGATGCTCGACGTGCGCCTGTTCGACAGGCTGCCGCGCGGCATGGAGCCGACGATCTATGGCGAGACCATGATCCGCCACGCGCGCATGGCGCTCACCAGCCTGGCGCTGGCGCACGACGACATCGTGGCGCTGCGGGCCGGCCTGGCGGGCCAGGTCGAGGTGGGCGTGATCATGTCGCCGGCGATGGCGCTGCTGCCGCGGGCGATCGCGCGCATCAAGGAAAAGGCGCCGCTCCTGCGCATCGGCGTGCAGCTCGAATCGAGCAACGTCCTGCTCGACAAGCTCCAGCGCGGCACGCTGGACTTCATGATCGGGCGCATCCTGGAAAAAGAGGATTCCACCGGCTTGATCTACGAGGAGCTGACCGAGGAGCCGGCCTGCGCGGTCGTGCGTCCCGGCCACGCGCTGCTCGACCGCAAGGACCTGCGGCTCGAGGACATGGCCGGGCGGTCGTGGATCCTGCCGCCCCAGGGCAGCATCCTGCGCCACCGTTTCGACATGATGTTCCGCCGCGCCGGCCTGGCGCCGCCGTCGAACGTGGTCGACACCACCGCGCTGTTGCTGATCACGGCGCTGCTACAGCAGACCGATTCGCTGCACGTGATGCCCCAGGAAGTGGCCCAGTACTACGAATCCCTGAACGTGCTGCGCATCCTGCCCATCGAGCTGCCCTGCAAGATGGACGCCTTCGGGATCATCCGCCAGCAGGACCACTTGCTCTCGCCGGGAGCGGACCTGCTGCTCAGGGCCGTGCGCGCGGCCGCAGCGGAAATCTACTGACGCCGCTACCCGTCCTGCATGGACGCGTCACCGCTCGGTTCGACAACTGTTAAATCGCCGGGCGGCGGATATAATCATTCGCTGTTGCGCTGTCCGACCGATAAAAACCAACAGGGTCCTGAATGAGTATTGCGATTTCCGCACCGACCGTCGCCGATGACGATGGCGTCCGCTCGCTGCTGCCGCTCGCCGCGCCGTTCGGCGCGCGCGAAACCTGGCCGGCGCCGCTGCGCGCCATCATGGACCTGATGCTCGGCTCGCGCTTCCCCATGTTCGTGGCCTGGGGGCCGGAGCTGCGCGTGGTCTACAACGAGGCCTGCGCCGAGCTGCTCGGCGATCGTCACCCGCAGGCCTATGGCCAGCCCCTGGCCAGCGTCTGCACCGACGGCTGGGCGGCCGTCATGCCGGTGGTGGCCAGCGCGCTGGCGG
>DEKZ01000172.1:387-1651 GCA_002354135.1 Massilia sp. UBA2709 | reverse complement strand
CGGCAGCGGCGGCAAGGGCCGCGGCCGGCACCATTACGTGACGCTGTCGTTCTCGCCGGTGCACGACGGCGAGCGTACGGCCGGCGTGTACTGCGTGCTGACCGACACCACGGCCAGCGTGCTGGCGGCCCAGCAGCACAGCTTCCAGCTGAAACTCAGCGCCGTGCTGCGCGAGCTGACCGATCCGGTCGCGATCATGGAGGCAGCCAGCGCCCTGATGGGCAGGCATTTCGCGGTGGGACGGGTCGGCTATGGCGAAATCGACGCCAGCGGCCGCTATGTCAGCGTCGAGCGCGACTGGACCGACGGCAGCATCGCCAGCCTGGCGGGCGAGACTCGCCCGCTCGACAGCTTCGGTCCGGCCATCATCGAACAGCTGCGCGAAGGGAAGCTGCTGCGCCTGGACGACATCGCGGCCGACCCGCGCGCCGCGCCTTACGCCGCCGGCTATGCGAGCATCGGTGCGCGCGCGATGGTCATCGTGCCGATCGTCGAAGGCGGCAGGCTGGCGGCGATCTTCTACCTGCACGAACCCAGGGCGCGCGGCTGGAGCGACCGCGAGGTGGTGCTGGCCGAGGACGTGGCGCGCCACACGCGCGAAGCGCTGCGCCGCGCGCGCGTGGAAGAGACGCTGCGCGACGAGACGCGCATCCTCGAGGTGCTCAACCGCACCGGCCAGGCCCTGGCCTCGACGCTCGACCTGAACACCCTGCTGCAGGCGATCACCGATGCGGGCACCCAGCTGAGCGGCGCGCGCTACGGCGCCTTCTTCTACAACGACGTCGGCGAGCATGGCGAAGTCATGCAGCTCTACACGCTGTCGGGCGCCGAGCGCGAGGAATTCATGCAGCTGGGCGCGCCGCGTCCGACCGGGCTGTTCAACCCGACTTTCCACGCCCAGGCGCCGATCCGCAGCGCCGACATCACGCTCGACGCGCGCTATGGCCAGGCCGGACCGCACCACGGCATGCCGGCCGGCCACCTGCCGGTGCGCAGCTACCTGGCGGTGCCGGTGGTGTCGCGTTCCGGCTCGGTGATGGGGGGCCTGATCTTCGGCCATCCCGAGCCGGGCGTGTTCACCGAGCGCACCGAACGCATCGTCGCCGGCATTGCCGCCCAGGCAGCGGTGGCGATGGATAATGCGCGCCTGTACGAGGTGGCGCAGAAGTCGGCGCTCGAGCGCGATGCGCTGCTGCAGAGCGAACGCACGGCGCGCGTCGAGGCCGAGCGCATGAGCCGCATGAAGGACGAGTTCCTGGCGATG
>DEKZ01000172.1:0-146 GCA_002354135.1 Massilia sp. UBA2709 | reverse complement strand
GCGACAACGGCTCGGGCATGCCGCCCGACCTGCTGCCGAGCGTGTTCGAACTGTTCACCCAGGGCGCGCGCACGCTGGCGCGCTCCCAGGGCGGCCTGGGGCTCGGCCTGGCGCTGGTGAAGAAGCTGGTCGAGCTGCACGGCGGC
>DEKZ01000314.1 GCA_002354135.1 Massilia sp. UBA2709 | reverse complement strand
TCGCGCAGCAGCTGGGCCAGCGCCGGCGCACCGAGTTTTTCGCTGGCGCCGGCCAGGGTCGCCAGCGCCTGGTTGAAGTCGGCTTCGCGCGTGTCGTCGGCGTGCACCGCCAATTGATCCCAATCGGACTTCGAGCGGGCCAGGGCTTCCTTCGCCTCCTTCAGCGCGTGCGGATCGACCTTGCCGTAGCGGCGCTCGGCATAGTCCGGCGGCACCGCGCCGTCGATGCCGAAGGCACGCCGCAACTGGGCCGCCTCGCCTTCGGGCTCGAACTCGAACTCGGGTACGGCGGCGATGAAGAACAATGCGTCGCGCAGCATGGCATCGGGCAGGCTGGCCTGGCCTTGCGACAGGCGGCGCAGTTGCAGGTTGACCTGGCCGAAGAGCTGCTTCACGTAGAGGTCGCCCGCCAGGCGCCCTTGCGCCACCAGCGCGGCGAAGCTGCGCAGCGCGCTCCAGAAGGTACGCGCATGCGGGTCGTTGCCGGCGCCGGCCAGCGGCGCGATCGCCTCGGAAAGCGCCTGGGCGTGCACGCGCTGGGCCTCGGCCTCGGTGCTCTTCAGGTAAGGCAGCAGGGCTTTTTCGAAGCGGGCGCGGCAGGCAGCATAGTCTGGCACTGCGGCGTCAAGCTGCGGCGGCAGGTCGAGCGTCACGTCGGTATCGACCGCCAGCAGGTCGGACGGGTGGATGCGCTCCACGCCCAGCAATTCCTGCAGCGCGCGGTAATAGGGGAAGAGGCGCGCGGGCTGCGGCGCGGCGCCCGCCACCAGTTCGTCCAGGTATTCGCCGATCGCGCCGTAGGCCTCGCGCACCACCTTCGCATGTTCCGGCGAGCAGTCGATGGCGCGCTCCTTGAAGGCGTCGAGCGCGCGTTCGGCGGCGGCGGTCAGGAGACCGACGCCTTCCACGTCCACCATCTGCAGCGCGCCGTGGGCCTGGTGCAGGTGGGTCTTCGCGTGCAGCAGCAGGGTCGGCTGGGCCTCCGGCGAGCGCGCGGCGGCGTCCATCAGTGCGCTGCCGGAGCGTTCGAGCGCGTCGCGGATCTCGCCGATCACCCAGGACAGGGGACCGGTATCGAAGTGGCTCGCGGACGGGGAAGATGTCATGGTCGATAAACGGCTCATTGGGCGACGCGGAAGCGCGACACCGAGTTTTTCAGTTCCTGCGCCAGCGCGGCGAGCTGGCGGATCGATTCGGCGGTCTGGCGCGTGCCGGCCTGGGTATGCTCGGTCACGGACAGGATGTGCTGCATATTGTGCGCCACGCCGTTGGCGGACGTCGCCTGCAAGCCGGCTGCGAACGAAATGCCCTGGATCAGTTCGGCCAGGCGGTTCGAGACGCGCGAGATGTCGGCCAGCGCGGCGCCGGCCGCGTCCGACAGGCGTGCGCCTTCGACCACGCCCTGGGTCGATTTTTCCATGGCCGCGGCGGCGTCGTGGGTATCGGTCTGGATCGTGCGCACCAGGGCGCCGATCTGCTTGGCCGCTTCGGCCGAACGTTCCGCCAGGCGCTGCACCTCTTCCGCCACGACCGAGAAGCCGCGTCCGGCCTCGCCGGCCGACGCCGCCTGGATCGCCGCGTTCAGCGCCAGCACGTTGGTCTGCTCGGTGATGTCGGAAATGAGCTCGGTGATCTCGCCGATCTCCTGCGAGGATTCGCCCAGGCGCTTGATGCGCTTCGAGGTTTCCTGGATCTGTTCGCGGATCTCGTGCATGCCGAGGATGGCGTTCTGCACGGCAGCCGAACCCTGTTCGGCTGCGGCAACGGATTGCCGCGCCACCTCGGCCGATTCGTTGGCCGACTTCGACACGTCGGTAATTTCTCCGGCCATGCGCAGGACGGTGGACGAGGCTTCCTCGATCTCGCGCGACTGCTGCTCGGTCGCGCCCAGGAGTTCGGTCGAGATCTGCTGCGCTTCGTTCGAGGCCTGGGTCACCTGCTCGGCGGTGCCGGTCACGCGCAGCACCAGGCCGCGCAGTTCCTCGACTGTGAAGTTGACCGAGTCTGCGATCGCGCCGGTGATGTCCTCGGACACGGTGGCGTGCACGGTGAGGTCGCCGTTCGCCACGTCCTGCAGTTCGTTCATCAGGCGCAGGATCGCGGCCTGGTTCTGGTCGTTGGTGGCCTTGGCTTCCTCTTCCTTGGCCTGGGCCAGCTGGCGCATCGCCTCGGCTTCGCGGCGGCGCGTCTCGGCGCCGCGGGTGCGGTTGCGCGAGTCCTGCAGCATCACGCGGCTGATCGAGCCGGCCGTGGCCAGGGTGAAGATCGAGGCCGCCACCAGCAGCCAGAGCCAGGCGCTCGAGGACGACTGCTGCTCGCGGTAGCCGCCCTGCAGCGCGGCGACCTGCTTCTTCATCTCTTCGTTGTCGCGGTGGATGGTGCGCGCGGCGGCGCGCGCCTTCGAGTAGGCGGTCGGGTTGTCGAGGAAGGGCGCGAAGTCCTTGCGGAAGGCATTGAAGCGCGTCTGCAGCTGCACCAGCTTGTCGCGCAGGTCGTCGTTGCGCTGGGCCACGCCGCCGGTGAGCAGGGTCTCGAGCGCGTGCTCGAAGGCGGCGCTGTCGGCGCCGATGCGCACCGCCGCGTCGTCGCGCGGCACGCCGATCGCGAAGAAGCTGTTGGCGCCGCGCGCCAGGCGCTGGGTCAGCATCATCATGCGGCCGATGGCGGCCAGTTCGCGCGCGCTG
>DEKZ01000254.1:386-5064 GCA_002354135.1 Massilia sp. UBA2709 | reverse complement strand
GGCGGCGCTGGCCGCGGTGCATGGCTGCGGCGTGATCCACGGCGACCTGCACACCTCGAACTTTCTGGTCGACGCCACCGGCCGGCTGCGCCTGATCGACTTCGACTGCTCCTTCGTGCACGGGACGGACTACGTACCGCGCGTGGGCGGGGCCGTCCACTTCATGCCGCCGGAACGCATGGCCGACGAGTGGCATGCCAGCCGCGAGGTCGTGCCCGATTTCGCGTCGGACATCTACCAACTCGGCATCATCCTGTATTTCATCCTGAGCGGCGTGCCGCCCTATCGCGGCAGCCAGTACGCCGTCCTTGCCGGCGCGATCCGGCGCGGCGACTACCCGCCGCTGACCCATACCCGCGAAGGCGAGCCCGTGCCTGCCGCACTGGCCCAGGCGGTAGCGCACTGCATGGCCTACGATCCCGCGCAGCGTGCGCCGGCGCTCGACCGCATCCTTCCCGTCTTCGTTGCCTGTGCCTGAATAGGACCATCCATGACACCAGAACTGCATCTCATCGACGGCGCCCCGGGTCCCGCGCGCCTTGCATTCGACGGCTTCGCCAGCCTGATCGCGCCGCTCGCGGCGGCCGATTTCTTCGGCCATTACTGGGAACGCCAGCCCTTCTGCATACGGCGCGGCCGTCCCGGCTATTTCGACGGCCTGTTCGGCATGGCGGACGTCGACCGCCTCGTCGGCAGCCACCTGTTCCGCGACGGCGAGGTGCGCATCGCCAAGGACGGCGCCCTCAAGCCTTTCGCCGAATTCTCGCGCGGCGGCGTGGCCAACCGGTCCGCCATGCTGCAGGAATACGCGAACGGCGCGACCCTCGTGTTCGAACACCTGAATCGCCATCACGCCGGCCTCGGCCACGCCATGGCGCGCTGCGAAGTCGAGCTGGAGTTTCCGATCCGCGTCAACAGCTACCTCACGCCGGCCAAGTCGCGGGGTTTCAGCCGCCACTACGACACGCACGACGTGCTGGTGCTGCAGGTAAGCGGCAGCAAGACCTGGCAGGTCTACAATAATCCCCTGCCGCTACCGCACGAGGAACAGACTTATGTGCAGGCCCTCGGCGAACAGGCGCGCCTGCTCGCCGAGGTTACCCTGCAGCCGGGCGACGTGCTGTACCTCCCGCGCGGCTTCATCCACGGCGCCAGCGCCAATGAGCACAGCTCGCTTCACCTGACGATCGGGATGCGCAGCCTGCCGTTGCGCGAAGTGGCGGCGTCGGCGGTCCGCCACGCCAGCCTGGCCGACCCGAGGCTGCGCGCCGCGGCCCGCTTCCGCGGCATCGACCGCGACGCCACCCTCGAGCGCACGCGGCGCGCGCTGCACGAACTGGTCGACCAGGCCGACCTCGGCGCCCTCTTCGACGATGTGCTGTACTCCTTCATCAAGAAACGCACGCGGCCCATGGACGGGCAGTTGCTGGAGCTCGGCGCGCAGATGTCGATCGACCACCAGACGCCGCTCGCACTGCGCCCGGGCTGCCTGGCGCATGCCTTTGCCCGTCCGGCCGGTGTCGCGCTGGCCGTCGACGGGCGCACGATCCGCCTGCCCGCCGGCGTCGAGGAAGCGATCGATTTCATCCGGACCCGCCCCAGCTTCTGCGCCGCCCAGCTGCCGGGGCTCGAGTACGAAAGCCGCCTGATCCTGGCGCGCACGCTGTGCCAGCAGGGCGTGCTGCAGGCAGCGGCCGCCACCGAAGGAGAATACGCATGAACCCGCTCGACACCTTCGACGAACGCGACTGCGCGCCCTTCGTCTTCGACGGCTTCGCCAGCCTGATCTCGCCTCTCGGCCAGCAGCGCTTCCTCGACGAGTACTGGGAGCGCAAGCCTTTCGTGGTGCGCCGCGCACGCGCCGGCTATTTCGACAGCCTGCTGTCGATGGCCGCCGTCGACGCCCTGGTCGGTACCGCGGTCCTGCGCGAACCCGACATCCGCATCGCCAACGACCACCAGAAGCGTGTGTTCGGCGAATTCTCGCGCGACGGCGTCGCCGACCGCACGGCCCTGCTGCGTGAGCACGCCGCCGGCGCCACGCTGGTGTTCGACCAGATCGACCGCCAGCACGCCCCGCTGGACCGGGCGCTGGCCCGCTGCGAGGTCGACCTGCAGTTGCCGTGCCGCGCGAATGCCTTCCTGACCCCGCCGGGCCAGCAGGGCTTTCACCTGCACTACGATACCCACGACGTGGTGGTGCTGCAGGTTGCCGGCACCAAGGACTGGCAGATCTGCAATGCGCCGCTGCAGTTACCGCACGAGGAACAGCAGTACGACCATGCGTTGACCGCGCTGGCCGAGCCGATCGCGGCGCTGACCCTGCACCCGGGAGACGTATTGTTCCTGCCGCGCGGCTTCATTCACGCGGCCAGTGCCAACGACACCACCTCGCTGCACCTGAGCATCGCCCTGCGCACGCGCGCCCTGCGAGAAGTCGCGGTCGGCGCACTGAGACGGGCAAGCCAGGACAGTGCGCCGCTGCGCAAGGCGGCGCTGTTCCGCCACGGCCGCCAGGAGCAGGCTGCCCAGGCGCGCGCCGAGCTGCACCGGCTGGCCGACCGGCTCGACCTGGACCACGCCTTCGATGAGGTGCTCAATGCCTTCATCATGCAGCGCGCCCGTCCGCGCGACGGCGCCCTGCTGGCGCTCGAGTCGCCGCCCGACATCGGCCTGGACACCGGATGGCGCCTGCGGCCGGATTGCCTGTTCCATCCGTTCGACGAGGGCAATACCGTGCGCCTGGCCGTCGACGGCAAGAGCATGGCGCTGCCGTCGGGCGTGCGGCCCGCGCTCGAACTCATCGGCCGCGGCGACCGCTTCAGTGCCCGCGCCCTGCCCGGGCTGGAAGAAGAAAGCAGGCTGCTGTTCGTGCGCAAGCTGCACGAGGTCGGCATGATCGCGCTGCATGACTGAGCGCAGCGGACAGGCACCCATTCACATCGACAGGGCGCACGACGCCCGAGGAGACACCATGCAAGCCAAGACCCTGGACATCATCCACGACACCGCGCCCACCGCGCCGGCTGCCTTTGCCGGCTTTGCCGACCTGGTCGCCCCCATCGACCCCGACGCCTTCTTCGAACGCTACTGGGAGCGCCGTCCATTCTTCGTCAAGCGCGCTTCGCCCGGGTACTTCGACGCCCTGCTGTCGCTCGAGGACATGGACCGCTACCTGGGGACGCGCATTTTTCACGAACCGGACATCCGGGTGGTCCGGCAGGGCAAGGACAAGCCCTTCAAGCAGTACGCGAAGGACGGCGTGGCTGACCGCCATGCGCTGCTGGAGGCCTATGCCGAGGGCTGGATGCTGCTGTTTTCGCATCTCGGGCGGCACCACCTGCCGCTGGCCGACACGGTCTCGCGCTGCGAAGCCGAGCTGCACTTCCCGTTCCGCGCCAACGTCTATCTGAGCCCGCCCAATTCCCAGGGTTTCAAGCTGCACTGGGATACGCATGACGTACTGATCCTCCAGGTCGCCGGCTCGAAGACCTGGCACATCTACGACGATCCGCTCGAACTGCCCCACGAAGAGCAGCAGAAGCTGCTTCCCGAACTGGTCGGCAAGGCGAACAAGATCGCGGAAATCACGCTCGAGCCGGGCGACGTGCTGTTCCTGCCGCGCGGCTACATCCATGGCGCCGAGTCGGGCGCCGCCAATTCGCTGCACATCACCGTCGGCATGCGCAACCTGACCCTGGGTGACATCGCGCTGCGCGAGTTCCGCCGCGCCTCGCTGGCGCACCCGGCGATGCGGCGCGTGGCGCTGCACCGGCAATACCAGGACGCGCAGAAGCAGGACGAGGTACGCGCCCTGATCCACGAACTGATCGACAGCATGGACCTGGAAGGCGCGCTGGACGACGTTTACTGTTCGTTCATCAAGAGCAGGCAGCCGCCCTCGGCGGGGCGCCTGCTCGCCCTGTCGCGTCCGGTCGAGATCGGCCACGAGAGCACGCTGCGCGTACGCCCCGGCACGCTATTCGAACTGTTCGAAAAGGCCGACAAGCTCAACCTGGCGATCGATGGCCGCGTCCTGACGCTACCGAAAGGCGTGAGCCAGGCGATCCGCTTCATACGCGAACAGCCACGTTTCCTGCCGGCCGAACTGCCGGGTCTCGAATACGAGAGCCGCCTGATCCTGGCCAGGACGCTGCACGCCGAAGGCCTGATCGAGACGGCTGCCTAGGACCTACTCGATGTCGGCCATGCCCTGCTCGCGCGCGAACAGGGCNNTAACGGGGCCAGGCCGACACGGTCGCGGATCCCGAGCCGCTCCATGATCTGGGCACGGTGGCCGGCGACGGTCTTTTCGCTCAAGTCGAGTTCGAATGCGATCTGCTTGGTACTCTTGCCGGCGCCGATGCGGCCGAGAATCTGGCGCTGGCGCGCCGTCAGCGCCGCTTGACCGGCGCCGTCGATTCCTGTCGACCGGCGCAGCATCCGCGCGGCCAGCACGGGACTCAGGGAGCACTCGCCGCGCCGCGCGGCGGCCAGTGCGGCCGCCAGTTCGAACGGCGCCGCATCCTTGACCACATAGGCGCCGGCGCCGGCCCGCATCGCGTTCGCGACATGCGTTTCGGACGCATGCATGCTCAATACGACCAGCGGCAGGGTTGGTTCGCGCTCCCGCACCAGGCGAACCAGGCCCAGTCCGCTTTCGCTTCCCAGGCCAAGG
>DEKZ01000254.1:0-243 GCA_002354135.1 Massilia sp. UBA2709 | reverse complement strand
GGTATCGTTCGCTTCGCCGCAGACCTCGAATCCTTCGATCTGGTCGACGAGACTACGGATGCCCGCGCGCACCAGTGTGTGATCGTCCACCAGCAGCACGCGCGCCTGGCTCATTGGCCCCTCCCGTGCAGCGGCACCGTGGCGACGACGACCGTGCCGCCGACTGCGGGATCGAGCCGCTCGAGGGTGCCGCCGACCTGTTCGAGCCGCAGGCACATGCCGGCGGCTCGAACAGGTCGGCGG
>DEKZ01000109.1:154-9536 GCA_002354135.1 Massilia sp. UBA2709 | reverse complement strand
TGGGCGCCCCGTGCCCACCACCGAGGCACGATCAACGAGCACGATATCGAAGCCGTCGCCGATTCGGTGGGCACGGGCGCCCACCCTACGTGCACTGGCTGCACGTAAAAAAACCGGGATCGGAGCGCGAGCTCCGATCCCGGTTTCTCTTCAAAGCCTATAAAGACTTAGTCGGCTTGCTTGCGCAGGAAAGCCGGAATGTCATAGGTCTCGACACCGTTGCGCTGCATGGCCTGCACCTGCTCCGATGCCTGCTCGCGGCGCCACACGGCCGGCTGCTTCATGCCGTCGCCGGCGCCGCCGACGCTGGCCTGGCCCATGGTCATGCCGCCGGTCAGGCCTGCGGTGCCCATCATCGGCGCGTTGTAGGTGCCGGTCTTGAGCATCTGCTGCGGCTGGACCAGTTGCATCTTGCCCTTGTTCTTGCCCAGGCCGGTCGCCACCACGGTCACGCGGATCTCGTCGCCCATCTCGTCGTCGTAGGCGATGCCTTGCGCGATCGACGCGTCCGGAGCGGCGAAGGCGCGCACGGCGGCCATGACTTCCTTGATCTCCTTGCCCTTCAGGCCGCGCGACGCGGTCACGTTGACCAGCACGCCCTTGGCGCCCGACAGGTCGATACCGTCCAGCAGCGGCGACGCCACGGCCTGCTCGGCCGCGATGCGCGCGCGGTCCACGCCCGAGGCGGTCGCGGTGCCCATCATCGCCTTGCCCTGCTCGCTCATGATGGTCTTCACGTCGTTGAAGTCGACGTTGATGTGGCCCGGCACGTTGATGATCTCGGCGATACCGGCCACGGCGTTGTTCAGGACGTCGTCGGCGTGCTTCATCCAGTCGAGCATGGATTCGTCTTCGTAGATCTCTTCCAGCTTCTCGTTCAGGATGATGATCAGGGAGTCAACGTGCTTGGACAGTTCTTCCAGGCCGGCTTCGGCGATGTCCATGCACTTCTGGCCTTCGTACGAGAAGGGCTTGGAGACCACGGCGACGGTCAGGGCGCCCATGGTCTTGGCGACTTCGGCCACGATCGGCGCGGCGCCGGTGCCGGTGCCGCCGCCCATGCCGGCGGCGATGAAGACCATGTGCGCGCCGCGCAGCGAATCCTCGATGCGCGAGCGGGTCTGCTCGGCCAGCTGGCGGCCGATTTCAGGACGCATGCCGGCGCCCAGGCCCGATTCGCCGATCTGGATGATGTTGTTCGCGCTCGATGCCGCCAGTGCCTGGGCATCGGTGTTGGCGGCGATGAACTCGACGCCCGAGACGCCCTTGTTGATCATGTGCTGCACCGCGTTGCCGCCCGCACCACCCACGCCGACGACCTTGATCACCGTGCCCAGTGCCGCGTTATCGACCATATCGAACTCCATGATGTGACTCCTAATTTTCAAATTGCCCTAGCCAAGCGCCAAACCTCATAAGGTTATCAGGACTGACGCTTGAGTACGGCTAAGTATTGTAAAAATATGTGTGTTTGTACCGAATCAAAGACGCTTGTTTGCTGCTTGGAAATCTCTTCAGAAATTCCCCAAAAACCATTCCTTCATGCGCTGCCAGACCGCCTTCACCGAACCATCCTGGCGCGTCACGATGTGGCCGCGCAGGTACTGCTTTTTCGCTTCCAATAACAGGCCCAGCACCGTCGCGTAGCGCGGGCTGCGCACGACGTCGGCAAGCTGGCCACGATAGTCCGGCGTGCCAAGGCGCGTCGGCTTGAGGAACATGTCTTCGGCCATCTCGATCATGCCCGGCATGAGCGAGGTGCCGCCGGTGAGGACGATGCCCGACGAGAGCACGCCTTCGTAGCCGGATTCGCGCACCACCTGGTGCACCATCGCGAACAGCTCTTCGACGCGCGGCTCGATCACGGCGGCCAGGGCCTGGCGGCTCAGCGCGCGCGGACCGCGGTCGCCCAGGCCCGGCACTTCGAGGGTCTCGCCCGGATCGGCCAGGACCTGCTTGGCCACGCCGTAGCGCAGCTTGATCTCTTCCGCTTCGCCGGTCGGCGTGCGCAGCGCCATCGCGATGTCGCTGGTGATCTGGTCGCCCGCGATCGGGATCACCGCGGTATGGCGGATCGCGCCATCGGAGAAGACCGCGATGTCGGTGGTGCCGCCGCCGATGTCGATCAGGACCACGCCCAGTTCTTTTTCGTCGTTGGTCAGCACCGCGTCGGCCGAGGCCATCGGCTGCAGGATCAGGTCCGATACTTCCAGGCCGCAGCGGCGCACGCACTTGACGATGTTCTGCACCGCCGACACGGCGCCGGTGACGATGTGCACGCGCACTTCCAGGCGGATGCCGCTCATGCCGATCGGCTCGCGCACGTCTTCCTGGTTGTCGACGATGAATTCCTGCGGCACCGTGTGCAGCAGTTGCTGGTCGGTCGGGATGTTGACCGCCTTGGCGGTCTCGATCACGCGGGCGACGTCGGTGGCGGTGACTTCCTTGTCCTTGATCGCCACCATGCCGCTCGAGTTGAACGAGCGGATGTGGCTGCCCGCGATGCCGGCGTAGACGTTGCGGATCTTGCAGTCGGCCATCAGCTCGGCCTCCTCCAACGCGCGCTGGATCGATTCGACCGTGGCCTCGATGTTGACCACCACGCCCTTCTTCAATCCCTTCGACTCGTGCTGACCGAGGCCGATGACCTCGTGGCGTCCGTCGGACATCACCTCGGCCACGACGGCCACCACCTTCGAGGTGCCGATGTCGAGGCCGACGATCAGGTTTTTCGCGTCTTTTGTCATTGCTCGCCTGCTTTAGATTTGCTTGGTTGTTTTGTTAGTAGTCGTTTTATTTTTCTTCGACGGCTTCACCGGCTTGGTCGCGTCGGCCGGCACGGTCAGTGCCGCCGACGACAGGGCCAAACCATTCGGATAGCGCATGTCGATGGTGTCGATGCGGCCTTCCTGCAGCCGGGCTACCAGCTGCGGATAGACCCCGACCAGGCGCTGCACGCGCGCCTTGACGGTGTTCTTGTCCCGCTCTCGGCCGAGCTCCACGCTCATGCCGTTGTCCAGCTTCACGGTCCACGCGTAACGCGAGGACAGCGTCAATTCCTGCGGCACCAGCTTGACCGGCGCGAACCAGGCGCGCAGCTCGGCAAAGCGCGCCAGCACTTCCTTCTCGCTGCCGGCGGGCCCTGCGAAGGCCGGCAGCGCGTGGTCGTCGTCGGCCTCGGCCAGGTTGGCGGTGAAGACATCGCCCTTCACCGACAGCAGGCGGCCTTCGCCCCAGGTGCCGAGCGCCTCGTGTTCCTCGACCTCGACGATCAGCTGGTTCGGCCACTCGCGGCGCACCGTGGCGCGCCGCACCCAGGGCACGGCCTCGAAGGTCGCGCGCACCTGCTCCAGGTCCGTGGTGAAGAAATTCCCGCGGATCTTTCCCAATACGCTGTTGCGCACCGTCAGTTCGTTCACGTGGCGCAGGTCGATGCCGTACAGGCTCTCCACCTTGACTGCGCGCAGCGTGAACATCGGCCGCTGGCTCAGCCACCACACGCCGCTCGCGATGCTCGCGAGCAGCGTCGCCGCCAGCAGCGTGCTGGCGGTGGCATTCAGGGCGCGTACGTCATGCCACATCTTGTCAGCCTTGTGCCTTCACCATCTTGCAGCGCGCCGAACGCAGGATCTCGACGCACAGGTCTTCGTAACCGATGCCGACCGCGCGCGCGGCCATCGGCACCAGCGAGTGGCCGGTCATGCCCGGCGAGGTATTCACTTCGAGCAGGAAGGGACGGTTGTCGCTCTCGCGCACCAGCACGTCCACGCGGCCCCAGCCTTCGCAGCCGAGCGCGCGGTAGGCGTTCACGGCATGGCGCTGGATCTCTTCGGTCAGGCCCAAAGGCAGCTGCGCCGGGCAGTGGTACTGGGTGTCGTCCGTGAAGTACTTGTTCTGGTAGTCGTAGTTGCCTTGCGGGGCCACGATCTCGACGATCGGCAGCGCGCGCGCGTCCTTGCCGGAGCCGAGCACGGCGACGGTGAATTCGCGGCCGGTGACGAATTCCTCGGCCAGGATGACTTCGTCGAAACCGGCGGCCAGGGCCACGGCCGCTTCGAACTCTTCCGCCTTTTCCACCTTGGTGATGCCGATGGTCGAGCCTTCCAGCGGCGGCTTGACGATCAGCGGCAGGCCGAGTTCGGCCACGACCTTGTCCAGGTCGTCGCCCGGCGCGACGGTTGCGTACTTCGGCGTCGGGATGCCCTTCGACAGCCAGATGATCTTGGTGGTGATCTTGTCCATGCCGACCGACGAGGCCATGACGCCGCTGCCGGTGTAGGGAATGCCGAGCTGCTCGAGCGCGCCCTGCAGGCTGCCGTCTTCGCCGTAGCGGCCGTGCAGCGCGATGAAGACGCAGTCGAACTTCTCGGCGGCCAGTTCGGCCAGCGAACGTTCGGCCGGATCGAAGCCATGGGCGTCGATGCCGCGGCTCTTCAGGGCCTGCAGCACGCCGGTGCCGGACATGATGGAGACGTCGCGCTCGGCCGAGCGGCCGCCGTACAGGACGCCGACCTTGCCGAAATTGGTGATGATGTCGCTCACGATGTGACCTTTTGAGAAATCGGTTGCGCAGTTGCCTGCGCGCTAAGTTGCGTTAACTGCGCAGTTAATTGATATGGAACGCCGCTGATCGAGCCCGCGCCCATGGTCAGCACGACGTCGCCGTCACGCGCCACCTGGCGGATCGCGTCGGGCATCTCGGCGATCGTTTCCACGAAAATCGGTTCGACCTTGCCGCCGGCGCGCAGCGCGCGCGACAGCGCACGGCCGTCGGCCGCGACGATCGGGGCCTCGCCCGCCGGATACACCTCGGACAGCAGCAGCACGTCCGGCGCCGCCAGTACCTTGACGAAGTCCTCGAACAGGTCGCGCGTGCGGCTGTAGCGGTGCGGCTGGAAGGCCAGCACCAGGCGCCGGCCCGGGTAGGCGGCGCGCGCGGCGGCCAGGGTCACCTCGGTCTCGACCGGGTGGTGGCCAAAATCGTCGACCAGGGGGAAGAGGCCCCCGCCTTCGAGGGCCACTTCCCCGTGGCGGGGGGGGGGGGGGNNGGCCAAAGTCGTCGACCAGGGTGAAGCTGCCGCCGCCTTCGAGCGCCACTTCGCCGTAGCGGGTGAAGCGGCGGCCGACGCCGCGAAATTCCAGCAGGCCCTGGGCGGTGGCGGCGTCATCGATGCCGATCTCGCGCGCGATCGCAATCGCCGAGCAGGCGTTCAGCACATTGTGCATGCCCGGCTGGTTCAGCACGAACTTGGTGTCCGGGTAGCCCTCCTGGCGCACCGTGAAGTGCATCTGCACGCCTTCTGCGTAGGCGTCGAATGCGCGCACCTGCGCGTCTTCCGAGAAGCCGTAGGTCGTCACCGGTTTCGTTACCTGCGGCAGGATGGCCCGCACGTGGCGGTCGTCGATGCACAGCATCACGCGGCCGTAGAACGGCAGGCGGTGGGTGAAGTTCACGAACGCGCCCTTGAGCTTCTCGAAATCGTGCTCGTAGGTCTCCATGTGGTCGGCGTCGATGTTGGTGATCACCTCGATCATCGGCGACAGGTTCAGGAAAGAGGCATCCGACTCGTCGGCTTCGGCGACGATGTAGTCGCCGGTGCCGAGTTTCGCGTTGGCGCCGGCGCTGTTCAGGCGGCCGCCGATCACGAAAGTAGGATCCAGACCGCCCTGGGCCAGGACCGAGGCCACCAGGCTCGTCGTCGTGGTCTTGCCGTGGGTGCCGGCAATCGCGATGCCGCGCTTCAGGCGCATCAGTTCGCCCAGCATGATCGCGCGAGGCACCACGGGAATCTGGGCGGCGCGTGCCGCCATCACTTCCGGGTTCGCCTCGTTTACGGCGGTCGAGGTGACGACCGCGTCGGCGCCGGCGATGTGCTCGGCCGCGTGCCCCAGGTAGACGCGCGCGCCCAGTTCCTGCAGGCGCTGGGCCGCAGCATTGCTCGACAAATCGGAGCCCGACACCTTGTAGCCGAGGTTGAGCAGCACCTCGGCGATGCCGCTCATGCCGCTGCCGCCGATGCCTACGAAATGGATGTGCTTGATCTTGTGTTTCATCTTCCGGTTCTTTTATTTCTTATTGTTTGCGAGTTGTTCGAGCACGGCCGCAATGGCTTCGTTGGCGTCGCGCTTGCCCACGCGCTGGGCCGCCTCGGCCATCGCCAGGCAATCCGCGCGCGTCGTCGTTTGCAGCAGCTGGGCCACCCGCGCCGCGGACAGCTCGCCCTGCGGCAGGTGGATCGCCGCCTTTTGTTTATCCATCCAGACCGCGTTGTCGCGCTGGTGGCTGGTGGTCGACGCCACGAAAGGCACCAGCACGCTGGCCACGCCGGCGGCGGTCAGTTCCGACACCGTGATCGCGCCGGCGCGGCAGATCACGAGATCGGCCTCGGCGTAGGCGGCGGCCATGTCGTCGATGAAGTCGACCACGTTCGCGTTCACGCCCGCCTGCGCATAGGCTGCGCGCAGGGCCTCGATGTTCTTCTTGCCCGACTGGTGGGTCACGACCGGACGGCTTGCAGCATCGATCTGCGCCAGCGCGGCCGGCACGCTGTCGTTGAGCACCTTGGCGCCCAGGCTGCCGCCGACGACCAGCACGCGCAGCGGGCCGCTGCGGCCTGCAAACCGCTCGGCGGGGCTCGGGAGGTCGAGGATGGCCTGGCGCACCGGATTGCCGGTGACGACGGCCTTGCCCGCTGCCGCGCCGAAGTCGGCCGGGAAGCCGAACAGCACGCGGCCGGCCAGCGGCGTCAGGGTCTTGTTCGACAGCAGCAGCGCGGCGTCGGCGTTCACCAGGGCCAGCGGAATGCCGCGCGTGCGCGCCATCATCCCGCCCGGCACCGTGACGTAGCCGCCCATGCCCAGCACCACGTCGGGCTGGCGCCGTCCCAGCACGCGCAGGCAGGTGGCGAAGCTGGCCGCCATCTTGAAGGCGCCCTTCACGGTGTGGCCCAGGCCCTTGCCGCGCAGGCCGGCGAAATCGATGGCATCCATCGGGATGCCGTGCTTCGGCACGATCTCGCCCTCCATGCCATGGGCGGTGCCCAGCCAGCTCACTTCCCAGCCGCGCTCGCGCATGGTCTGGGCGATCGCCACGCCGGGGAAGATGTGGCCGCCGGTGCCGGCCGCCATGATCATCAACTTCTTCACAGGCGCCCTCCCCGCATCAGCACGCGGTTCTCGTAGTCGATCCGCAGCAGGATCGCCAGGCCGATGCAGTTGATCAGGACACCGGTGCCGCCATAGCTCATCAAAGGCAGGGTCAGGCCCTTGGTCGGCAGCAGGCCCAGGTTCACGCCCATGTTGATGAAGGTCTGCACGCCGATCCAGATACCGATGCCCTTGGCGGTGAGGCCCGCGAAGAACTGGTCGAGCGCGATCGCCTGGCGGCCGATGTCGAAGGCGCGCTTGACCAGCCAGTAGAACAGCGCCAGCGTGACCAGCACGCCGGCCAGGCCCAGCTCTTCGCCGATCACGGCCATGATGAAGTCGGTGTGCGCTTCCGGCAGGTAGTGCAGCTTCTCGACGCTGTTGCCCAGGCCCACGCCAGCCAGCTCGCCGCGCCCGAAGGCGATCAGCGAGTGGGTCAGCTGGTAAGCCTTGTCGAGCGCATTGTCTTCCTGCCAGGGGTCGAGGTAGGCGAACATGCGCGCGCGGCGGAAGGGCGAGAGCGCGATGATCGAGGAGAACACGACCACCAGGATGGCGCCGATGCCGCCGAACCAGATCATGTTGAAGCCGCCCAGGAACAGGATGCCCATGGCGATGCAGACGATCACGCCGAAGGCTCCGAGGTCGGGCTCGAGCAGGAGCAGCATGCCGACCACGCCGACGGCAAAGGCCATCGGCATGAAGCCCTTGGTCAGTTTGTGCATGAACTGCTGCTTGCGCACCGTGAAGTCGGCCGCGTACAGGACCACCACGATCTTCATGATCTCGGACGGCTGCACCTGGAACAGCTTCAGCGACAGCCAGCGGCGCGCGCCGTTGACCGAGGTGCCGATGCCGGGCACCAGCACCAGCATCAGGAGGAACAGGGTGCCGACGAACATCAGCGGAGCGAAGCGCTGCCACACCGCGACCGGAATCCGGAAGGCGAAATACGCCGCCGCGACCGACACGGCGATGAAGCCGGCCTGGCGGTACAGGAAGTATTCGTGACGGCCCTGCAAGTAGGAGAACTTGGGCGAATCCGGCAGCGCGATCGAGGCCGAGTACACCATCACCATCCCGAACAGCATCAGGATCAGCACGACCCAGACCAGCGGCTGGTCGTAGTCCATCATCTTCGAGGGACGCGTGCGCTCGGCGATCGCCTCGCTTGGACTGGCCGTGCCCGAGAACTTGAAGGGAATCTGGAAGGCCATCAGATCTCCATTCCCTTGTCCAGCGCAATCTCGCGCACGGCGTCGACGAACACCTGGGCGCGGTGCGCATAGTTGGTGAACATGTCGAGGCTGGCGCAGGCCGGCGACAGCAGCACGCAGTCGCCCGCGCGCGCCAGGCCCGCGGCACGGCGTACGGCCTGCGGCAGGTCGTCCAGGTCGAAACAGGGCACGCCCGAGGGCGCAACGGCGGCCTCGACCGCCTTTGCGTCCCGTCCTATTAATAACACGGCGCGCACGTAGCGCGACACCGGCTCGGCCAGCGGCGCGAAGTCCTGGCCCTTGCCGTCTNNATAAAAATCGACGCCGTCGATGCTGGCCACCAGTTCCACGCGGTGCGGCTCGCCCGCGTACTCGCGCAGGCCGTGCAGCAGCGGCGCCAGCGGCAGGCCGGCAGCGCGGCACAGGGCCAGGGCCGCCAGCGCGTTCGAGGCATTGTGCAGGCCGCGGATCTTCAGCGCGTCGGCCGGCATCAGGCGGTTCACCGTGATCTCGACCGGCTCGGCGACTTCGCCTTTCCTCAGTTTCTTTTCGCTCGGCTCGCCCGGCACGGCCGTGGCCAGCCACAGCACGCCACGCTCGTTGACGATGCCCATCGCGTTCGGCTCATCGGGCTCGCCGGTGCCGAAGGTGGTGTACGGCACGCCCGGCGCCGTCATGCGCATGACGGTGGCGTCGTCGCGGTTCAGCACGCGGATGGTGTCGGCGCCGAAGATGCGCGCCTTATCAAGCGCGTAGGCCGCCATGTCGCCGTGCCAGTCGAGGTGGTCCTGGGTGATGTTCAGCACCGTGGCCGCATCGGCGTTCAGGCTGAAGGTGGTGTGCAGCTGGAAGCTGGACAGCTCGAGCACCCAGGCCTGCGGCAGTTTGTTCTCGTCGAGCGCTTCGCGCAGCACGTCGAGCGCGGCCGGGCTGATGTTGCCGGCGACGCGGGTGTCGAAGCCGGCGCGGCGGCACAGCAGGCCAGTCAGGCTGGTGACGGTGGTCTTGCCGTTGGTGCC
>DEKZ01000109.1:0-139 GCA_002354135.1 Massilia sp. UBA2709 | reverse complement strand
CGCCTGGGCGAACAGCTCGATCTCGCCCCAGACGGGGATGTCCTGTTCCTGGGCGGCCGGGTTGATGGCGGCCAGCTCGCGGTTCGGCGCCAGCCCCGGGCTCACTGCCACGAAGTCGACGCCGCCCAGCAGGCTGGCG
>DEKZ01000126.1 GCA_002354135.1 Massilia sp. UBA2709 | reverse complement strand
CGATCGAGGCCGCCAGCAACAGGCCCATGAAGCCGAGGAAGAGGGTGCCGGGCAGGTCGGCGTACATGTCGGTATGCAGGCGCAGCATCACGTCCATGAAACCCTTGCCGAGCGGGTATTCGCTGAGAAAACGGCCGGTGCGCGCATCGTAGGTGTAGAAGGCGGTCAGGCCCGGCGAATCGACGCGGTCGGCCATGCGCACGTAGAGCAGCTCGGGCTCGTCGGCTTCGGCAACCAGGAACTGCGGCGCGTCCTGCGGCCGGCGGCGCTGGGCGTCGGCGACGATGGCGTCGACGTCGGCGCGGCCCTCCTGGCCCGGCAGCAGGCGCGGCGCGTCGACGCTGTTGCCGAGCGCATGGTTGATTTCGTGCGAAAAGATCAGCGGCAGGCCGGTGACGCACAGCATCAGCAGGAACAGGGTGGAAACGAGGCTGGTCCACTTGTGGACGGCATACCAGGCACGGAAACTCATGGCGGCTCCGGGTAGGCGCGTCAGAAGCTGGCGTGCAGGCTCAGCTCGACGCTGCGCTCGGCGCCCATCCAGCAGTTGTTGCTGCCGTGGCAAGTGCCGACGTAGCGCTTGTCGCCGAGGTTGCTCACCGTGAGCCCCAGGCGCCAGGTGTCGTCGATGCGGTACATCGCGGCGGCGTCGACCAGGGTATAGGCCGGGACGGTGGCGGTATTCGCCTGGTCCATCTGGCTCTTGCCGATGTAGCGCAGGCCCGCCGACAGGTCGAGTTTCGGCGTGGCGTACCAGTTCACCCACAGCGCCGCCTGTTTCTCTGCCACCCACACCGGCGTCGTGCCGACCAGCGAAGGATCGAGTTCGTTCTCGGTCACGTCCATGTCGAGGCGGGTCAGCGCCAGCGTGAAGTCGAGGTTCTCGAGCACGCCCTGGCGCCACGACACTTCCACGCCTTTCGATTGCACTTCGCCGGTCTGGGTGTAGCGGTTGAAGGCCGGCGTGTTGACGACCATGTTCTGCTTGCGGATGTCGAACCAGGCAGCCGTCACCTGGGTCGCCTTGTCCGGCGAGACGTACTTCAGGCCGGCCTCGATCTGCTTCGCAGTGGTCGGCTTGAAGGCCTGTCCGGTCAAGGAGTCGACGCCGGAAGTCGGCTCGAAGGAAGTCGACCAGTTGAGGTAGGGCGCCAGGCCATTCTCCAGCTTGTAGATCGCGGCGAGACGGCCGCTGGTCCTGCGCTGGTCGATGCGCGTCGTGCTGCTCGACGGCGCGCCGGCATAGCTGGAATCGTTCGCGTCGGTGCTCCTGTAGTGGTCGCGGCGCAGGCCGGCGATCACCGTCAGCGGGCCCCAGGCCAGTTCGTCCTGCAGGTAGAGGCCGAGCTGCGACTGGTCGATGCGGTGGCGCTCGGTGTAGAAGTCGAAGGGCAGGGCGGCGGCATCGAACAGGCGGTAGTCCGGGTTGCCGAGGTCGAGCGAGGGCGTATCGGTGCCCAGGGTGTCGCCGTAGTCGACGTTCGAGTCCATCTTCTGGTATTCGAGGCCGGCGAGGATGGTGTGCTTGAACCCGCCCGTGCGCGCCCTGAAGGCGAGCTGGTTGTCGACCACGTAGCCGTCCTGGCGCTCGTCGGTGAAGTAGGCCGAGCGCGCGAGCGTGCGGCCGTCGGCGTCCAGGCCGTTGTTGTAGCTGTTGCGCTGGAAGCCGTCGGCTTTCGTGTAGCGGAAGTTCTGCAGGAATTTCACGTCATCGTTGAAGCGGTGTTCGAACTTCCAGCCGCCCATCGTCACCTCGCGTTCCATGCCGGACCAGTTGGCGTCGCCGGCAAAGGCATCGGCGTCGAGCTTGCCGTAGGGCGCGGCGTAGAGCGTGCCGAGCGCGGGCAGCGGGGTGGAGGGCACCAGCGCCGGGTCGCGCTGGTGGTAGAGGCTCAGGTTCAGGCGCGTGTCCGCCCCGATGCGCCAGGTCAGCGAGGGCGCGACCAGGCGGCGCTCCTCGCGCGTGTTGGCCTGCTGGCCGTCGCGCTCGCGCGCCAGGGCGACGATGCGGTAGTCGACGTCCGGGCTCAGCGGTCCGGTGCTGTCGATCGCCAGCTCGCGCAAATCATTGGTGCCGATGCGGGCGCGGACTTCCGTCTCCTGCTTCGAGCGCGGCTGCTTGGCGGTCTGGTTGACCATGCCGCCCGGCGGCGCCGAGCCGTACAGCACCGAGGCCGGCCCCTTCAGGATCTCGATGCTGTCGGTGGCCCAGGCGTCGACCTGCGGCACCAGGTTCCACAGGCCGTTGTACTGCAGCGGCAGGCCGTCGTAGTAGTTGCGGTAGCTCTCGAAGCCGCGGATCGTGTACTGGTCGAAGATGGTCACGGTCGCGCGGCTCTCGGGCGTCACCCCCGGCACGTAGCGCAGCGCCTCGTTGACGCTGTCGGCCTGGCGCGCCGCCAGGAGCTCGGCGTCGTATACCTCGTAGCTCATGGGCGCGTCCATCGGTTTCAGGTCGGACTTGGTGCCGGTGGTGCGGTAGCCGGCGCCAGTGACGACGACCTGCTGCATGGATGCGCGCGCCGGCTGCTGTTCCTGTGCGCCGGCCATGCTCGAGCAGGCGGCGGCAACGACGAGGGCAAGCAGGCGGACCTTGGTGTCTGGACGGGTGGACATGTTGTTCTTCTTGATAATGGTAATGCGAATCATTATCAATACGGATGGGGCGAATGTCAACCACGCCCGCGCGGCGGCGATGCTTTTCGCCAGGAAAGGAGGGTGGACGCCTGCGGGCGCCCCGAGGGAGGGGGGGGGCTGCCGGTGCGACGCGCGCCGGGGGGGGGGGCGGGAAAATTGCCTTAGGGGGCCCGCCGCGGCCCCAGGGGGCCGCCCGGGGGGGGGTCCCGGCGG
>DEKZ01000263.1 GCA_002354135.1 Massilia sp. UBA2709 | reverse complement strand
GACACCATCGGCGTGCTGCTGGCGGCGCCGCTGTGCTGGATCGTCTGCGGCGAGCCGCGCGGCCTGTGGCGCGCACGCGCACCGGTGGTGGCGCTGCCCCTGCTGCTGGCCAGCGCGGCCGTGATGACGATCTATCGCCAGACCCTGGGCTGGGAGCATGAGCAGCACCTGCAACCCTTCCGCCTGAAGGCGCAGCAGACCGCCGACATGCTGCAGGCCGAGTTCAACGAACACGTGCGTTTCGTCGGCACGTTTGCCCGTACCCTCGCCGACACCGAACACATCCTGGCGCGCGACAAATTCCTGCTCATCGCCAGCGGCTATGTCGACGGTCGCCCCGAGATCCAGGGCGTGAACTGGGCGGTGCCAGTGCTGGACGGCGAGCGCGCCGGCTTCGAGGACTGGGTGCGGCGCACGCTCGACGCCTCGTTTCCCGGCATCCAGGATGTCGCGGTTGGCCGGCGGCTGTCGCCTGCGGACAAGCGCGACCGCTACTTGCCGATCCTCTATACCTGGCCGCCATCGAATTCCATGATACGGGGGATCGATTTCCTCACCGCCCCGGGACGCGCCTCGGCGGCGGCCCAGTCGCTCACTGCGCGCACGCCGATCGCCACGGAGCCCTTCCCGCTGATGATGAGCGGCGACATGGGCATCAGCCTGTTCCGCTCGGTGGGCGACCCGAACCTGCCCACCGCCGGCGTGGTGGTGTTCGTGCTCGATGCCGATATTTTGCTGCAGCAGACGATCGCGCGCGCCGGCTTCGACGGCTTCCAGGCGGCCCTGGTCGACGTCACCGACGGCGCCGCGCTTCCGGTGGTGGGCACGTTCGGTCCACCCCACCGCGACGAGCACCGTATTGGCCTGGCCTTCGCCGGACGCAGCTACCTGGTCACCTTCCGTCCCACCGCCGCCTATACCGCCGCCGAGCGCGGCGTGGCCAGCTGGACCGTGCTCTCGGCCGGCCTGCTGCTCACCGGCCTGCTGGGCGCCCTGCTGCTCCTGGTCAGCGGCGAACGCGCCGCCATCGAGGGCCAGGTGCGCGACCGCACCGCGCGCCTGCGCGACCGCGAAGCGCGCCTCGAAGCCATCCTCGACAACGCAGCCGACGCCATCCTCACGATCGACGCCGGCGGCATGGTGGTGTCCGCGAACGCCGCCACCGCGCGCCTGTTCGGCTACCCGGCCCAGCACCTGGTCGGCCTGCCCTTCGGCTCCCTGGTGCCGGCCGGGGTCGACGGCGACGCCAGGGCCCAGTTGACCCGCCTTTCCCTGGCCGCGCCCGACGAATGCGTGCTCGAGGGCCGCAATGCGCGCAACGAGATCTTTCCGCTGTCGGTCTCGGTGGCGCCGGTGCAGATCGGGAAGGAGCAGCTGTTCGTCTGCATCCTGCGCGACCTGACCGAGCAGCAGCGCTCGCAGGAGCACATCTACCGCCTGGCCCACCACGACGCGCTGACCGGCCTGGAAAACCGGGTTGCCCTGAACGAGAGGCTCGAGCGGCAGCTGGCCAGCGCGCGCCGCCACAGGGAGCCGGTGGCGGTGCTGTTCATCGACCTCGACCACTTCAAGAAAATCAACGATTCGCTCGGCCATGCGGCCGGCGACAGGCTGCTGGTCGGCGCGGCCGAGCGCATGAAGGACCTGCTGCGCGACGTCGACACCCTGGCGCGCCTGGGCGGCGACGAATTCATCATCGTGCTGGCCGGCCCGCTCACCCCCGACAGCGTGACCGGCATCGCGGTGCGCCTGGTCGAGTCGCTCTCGCAGCCCTACCAGCTGGCCGGGCACACCGCGCACAGCGGCGCCAGCATCGGCGTGGCCCTGTTCCCCGACGACGGCGAGGATGCCGGCACGCTGCTGCGCCATGCCGACATGGCGATGTACGCGGCCAAGCGCGAGGGGCGCAACAACTTCCAGTTTTTCTCGCCGGCGATGAACGCGGCCACCCACGAGCACCTGCTGCTGGAAAACCGCATGTGGAGCGCCCTGAGCACCGAGGGCTTCGAGCTGCACCTGCAGGCCCAGGTCTCGCTGCAGACCGGGCGCGTGATCGGCGCCGAGGTGCTGCTGCGCTGGCACGACAGCGAACTGGGGTCGGTCGAGCCGAGCCGCTTCATTCCGGTGGCCGAGGAAAGCGGGATGATCGTGCCGCTGGGCGACTGGGTGCTGGCGCGCACCATGGCCCTGCTGGCCGAATGGCAGCGCGAGGGACTGGACCACCTGCGCCTGGCGGTGAACCTGTCGGCGCGGCAGTTCTCGGGAGGCTCCCTGATCGAACGCCTGGACGAGCTGGTGGCGCACTACGGCATCGATCCGGCGCTGCTGGAACTGGAGATCACCGAATCGGCCGCGATGCGCGACCCGGAAAACACGCGCCAGCTGCTGCGCCAGCTGCGCACGCGCGGTTTCAAGCTAGCGATCGACGACTTCGGCACCGGTTATTCATCGCTCGCTTACCTGAAGCTGTTCGCGATCGACCGCATCAAGATCGACCGCGGCTTCGTGAAGGACATCGAGCACAACCCGAACGACGCGGTGATCGTTGCCGCCACCATCGGCCTCGCGCATTCGCTGGGCCTGGCAGTGGTGGCCGAAGGGGTGGAAACCCAGGCGCAATGGGGTTTTCTGCGCGAAAAGCGGGGCGACGAAGCCCAGGGTTACCTGTTCGCGCGGCCGATGCCGGCCGCCGAGTTCCGCGAGTTCATCCGGCGGCAAGCGCAGACAGTACCTGACGCTTGAGGACGCGGATCAGCGCGGTCTCGTCGGGCGGCACGCCTTCCGGCGCAGTGGCCGTGCGGTCGGCGTAGAAGAAGCCCAGCTGGGCCTTGCCGACGACCAGCGGCAGGACGATGAAGCTCTTCGCATCCGGCAGCAGGGTGCGGTGCCAGGCGGGCAGCAGCTCGCGGATCTTCGGGCTGGCGGCATCGGAAATCATCAGGTCGGCATCGTTGTCCAGCGCCAGCAGGAACAGGTCGCGCCCTGGACCGTTGCCCGCCACTGGGAAGCTGAAGCCGGCCTGCACGCGTGCGTGCTCCTCGCCGAACGAGACGCGGGCGCGGTACTGGTTCTGGCGCGCGTCCTTCAGGCACACGGTGGCGAAACGGAAACCGAGCGCGCGGTAGAGCGTCTCGAGCACCGCCAGGATCACGTCGTTCAGGCGCGCCGTCCCGCCGGCGCGCAGCTGGGTCACGTCCTGGACGCCGGCCAGCAGCAGCGCGCGCGCGTTCTTCGGCTTGCCGCTCGGGTAGCATCCCTCTTCCTCGTCGCCGGCGTCGAGCGTGGCCAGCAGCAGCACGTTGGGCAGGCCGTCGCCCTCCTCCGGTTCGGGCGGCGCCAGCGGCTGCAGGTTCATGCTTTCCATCAGGGCCTGCATGCCCCCGGCGACGTTCGCAAACAGGGTGTCGAGCTTCGCCGCGTCGAGCTCGAAGGCGGCGCCGTAGCGCGCCAGCAGCGCCCGCGCCTCGGGCGAGCCGCCGGGTTCGGGCGTACGCGCCAGCAGGCGCGCCACTTCCAGGCTGAACGAGGCCACCTGGCGCATCCACTCGCCACGGTTGGCGGCGGGCTTCAGGACGCCGGCCGCCAGCGCGGCCTGGGCGCGCACGATCACATCCGGGATCTTCCATTCGGCCAGCACCGCGGCCGACAGGGTGTCGTAGCTGCAGCCGAGGATCATCTGCGAGGCCTGGGCGACGGAGTGCTTGCCGCCGGCGGCGAGCTGCCTGATTTCGCGGTAGCGTTCGTGCTCGTGCGAGGCCACCAGCAGCGCGCCCAGGTTCTTGAACAGCGCCCCGATCGCCGCTTCCTCGGCGCCCTGGTAGAACGACAGGCGCGCCATCTCGCGCCCGACCAGGCTGGCGCACAGGGCCGCCTCGAGCTCGACCCGCACGCTGCCGGCGTGGGCGCCGTTGTCCAGGGTGTCGACCAGCAGCATCGCCAGGGCGGTGGTCTTGACGTTGTCGAAGCCAAGCAGCGCGATGGCGCGCGAGACGGTGGTGACCGCGGCGCCCGCCGCGGTGCGGTACTGCACCGTGTTCGACAGGCGCAGGATGCGCTGGGTAAGCGCGACGTCGGACAGCACGAAGTAGGCGAGGTCGTGGGTGCCCTGGTCGTCCGAGGAGGCCAGTTCGACCACGCGCGCGACCGCGCTGCCGAGGGCGAACATCTCCTCGTCGCCGTTCACCTTCTGCATCAGGGCCGCGCGCACGCGGCGCGTTGCCTGTTCGTCCTGGGGCGTGCTCCCTGCTTCTGCCATTGCTTATCCGGCTTTTCTGGCGCGTGCGCCCTTGTCGTATTTTTTCAGGACCGCCTGGTGCAGCGCGGTGAGCGCCGGCAGCTTGGGGTTGCGTGGATCGAGCCGGCGCACCGCGGCCAGCTGGACCAGGGCCTGCTGGCCCAGCTTCTCGTCCCAGCCGGTGTGTTCCAGGCAGCGCAGCAGCGCCAGCGCGGCGTTGAAGGCCACCTGCGGGTTGCCCGGCATGCGCTGCGCCGCTTCCTGCATCAGGGTGACGGCGCCGTGGTAGTCGCCGCTCTTCGCCCGCTCGGCGCCGCCGGCGACCAGGTCGACCACGTGCTGGCGCGCTTCCTGGGCCAGGCTGGCGCCCAGTTCGGCGTGGCCGGCCTGGGCCATCACGCTCATGGCGCGGTCCATGCTCGAGGCGTCGCTGGCGTTGCGCATCACCTCGCGCACGATGCTGGCGGCGCCCTCGGCCATGTCGTGCGCGAGGCAGCTGCGCGCCAGTTCGAGCTTCAGGTCCGCCGACATGGCCGGCACGTCCTGGCTCGCGGCCACCGCCGCGGTCAATGCCTCGGCCAGGCGCTCCTCGTTGCCGGTGTATTCGTGCAGCAGGGCCGAGGAGATTGCGCTGCAGGCGTCGGCGTGCTGGCGTCCTCCCATCGAGCGGTCCAGTTCGCGGATCACGGCGGCGGCGGCCACCGGATCGCCCTTCCTCACCAGGGTGCGCACCAGTTTCACGTGGTCCTCGGGGTCGCGGAACTCCGAATACTTGGCCTTCGCCACCACCTGCTTGAGCGCCTTTTCGGCGGTGTCGTTGTCGCCCGCCTCGAACGCCACTTCGCCCAGCGTGCGCAGGCGCCGCACGGCATGCGGCGACACCGCCACCGCCTTCGCCAGCACTTCCTGCGACCTGTCCAGTTCGCCCATCGCCGAGTGGGTGCGCGCCAGCCAGTCGTAGGCGTCGACGAAGCTCGTGTTGGTCTGCACCAGCTCGGTAAGCAGGGTCTCGGCCTGGTCGTACTGCTCGCGCAGGTAGAGGGTCTTGGCCAGGCCCAGGCGCGCCCAGGCGATCGCGCGGGTGTCGGACAGGCGGCGGTAGATCGGCTCGGCCTGTTCGGCTTCGCCCAGGAACAGGTGCAGTTCCGCGCGCAGGCGCAGGAAGTCGACGGCGTAGCGCGGATATGCGGTCTCGCCCTCGATGCAGAGCTGGACCGCCTCGTGCTGGGCGCCGGCCTCCATCAGGCGGTACACCGGCAGCAGCACGTTGCGCCGCTCCAGCGCGCGGGCGATGCGTTCCAGCAGCCGGTCGGCGGTGAAGGGTTTGAGGATGTAGTCGGTCGGGGCCAGCTCGGCGGCGCTGACCACCTTGCCGTAGTCGCCCTCGGCGGTCACCATGAAGAACATGGTCGACAGGTCGATCAGCTTATGGTGGCGCAGGTCTTCCAGCAACTGCTGGCCATCCTGTCCGCCTTCCAGGTCGTACTCGCACAGCACCAGGTCGAAGGACTTGAGGCCGAGCTGCTTGACGGCCTGGTTGGCGCTGCTGGCATGGTCGATGCGGGTCAGGCCGCACATGGTGAGCATGCCATGGATATTCGCCCGCATCCCTGCATGGGGCTCGATGAGCAGTGCGCTGAGGCCGTCTAGTTCGTTCATGGCGATTTTTTTCCGTTGGCCCCGAGGCGGCCTGCCTGCATGCCGGCATACCGGCGCGGCTACGTTGGCCGCTGCACTTTGAGTATATTACGGCGAGGAAAAAAATTACTTAAATTGAATAGCCGGCTTGCACAAAAGCGACAGCGGCGTTTGGAGCGTCTAACAAAAGCTGCAGGGCAAGGGCCACCCAGCGCGGCGCCGCGACGGCGGAACGCGAAGACAGTACGCCAGTACGGCGAGACGACGCAACGCAGCCATGGCGTTTTTGTTGGACGCTCGTCAGAAGCTGGCGGCCTGGCGCAGCGGGGCGGCACTCGCGCAGGCAGCGCGGGCCGCTTCGGTGACGATGTTCTGGTAGCGCACTTCGTAGCGGCCGGCGGCGAGCTGGTCGATCGTCAGGGTGGCGTGGGCTTCGACATAGGCATGGCGCACGTTGGAGCGACGGTCGAGGTCGTGGATCTTGACGAATACCGGCGCCTCGTTGGCGCCGTTGTCCACCACAACCGACATTTCCTTGCCCAGATTGCCGACCGGGTAGCCGGCGATGTAGCCGGAGTCGGCCGGCCAGGGCTCGCCGTTCGGCGCGGC
>DEKZ01000120.1:2803-42606 GCA_002354135.1 Massilia sp. UBA2709 | reverse complement strand
CCGCCCTGCCCGACATCCCGGACGCGCTGCATGCGGCCTGCGCCGGCATGCAGCCGGGCGCCCGCCTCAGCCGCACCATCGCTCCCGGCGAAACCATGAGCGGCTTCTGCGAGCGCAGCGGCGGCAAGATGGTGTTCCGCCTGCGCAGCTACCGGAAGGAAGACTGAGGGAAACATATCCGCGCACGAAGCGAGCGGCAGCCTGTTGGCAAAATGATTAGAATCGGCTCATCAGCGTGGATGCGTCGAGGTGGCTATGTTCGATATGGATTTGGCGTGGTGGGAATTCGTCGTGCGCGGCGCGGTCGTCTACCTGGCCTTGCTGGTGATGGTGCGCCTGTCGGGCCGGCGCACCGTGGGCCAGTTCACGCCTTTCGACCTGCTGGTGATGCTGCTCCTGTCCGAAGCGGTGTCGAACTCCCTGTCCGGCGGCGACGATTCGGTCGGCGGCGGCCTGATCCTCGCGGCCACGCTGCTGGTGCTCAACGCCATCGTCGCGGTGCTGTCAGCGAACAGCCGGGGCATGTCCAAGGTGCTGGACGGCACCGCCATCCTGATCGGGCGCGACGGCGTTTTCTTCGACAAGATCGTGCGGCGCTGCCGCATCACCGAAGCCGACCTCGAACAGGCGCTGCGGGCGGCCGATTGCGCGCGCCAGGACATGCAGTCCGCCTTCCTCGAGGCCGACGGCGACATCACGATCCAGAAGAAAAAGTAGGCCGGCGCGCGGCCTGGACATGATTCACTTTCGAAGAGGATATTGCAAAATTTGAATCATATCCTTCTCGCCTACTGCCGCGGTAACATTCCCTGCTGAGCCAATTGCTCAGCGGTCAATGCCCATCCGTATGGTGTGTGGGCCCTCCTGCCAACGTGCTAGTTTTTTGAGCAGCGCCACGTCGTGGCGCGCGTTGGATTCTTTCCTGATCAGGAGGTCTACCATGAAACGAAGTCTTTCCATTCTCGCCCTGGCCGCGGCGGCGGCCTGCGCGCCGGCCGTCGCGCAGGCCCAGGCGGACACCATCATCAAGGCGACCGCCAGCGGCCCGGGCGAAAGCCCGCCGAACGGCTCGCCCGGTTCGAGCGTGGCGGCGTTCGAACTCGACGGCAACATCCTGCGCGCCGAAGTGCCCTTCCGCGACCTGCTCGGCGCCACCACGATGGCGCAGATCCACTGCTGCACCACGGCCTCGTTCACCGGCGTGGCACCGATCGCGATTCCCTTCGTCGACTTCCCGCTCGGGGTCACGGCCGGCACCTATTCCCACGCCTTCGACCTGAGCGACGCCACGGTCTACGATCCGGCCTTCCTGTCGGCCTTCGGCGGCACGCCGCAGTCGGCCAGCGCCGCCCTGATCGACGCCATCAACAGCAGCCAGGCTTACCTCAACATCCACACGGACCGGTATCCGCAAGGTGAAATCCGCGGCTTCATGGTCGCCGCGCCGATCCCGGAACCGGCAACGTGGGGCATGCTGGCGATGGGAATGGCCGGCCTGGGGATGATGGCGCGGCGGCGCCGGGCCTAGCTCTGGGAACGCAATGGCCGCCCCTCCCGCTCGGCCAGCATGGCTTTCCAGGCGGGGATGGCCGCGCCCCAGAAGCTGGCGAGCGAGTCGGGGCGTTCGAGCGGCAGGCCGAGGAAGCGCGCGGCGTCCAGCAAGGCCGCGACCGCCGCCGCTTCGTCGCCGGGCAGGATGGCCAGCGCGCCGGTCTGTTTCGAGAGCTTCTCGCCGTCGGCATTGCGCACCACCGGCACGTGCAGGTAGCGCGGCGTCGGCACCCCGAGCAGCCGTTGCAGGTAGATCTGGCGCGCGGTCGAATCGATCAGGTCGGCGCCGCGCACGATGTCGGTCACGCCCTGGTCGGCATCGTCGACCACCACCGCCAGCTGGTAGGCCCAGTAGCCGTCGGCGCGCTTCAGGACGAAGTCGCCGGCCTCGCTGGCCAGGTGCTGGGTCAGCCTGCCCATGAAGCGGTCGGTGAAGGTGACGGCGTCCTGCCCCGCATCCGGCACGCGCAGGCGCAGGCTGCGCATGCTACGGCCCGGCGCCAGTCCGGCGCGGCAGGTGCCGGGATAGATCGCCGCGCCGTCGGGGGCCACGCCCAGGCGCGAATCGACGATCTCGCGGCGGTTGCAGCCGCAGGCATAGGCATGATCGCCCAGCCGCTCGGCGGCGGCCTGGTAGAGGTGCTTGCGGCGGCTCTGCCAGACCACCTCGGCGTCGGAATGCATGCCGAGCGAGTCCAGCAGGGCCAGGATCGCCCCGTCGGCGCCGGGCACGCTGCGGCCCTCGTCGATGTCTTCGATGCGCACCAGCCACTGGCCGTGGTGGGCGCGCGCATCGAGGTAGCTGGCCAGCGCCGCCACCAGCGAACCGGCATGCAGCGGTCCGGTGGGCGATGGCGCGAAACGGCCGATGTAGGTGTTGCTCACGTGTGGAACAGGATGCGTTTTACAGGGGCATCACGATACCACAGGGCGCTTCCTGGAGCGTCTGACAAAGCCTCCAGGGCAAGGCGCGGCGACGAAGACAGTACGCCTGTACGGCGAGGAGCTGCAACGCAGCCATGGAGGTTTTGTCGGCCGCTCTTAATGGCTCGTGGCCTTCCAGCCGTCCTTGGCCTCGAAATCCTTGATCAGCCGGGTCACCTGCCCGCCTACCTCGTTCGGCACCGCCATCGAGAGCTGGTAGTGGACGATCTCGAAACTGTCGCCCTTGCGGCGCATGACGCCGCTGGCCTGGCACACGCCCATCTGGGTGTCGAGCAGTTCGTCGAACCAGACCATGGCGCCGTCTTTCGACGCATAGACGTGGCGCTTGATGGCCTTGAAGGCCCAGGCCGACTTGCGCTTGAAGTAAGGACGCGCCCAGGCCTTGAACTCGTCGCGGCGCCAGCGCTCGGTCTTGTCGGTGCCGATGTAGATGCCGTCTTTCGCGATCTTGTCGAAGTAGCTCATGCGCGCGTGCGCCGCGTCGTCATGCCAGCGGTCTACGAAGGCATCCACCTGGCGCTTCAGGGTCGAATCCGCATGGGCGCCCAGGGCGCAGAACAGCAGGGAGAAAGCGAGCAGCAGGCGTTTCATGGGCACATTCCATCGACTGAAAGTGTGGATTGTACACAGCAGTATGTAACTATTTGTACAATGAAGCAAAATCGCCCGATGTTCGTGTACATTTGGCAACATCAACTTTTACCAGCCGACCATGCGCCAACTCGCCGTTTGCCTGCTCTGCCTTGCCCTGGCTACCCCTCCTGCACGCGCCGAACCGCCGGCGGTCCTGCCGGGCGCCGCGGCGGCGCCATCCGAACCGGAGAAAACAGGGAAAACGGAGAAAGTGGAGAAAGCGGAGACGCCGGCAGCGCCATCGCTGCGCGCCCGCCTCGACGGCGAGGCCATCCGCAAGGCCGTCAAGGCCACGTTGACGGACGCGGACGACTACCCCCAGCTGTACCAGGGCGACACCCTCAGCGGCGCCGCCTATGAGCAATTCGGGCGCGAGTTCCATGAGGCGAAGGTCCCCGATTGCCTGCATCCGGACGGCCTGAAGCGGCAACCGACCTTCTTCCTGGGTGGCTTGCTGGCCCTGCCTTTTGTTGCAGTGGCCAAGATCCGCGGCAAGTGCCGCTGAAAATCGATCAGCGGTGCAGCTCGCCCGCGCGTTCGGGCTGGTAGACGATATCGAGCACGCGCACCTGAAAGGCGCCGCCATCGGGACGCTTCCAGTCGATGCTCTCGCCCACCTTCAGGCCCAGCAGCGCATTGCCGACCGGGGTCAGCACCGACAGCTTGTCGGCCTCGCCGTTCACGTCCTTCGGGTAGGCCAGTTGCATGTCGAATTCCTCGGCCTTGCCGTCGAGCACAAAGCGCACGCGCGAATTCATGGTGACGACGTCGGGCGGCATGTCCTGCGGCTCCACCATGTCGGCGCGCGAGAGCTCCTCCAGCAGCGCGGCGCAGTTGTCGGCCTGGGCGGACGGCAGCGAATCGATCAGCGCCTCCAGGCGCTCCATGTCCAGCGACGATACGACGATATTCGGTCTCATGTTGTGACTCCAAAATGTGTTGGCCGCTTTCTGTCTGTGCGGCCGGATGAAGGAAGCGCCCGCGGCTGCGGGCGAAGTCAATGCGATGGAGAGGCTCGGGAGGACGGGTGGCGTGGCGCCGACCGGGTTTATCCTCGCCGAGCCCCGGAGAGCCAGGCGAGATTTCGCGCGAAGCGCTGCACCGCGCGCGCGGCCATGATGGCGCGCTCGGACGGCGCACTGGAAGAAGACGTGAAACGGACAGGCGACAACAGACCTCCCTCGTTCAGGGGCGAACCGCAATGCTGGCAATTGCTCAGATGGTTCATGGTCTTTTGACTTTCGTAGGGTGGGCACTTATGCCCACGCTGTACGGCGCCTGCGTGCACGATCAGTGTAGAGGATCGCGGCCCCGTAGGGTGGGTTCTCGAACCCACGCCGTACTGCGCATGCGCTATCGATCAGCGTACAGGAGCCCAGTATAGCCCCCCTGTCCATTCCGTCAACACCACCCGGGACGACGGGACAATAAAAAAGCGGGCCTCAGCCCGCTTTTCAAGAACGACGCAGACGAATCCGCGCCTGTCGCGCTCCGAACGACGAACGGATTCACCTTGCAGGTGAACCCGTACCCGCCGCTGTCGCCAGCGCCATGACTTCGGTGACAGCGCCGCTGTTCGCCGCGCTGCCGCACGCATTTACCGGGTTGCAGCCACGCAGGCCTTGTATTCCGTCGAACAAGGCACGAACTCCGACTTCGGCGGCTTCTGGTCCGGGTTGATCGCGCGCGCCTTCTCGAAAACCGCCGCCTTGCAGGACGCGAACGTATCCTTGCACTGGCCGACCGGCGTCATGCTGATGAGCGGTTTGACGTCGGTGCTGACGCACTGCTTGTATTCTTGCTTGCAGATCTTCTTGCGCTCGCTCGGTTCCGCGGCGCCGTCGGCGCCGGCCACGCACTGTTTGAAGGTGTTCTTGCAGTTCAGCTTGGCCGCGCGGATCCTGGTGTTCGAATCGATCCCCAGGAAGGCCGACAGGTAGGGCGCGAGCTGGTCGATGCAAGCCTGGGTCGCGCGTTTCTGCTCGGCCGCAACGGCGTCGTAATCGTTTTGCTGCCATGCGGCCAGGGACTGCGGCTTCGACACGTATTGGCACTCGCGTTCCACCTTGCGCGCCTTGCGCAGGAAACCGTCCTCTTCCCCTTCGAGCACCTTGGAAAACGCGGCGGCAAAGCGCAGCACGTATTCGTCTTCGTGTTCCTTGTCCGCCGTCAGCTCGTTGTACATCAGGTTCCAGGCGACCGGCCGGATAGACAGGACGTTCTTGTAGGATGGCGCGTCGCCTTCCTCGTCGTCGGCGAGATCGATGATCTTCTGGTCCAGCAGGGCCGGCAATTCGACCAGGAAGGGGCTGGCCAGCTTGCGTTTGTCCTGTGCGTCGGTGATCTCGTCGCCATAGAAATCCTCCTTCGCGTGCCCGTTGATCGCCGTCGGCGCGCCCAGCACCGCCAGCGCCACGCCTGCCGCGACGTTGGCGGCGTTGGTGCCCACGACGGTCGAGCGCTTCACGATGCGCAGCTGGTCCATCTTCCTGTCCTTCTCGCTGTAGAAGTTCACATCCAGCCGGACCGGACCCTTTGCGGAAAAGTGGGGAACCGGCTGGCCGGCAGGTAGTGCGACGGTCGTGGCGGGAACTGCAACGGCCGTGCCGGTGTTGTCCGCGGCAAGCGACGGGGCGGTGGCGGCAAATGCGGCGAGGGCGAAGGGAAGACCGAGTTTCCGGAAGGTGACGTTCATGTTGTTCTCGACAGTGGACAGGAATCGCAGGTCGCGCAGTGCTGCTGGGTGTTGTCCAGGCAGGCATGCGATCGCGTGTTTGCAGTATAGAATTGGTTATTTCCTATATGCAAGTAATTGACCGCAAACGCTGGGAAAGTGTTGGGAATGTGAGTCTGCGGATGGGGCGTGATGCGGGATTGCGATGTTGCGGGAGCAACCGACGTCTTTCGCTCCACGCATAAAAAAAGCGGGCCGGAGCCCGCTTTTTCACGAAACAACGTTTCGATCAGCGCTTGTCGATCGAAGGCACGTCACGCACCGGCGAACCCACGAACAGCTGGCGCGGACGGCCGATCTTCTGTTCCGGATCGGCGATCATTTCGTTCCACTGCGCAATCCAGCCGATCGTACGGGCCATTGCGAAGATGCCGGTGAACAGCGAGACCGGGATGCCCAGTGCCGACTGCACGATACCCGAGTAGAAGTCGACGTTCGGGTACAGCTTGCGCGACACGAAATATTCGTCTTCCAGGGCGATGCGTTCCAGTTCCATGGCCAGCTTGAACAGCGGGTCGTCCTGCAGGCCCAGTTCGTTCAGCACTTCGTGGCAGGTTTCGCGCATCAGCTTGGCGCGCGGGTCGAAGTTCTTGTACACGCGGTGACCGAAGCCCATCAGCTTCACGCCCGAGTTCTTGTCCTTGACCTTCTCGATGAAGGCAGGGATGTTCTCGACCGAGCCGATTTCCTTCAGCATGTTCAGTGCCGCTTCGTTGGCGCCGCCGTGGGCAGGGCCCCACAGGCAGGCGATACCGGCAGCGATACAGGCGAACGGGTTGGCGCCCGACGAGCCGGCCAGGCGGACGGTCGAGGTCGATGCGTTCTGCTCGTGGTCGGCGTGCAGGATCAGGATGCGGTCCAGGGCGCGCACCAGCACGTCGTTGACCTTGTACTCTTCGCACGGGTTGGCGAACATCATGTACATGAAGTTGGCGCTGTACGACAGGTCGTTGCGCGGGTACACGAACGGCTGGCCGATCGAGTACTTGTAGGCCATCGCGACCAGGGTCGGCATCTTGGCGATCAGGCGGATCGCGGAGATTTCGCGCTGTTCCGGATCGTTGATGTCGAGCGAGTCGTGGTAGAACGAGGCCAGCGCGCCGACGGTGCCGACCAGGACCGACATCGGGTGCGCGTCGCGGCGGAAGCCGCGGAAGAAGAAGTTCATCTGCTCGTGAATCATCGTGTGGCGGGTCACGGTGTTCTCGAACTTGGCCTTCTGTTCTGCGTTCGGCAGTTCGCCGTTCAGCAGCAGGTAGCAGGTTTCCAGGAAGTCGCAGTTCACTGCCAGCTGTTCGATCGGGTAGCCGCGGTACAGCAGCTCGCCCTTGTCACCGTCGATGTAGGTGATGCTCGAATTGCACGAGGCAGTCGACATGAAGCCAGGGTCGTACGTGAACTTGCCGGTCTGGCCGTACAGCTTGCGGATGTCGATGACGTCCGGGCCGATCGAGCCTTTGTAAATCGGCATGTCGACCGATGGGCTGCCGTCGGAGAACGACAGTGTGGCTTTGGTATCAGAGATATTCATGGCACTTCCTTCTTGGGAGTGGATCTACAAAATGTAAAACGAAAACGGGTTTCGCTCACGCTTCGCGCAGCCGCGCCACCAGGGCGCGCACGTGCGGCAGGTCGACTTCGCCTTCGGGCTCGGCGCGTCCCAGCAGCAGGTCCATCAGCGGGTTGTCCGCCAGGTCCAGCAAGCGGGTCAGCGCATCGACCTCTTCGTCGGTCAGTTCCTCTTCGTGCGCATCCAGGAAGCGCGTGAGGATCAGATCGTTCTCGAGCAGTCCCCGGCGTGCACGCCAGCGCAGGCGGGCACGGTTGGCGGGGTCGGATTGATGCAGCTTAGTCACACTAGAGTCCGTTGTTGGGTCAACACTATACTCCGGCTGCCGTCATTCGGCAGTACCGTATTTCTACTGTATTTATGGCAATACTTTGGGCGCAATCAGGCGGAGGATATCCGATTTTTGCGACCCGGGACGGACGGTAGGCTGTTCGTCCTGCATATTGCTTTACGGACGTTATTGTCCGGTTGCATGCGCAGTGGTGCGCATGCGGGGTACAGCGTGGACACAGGTGCCTTCGCGGCCCGGTCCACCCTACAAAACCGGTCAGCCCGTAGGGTGGGCTCCCGAGCCCACGCTGTCTCACGAGCAATGCATCGGCGCTGCCGAACCGCGGGAGCGCCGACCAGGCAAACTGCTTAGATCGCCCGGCGAACCAGCAATTCCTTGATCTTGCCGATCGCCTTGTTCGGATTCAGGCCCTTCGGGCAGACGTCCGTGCAGTTCATGATCGAGTGGCAGCGGAACAGGCGGTACGGGTCTTCCAGGTTGTCCAGGCGCTCGTTGGTGGCTTCGTCGCGCGAGTCGGCGATGAAGCGGTAGGCCTGCAGCAGGCCGGCCGGACCGACGAACTTGTCCGGGTTCCACCAGAACGACGGGCAGGAGGTCGAGCAGCAGGCGCACAGGATGCACTCGTACAGGCCGTCGAGCTCTTCGCGCTCTTCCGGCGACTGCAGGCGTTCCTTCTCCGGCTTGATCGAGTCGTTGATCAGGAACGGCTTGATCGAGTGGTACTGCTTGAAGAAGTTGGTCATGTCGACGATCAGGTCGCGCACCACCGGCAGGCCCGGCAGAGGACGCAGCACGATCGGCTGGGTCAGCTCGTTCAGGTTGGTGGTGCAGGCCAGGCCGTTCTTGCCGTTGATGTTCATCGCGTCCGAACCGCACACGCCTTCGCGGCAGGAGCGGCGCAGGGCCAGCGAATCGTCGACGTCGGACTTGATGCGCTGCAGTGCGTCGAGCAGCATCTTGTCGGTGTCTTTCAGTTCGACGGTGACGTCTTGCATGTAAGGCTTCGTATCCTTGTCCGGATCGTAGCGGTAAATCTTCAGGTGGACTGTGCGTGCCATGTTTTACCTATCAAGTGGGGACGGGAGCCTGCTCCCGTCCGCAAAAATTGTGTTCGTTCTCGCGTTCGACCGGTGGATCAGAACGTACGTGGCTTCGGTTTGAAGGTATCGACCGTCAGCGGCTTGGTCACGACCGGCTTGTAGTCGAGACGGTTGCCTTCCGAGAAGAACAGCGTGTGCTTCATCCAGTTGTTGTCGTCGCGTTCCGGGAAATCGCTGTGGGCGTGGGCGCCGCGCGATTCCTTGCGGGCCGCTGCCGAGACGATGGTCGCCTTGGCCACTTCGATCAGGTTGTCCAGCTCGATCGCTTCGATGCGGGCGGTGTTGAACACCTTCGACTTGTCCTTGAACGAGACGTGCTTGCGGCGCTCGTCGAGCTTCATGATTTCCTTGACGCCCTGGTCCATCAGTTCCTGGGTACGGAACACGCCGCAGTACTTCTGCATCGTGGCGCGGATGTCGTTGGCGACGTGCTGCACCTTCTCGCCGCCGGTCGAGGTTTCCTGGCGGTTCAGGCGGTCCAGCGCATAGTCGGCGAAGTCCTTCGGCAGCGCGCGGTTGCCCTGCGCCTTCAGGTTCTGGGCGACGATGTGGTTGCCGGCGGCGCGGCCGAACACCACCAGGTCGAGCAGCGAGTTGGTGCCCAGGCGGTTCGCGCCGTGCACCGAGACGCAGGAGCATTCGCCGATCGCGTACAGGCCGTTGACGACCTTCTGGCCGCCGGTGCCGTCAGGGGTGACGACCTGGCCGTGGATGTTGGTCGGGATGCCGCCCATCTGGTAGTGGATGGTCGGGACGACCGGGATCGGTTCCTTGGTCGCGTCGACGTTGGCGAACTTGTGGCCGATTTCGAGAATCGACGGCAGGCGCTTCTTGATGGTGTCGGCGCCGATGTGGCGCAGGTCCAGCAGGACGTGGTCCTTGTTCGGGCCGACGCCGCGGCCTTCCTTGATCTCCTGGTCCATCGAGCGCGAGACGAAGTCGCGCGGCGCCAGGTCCTTCAGGGTCGGCGCGTAGCGCTCCATGAAGCGTTCGCCGTTCGAGTTGATCAGGATACCGCCTTCGCCACGGACACCTTCCGTGATCAGGACGCCCGCGCCGGCCACGCCGGTCGGGTGGAACTGCCAGAACTCCATGTCCTGCAGCGGGATGCCGGCGCGCGCCGCCATGCCCAGGCCGTCGCCGGTGTTGATGAAGGCGTTGGTCGACGCGGCGAAGATACGGCCTGCGCCGCCGGTGGCGAAGATGGTGGTCTTCGCCTGCAGCATCATGACGTCGCCGGTTTCCATTTCCAGTGCCACCACGCCCAGCACGTCGCCGTCGGCGTTGCGGACCAGGTCCAGGGCCTGCCATTCGACGAAGAAATGGGTGCGCGAACGGACGTTACGCTGGTACAGGGTGTGCAGCAGGGCGTGGCCGGTACGGTCGGCGGCCGCGCAGGCGCGCTGCACCGGCTTCTCGCCGAAGTTCGCGGTGTGGCCGCCGAACGGACGCTGGTAGATGGTGCCGTCCGGGTTGCGGTCGAAAGGCATGCCGAAGTGTTCGAGTTCGTACACGACCTTCGGTGCTTCGCGGCACATGAATTCGATTGCATCCTGGTCGCCCAGGTAGTCCGAGCCCTTGACGGTGTCGAACATGTGCCAGTACCAGTCGTCTTCGCTCATGTTGCCCAGCGAAGCACCGATGCCACCCTGCGCCGCCACGGTGTGCGAACGGGTCGGGAAGACCTTCGACAGCACGGCGACGTTCAAGCCAGCTTCGGTCAGTTGCAGTGCGGCGCGCAGGCCGGAACCGCCGGCGCCGACGATGACCACATCGAATTGACGGGTGGGGATTGCAGTATTGATTGCTGCCACGATTACACGCTCCAGAGAATTTGCACAGTCCACACGGCGTAGGCAATCAGCACGAGCACGGTGGCGATCTGCAGGGCCAGCTTGATGCCGGCCGGTTTGACGTAGTCCATCCAGATGTCACGGACGCCGACCCAGACGTGGTAGAACAGGCCGAAGAAGGTCACGGCCGTGAAGAGCTTGAACCACTGGCGGGAGAACAGCGACGCCCAGCCTTCGTAGGTGAAATTCTGTGCGGTCAGGAAGGTGCCCAGCAGGATGACGGTGTAGACCACCATCACGATCGCGGTGACGCGCTGCGCCAGCCAGTCCTTGACGCCGTAGTGAGCGCCGACGACGAGGCGGCGCGGGCCGATATTATTCTTGGTTGCCATGATTAGAATACTCCAAACAGTTTCAGGCCGACGACCAGGGTCAGCGCCAGGCTGATCACCAGCACCCAGCGTGCGGTCTTCTGCGATGCGTCCTTGTCCAGGGCCATGTGGTTGTCCATGAACAGGTGGCGGATGCCGGCGGTGAAGTGGTGCAGGTAAGCCCAGGACAGGCCCAGCAGGATGATCTTGACGAAGACGTTGTCGACCACACCGGCGAAGTGGGCGAAGGAAATCTCCGAGCGCAGACTTTCCTGCAGCAGGTAGAGCAGGAAAGGCAGCATCAGGAACATGGCGAACCCGCTGATGCGGTGCAGGATCGACACAATCGCCGAGGGCGGCTGGCGATAGTTCATCGTGATGTCGGTAATGTTGACATTACGAATCGGCTGCCCCCTCTTTTGCTGCTTTGTTATGGCTTCGGACATACAACACCTCCTTAACTGACAAAATTTAAATAACCCTTAATTTTCGCCGATTTTTTGATCCGCACCAATAACCGAAGCCCGATTATCAGGATGCAGCGCGAGGAACAGGGTTTTGTTCGGCGCTTTCTCCAAACCAACATATTTTAATCGCATGAAGCGATTGCTGCCGGGACCGACCTGATCCTGGCAAAACCTGCTGAAGGCGGCGCTCCTTCGCGCTCTGCCTTTGTAGGGTGGGCACTTGTGCCCACGCGGTCGTACCGATGCACACCCTACCTTCACCACATCCACGACGCTCGCCGCACACCGGCACGGCATGCCATATGCATACGCCGCACCGCGTGGGCACGAGTGCCAACCCTACGAAAACCGCTACGCCTTACGACAACTCATTCTGGTAATGATGCTTCGCCGTCAAATACAACCCGCGCCGCAACTCCACCGCCTTGTCACCATAGGTGAACGAGACACGCTCCGCGCACAGCAGCGGGGTGCCCTCGGCCACCTGCAAATATTCCGCGGCGGCGCTGTCGGCGCCGACCGCGCGGATCTTTTCCGTCGCGCGGATCATCCGGGTGCCGAACTCGGACTCGAACAATCCGTACATTGGACCCTTGTACTCAACCAGCCGTTCGGCCGTCAGCCCCTTGAACAGCTGGCCCGGCAGCCACAGCTCCTCCAGGATCGTCGGCGCGCCGTCGAAGGACTGCACGCGCTTGATGTAGACGACCGCGTCGCCCGACTTCAGCTCGAGCAAACGGGCGACCTCGGCCGGCGCACGGATGCGCTTGACCTCGACGATGCGGTTGTCGGGATGGTGGGGAACGCCCTCGTCGGGCATCAGTTTGAGGAAACGGAAGTGGGCGCGCTCTTCGTGGTGGGTGGCGACGAAGGTGCCCTTCCCTTGCCGGCGCACGACCAGGTTCTCGGCCGCGAGCTCGTCGATCGCCTTGCGCACGGTGCCCTGGCTGACCTTGAAGCGTGCGGCGAGTTCGACTTCGCTGGGCATCAGCTCGCCCGGCTTCCATTCGCCCGATTGCAGGCTCTGGGTGATCAGCGCCTTGATTTGCTGGTACAGCGGGCGGAACGAAGGCGAGCCGTTGCCGCTTGTGCCGTCGCTGGCCGGGTTGGACGAGACTGGATTCATAGACCGCGATTTCACCACAAAAGCCCTGCCCCGTCCAGTGTATGCATGGCAATGACATGTGTCTTATATAAGACATATGATATCAATTGACAGGTAGAACTACCGAGGACTACACTCGCGGTCGATCGGACGCCAGTACGCCCCGCTGGCCGCGCCTGGCGGAATCCGCCGCGCGTCACGGCGGCTCAATTGGACGCAGTGCGATTTTGGTATCATTGCGGTTTTCCCAAACAGGCGTATCCTCGGCTTCGACCGTTTTCATTCCCACTTTTGGAGATTCATCATGGCTAAAACCCCAATGCGCGTTGCCGTCACCGGCGCAGCCGGCCAGATCGGCTATTCCCTGCTGTTCCGCATTGCCAACGGCGACATGCTGGGCAAGGACCAGCCGGTCATCCTGCAGCTGCTCGAGATCGACAACGAGAAGGCACAGAAGGCGCTCAAGGGCGTCATGATGGAAATCGACGACTGCGCATTCCCGCTGCTGGCCGGCATGACCGCGCACAGCGACCCGATGACCGCCTTCAAGGATGCCGACGTCGCCCTGCTGGTCGGCGCCCGTCCGCGCGGTCCGGGCATGGAGCGCAAGGACCTGCTGGAAGCGAACGCACAGATCTTCACCGTGCAGGGCAAGGCGCTGGACGCCGTCGCTTCGCGCAACGTGAAAGTGCTGGTCGTCGGCAACCCGGCCAACACCAACGCCTACATCGCCATGAAGTCGGCCCCGAACCTGCCGGCCAAGAACTTCACCGCCATGCTGCGCCTGGACCACAACCGCGCCCTGTCGCAAGTGGCCGCCAAGGCCGGCAAGCCGGTCGGCGCGATCGAGAAGATGGTCGTGTGGGGCAACCACTCGCCGACCATGTACGCCGACTACCGCTTCGCCACCGTCGACGGCCAGTCGGTCAAGGACCTGATCAACGACGACGTCTGGAACCGCGACACCTTCCTGCCGACCGTCGGCAAGCGCGGCGCCGCCATCATCGACGCCCGCGGCGCATCGTCGGCAGCGTCGGCCGCCAACGCAGCGATCGACCACGTGCGTGACTGGGTGCTGGGCACCAACGGCAAGTGGACCACCATGGGCATCCCGTCGGACGGCTCGTACGGCATCCCGGAAGGCGTCGTGTTCGGCTTCCCGGTCACCACCGAGAACGGCGAGTACAAGATCGTCCAGGGCCTGGAGATCGACCAGTTCTCGCAAGAGCGCATCAACCTCACGCTGAAGGAACTGACCGAAGAGCGTGAAGGCGTGGCACACCTGCTGGCCTAAACCGCGACGCGGCGTCCATGGAACCGGCCAAGCCGACCGTGCGCCGCAGCCGTCGTGCCCCTGAACCGGGCACGGCGGCTTCTTCTTTTCCTGCCAGCGTAGCGACCGAAACACACATGCATCCTTCCGAGGTTTTATTCCAGGGCAAACGCCAGCCGCTCCTTCTTCCCGCCTGCGACCATTATTGCGGCTCGGAGAAGCTGATGCGCAAGTCGATGGCCCTGCAACAAGAGCTTGGCCCCCTGTTCGACATCACCTTCGACTGCGAGGACGGCGCCGCCGCCGGCAACGAAGCCGCGCACGCCCGGCTCGTGGCGGATTTGCTGAACAGCGAGGACAACCGCTTCAACCGCATCGGCGTGCGCCTGCACGACATCGACAGCGAGCATTTCGAGACCGACGTGGCCACCATCGTCGGCGCCGCGGCGAACCGCCTGGCCTACGTGGTGCTGCCCAAGCCGAACGGCCTGGCCGACGTGCGGCGCGCCCTCGAGACCACCAACCGCGTCGCGGTGCCGGCCGGACGCGCCGCGCTGCCCGTGCACGTGCTGATCGAGACCCACGGCGCCCTGCGCGAAGCCTACGAGATCGCCGCCCTGCCCCAGGTCGAATGCCTCTCCTTTGGCATCATGGACTTCGTCTCGGCGCACTACGGCGCGGTGCCGGCGAGCGCGATGCGCACCCCGGGACAGTTTTCGCATCCATTAGTTGTCCGCGCCAAGCTGGAAATGGTTGCGGCATGTCATGCGCACGGCAAGGTCGCCTCGCATAATGTGACGACCGAAATCAAAGACAGCGCGGTTGTGGCAAATGACGCACAACGCGCCGGCGCCGAATTCGGTTTCACGCGCATGTGGAGCATCCATCCGGACCAGATCAAGCCGATCCTGAAGGCGTTCACGCCGAGGCTGTCGGAGGTGAACGAAGCAACCAACATCCTGCAGGAAGCGATGGCCGTGAACTGGGGACCGATCGCTCAGCATGGGCGCTTGCACGACCGCGCCAGCTACCGATATTATTGGACCGTTTTGCAGCGCGCGAAGCTGGCCGGCCTGGCGCTGCCTGAATCCGCGGCGGCAATCGTCAACCAAACGGAATCCAACTAATGGCCACCCCAGTCAAACACCTTCTCGCCGCCGGCTCCTTCGTGCTCGCGGCCCTCGGCCTGTGCGCCGCGCCGGCGTCCGCCGCACCCGAAAAGAACCACCCGAAAGCCGCCGACGTCCTCAAGGCCAAGGCCAAGTCGTCGAAATCCTCGAAGAAGAAAGCCGCAGCAGGTGTTGCCGCGGGCGCCGCCGGTGCCGCCGCTGCCGCCGTCGTCGATGAACCGGAACCGGACATCACCGACACCAAGGTGACCGACTACGCCTGCGAGCTGGGCAACAAGATCACGATCTACACCAGCGAGAAGGACGATGCGCACATCGCCCTGCGCTGGAAGAAGCGCCTGCACCGCCTGGCGCGCGTGGGCACGACCACCGGCGCGCTGCGTTTCGAGAACACGAACTACGGCCTGGTCTGGATCGGCATCCCGTCGAAGGGCATGCTGCTCGATTCGAAGCTGAACCGCCAGCTGGCCAATGAATGCAAGAACGCCGAACAGTCCAAGCCGCTCGTCACGGCCGGGCTGGATGAAAAGAAAAGCTGACGCGAAGTACAGCTGACACTGCGCGTCACCCTACCGTTGCTGATTACGAAGTATTGAAGCAATAACAAGAGACCCCTACTGAAGGAGAGCTTATGTCTCGCAACACCCTGAACACGCTGAAGGACTTCCCGCTCGCGGGCGGCCAGTCCGGCCAGTTCTATTCGCTGCCGGCACTGGGCGAAAGCCTGGGCGTGAACCTGTCGCGCCTGCCGGTGTCGATCCGTATCGTCCTCGAGTCCGTGCTGCGTAACTGCGACGGCAAGAAGGTCACCGAAGAGCACGTTCGCCAGCTGGCGAACTGGGGCGCGACCGCCGAGCGCACCGACGAGATTCCTTTCGTCGTCGCCCGCGTCGTGCTGCAGGACTTCACCGGCGTGCCGCTGCTGGCCGACCTGGCCGCGATGCGCAACGTCGCCGCCAAGACCGGCGCCGATCCGAAGAAGATCGAGCCGCTGGTGCCGGTCGACCTGGTCGTCGACCACTCGGTCACCATCGACCACTTCCGCGAGCCGGGCGCGCTGGACCTGAACATGAAACTGGAATTCCAGCGCAACAACGAGCGCTACCAGTTCATGAAGTGGGGCATGCAGGCATTCGACACCTTCGGCGTCGTGCCGCCGGGCTTCGGCATCGTCCACCAGGTCAACCTCGAGTACCTGGCGCGCGGCGTCATGCACAACGGTAACACCTACTACCCGGACACCCTGGTCGGCACCGACTCGCACACCACCATGATCAACGGCGTCGGCGTCGTCGGCTGGGGCGTGGGCGGCATCGAAGCCGAGGCAGGCATGCTGGGCCAGCCGGTCTACTTCCTGACCCCGGACGTCATCGGCGTGAACCTGAAGGGCAAGCTGCGCGAAGGCTGCACCGCGACCGACCTGGTGCTGACCATCACCGAACTGCTGCGTAAAGAGAAGGTTGTGGGCAAGTTCGTCGAATTCTTCGGCGAAGGCACCCGCTCGCTGTCGACCACCGACCGCGCCACCATCGGCAACATGGCGCCGGAATACGGCGCGACCATGGGCTTCTTCCCGGTCGACGAAGCCACCGTCGACTACTTCCGCGGCACCGGCCGTACCGAAGAAGAACTGGCTGCCTTCGAGAACTACTTCAAGGCCCAGGGCATGTTCGGCATCCCGCAGGAAGGCGAGATCGACTACACCCGCGTGGTGACCCTCGACCTGTCGACCGTCACCCCGTCGCTGGCAGGCCCGAAGCGTCCGCAGGACCGTATCGAGCTGGGTCACGTGAAGAACACCTTCACCGAGCTGTTCAGCAAGCCGACCACCCAGAACGGCTTCAACAAGTCGCCTGAAGACCTGAACAAGGTCTACGAGACCACCAACGGCGTGCGCGTGAAGAACGGCGACGTCCTGATCGCCGCCATCACCTCGTGCACCAACACCTCGAACCCGAGCGTGCTGCTGGCTGCCGGCCTGCTGGCCAAGAAGGCCGTCGAGCGCGGCCTGACCGTGGCTCCGCACATCAAGTCCTCGCTGGCGCCGGGATCGCGCGTCGTCACCGAGTACCTGACCGCCGCCGGCCTGCTGCCTTACCTGGAAAAGCTGGGCTTCGGCGTGACCGCCTACGGCTGCACCACCTGCATCGGCAACGCCGGCGACCTGACCCCGGAACTGAACGCGGCCATCGTGCAGAACGACATCGTCGCTTCGGCTGTCCTGTCGGGCAACCGTAACTTCGAAGCGCGTATCCACCCGAACATCCGTTCGAACTTCCTGGCCTCGCCGCCGCTGGTCGTCGCTTACGCGATCGCCGGCAACATGACCAAGGACCTGATGAGCGAGCCGGTCGGCAAGGACACCAACGGTGTCGACGTCTACCTGGGCGACATCTGGCCGTCGTCGCAGGAAGTGGGCGAGCTGATGCGCTTTGCAATGAACTCGGAAGTGTTCAAGAAGAACTACGCCGACGTGAAGGGCAACCCGGGCGAACTGTGGGAGCGCGTGTCGTCGACCGAAGGCCAGGTGTACAACTGGCCGGAATCGACCTACATCGCCGAGCCGCCGTTCTTCGCCGACTTCGAGATGACCCCGAAAGCCGCCGCCACCGGCATCACCGGCGCGCGCGCGCTGGGCGTGTTCGGCGACTCGATCACCACCGACCACATCTCGCCGGCCGGTTCGATCAAGGAAGACGGTCCTGCAGGCAAGTGGCTGAAGGATCACGGCGTGCTGAAGGCCGACTTCAACTCCTACGGCTCGCGCCGCGGTAATCACGAGATCATGATGCGCGGCACCTTCGCCAACGTGCGTATCAAGAACAAGATGATCCCGCCGAAGGCGGACGGTTCGGCGGTCGAAGGCGGCATCACGATCCACCAGCCGTCGGGCGAACAGATGTCGATCTACGACGCGGCCATGAAGTACGTGGCCGAAGGCACCCCGACCATGGTGTTCGGTGGCGAAGAGTACGGCACCGGCTCGTCGCGCGACTGGGCAGCCAAGGGCACCCAGCTGCTGGGCGTGAAGGCCGTCATCGTGCGTTCCTTCGAGCGTATCCACCGCTCGAACCTGGTGGGCATGGGCGTGCTGCCGCTGCAGTTCATCGGCAACGACAGCGTCGAGACCCTGGGCATCACCGGCAAGGAAACCTACGACCTGAAGGGCCTGGAAGGCGAGATCAAGCCGCAACAACTGGCCACCCTGGTGATCCACCGCGAAAACGGCGAGACCCAGGAAGTGCAAGTGCTGCTGCGTATCGACACCCCGATCGAAGTCGACTACTACAAGCATGGCGGCATCCTGCCGTTCGTGCTGCGCCAGCTGCTGGCTGCGTAATGCAGTAGAGGGAGCTCCGTTCAGACGCCCCGCTGGGGAGGCTGAACGGAAGACAAAAAGGCCGGAACCTTTGCGGGTTCCGGCCTTTTTTCTTTTTTATCCACCCCCTGCGACGTGCCCGCTAGCGTCCTATGCCGATGCCGATGCCGATACCGCCGCGACCGCCACTGCCCACGCCGCCGAAGATGGAAGTCGAGACGCCCCCGCGTGTACCGCCGTCCTGCCCGGCTGAACGAAGAATGCACTCCCGCCAGGGGTCGGTGTTCGTCGCATAACCCATCTGCGTGCATGCGGGTCCGTATTCGGCCATCATGCGCTCCACTTGCGCTTGCTGGGCCACTGCCCGGTCTTGTGGGGTCGCACATCCGAGCAGGCACATTGCACTTGCCGCCGCCAATATGAAAACGAGCATGGTAGTTCTCCTTAAGCAATAGATCGAACCGGCCTCCGGACTGACAGCCTCTGAACGATCATACGCTTCTATTGAGTTCGCCAAGTTGGCTGGGCGGCTACGGAACAGGCGACAGGCGGATCGCAATCGAGCGCGACGCCATTCGGAACTTCCACTTATGATCATTCCTCGTGAAAAACCAATCGAACAGGCGCATGCAATGCCATCGAAGGACTTTCACTATGGCCGCACCTGCTGACCTGCCTGATGGCTTGGGGCTCGACTTCCGGTTATTGTTCGATGCGACGCCGGTCCCCTACCTGGTCCTGACGCCGGACTTCACCATGGTGGCCGCCAACGCGGCGCGCCTGCACGCCACCATGACGACGCGGGAACAGATCCTGGGAAAGAACCTCTTCGACGTCTTTCCGGACAATCCCGCCGATCCCGGCGCGACGGGCACCAGGAACCTGCGTGCATCGCTGATGCGTGTCTTGCAGAACAAGTGCGCCGACGTCATGCCGCTGCAAAAATACGATATTCCCAGGCGCGGCGCGGTCGAGGGTGAGTTCGAAGTCCGCTACTGGAAACCGCTCAACAGCCCTGTCTTCGGCCCCACGGGAGAAGTCGCCTACATCATCCACAGCGTCGAAGACGTTACGGAACATATACTGAAGCAGCGGGCAATCGAGGAAAGCGAGGCCCGGTTCCGGCTGATCGCGGACGCCATGCCGCAGATGGTCTGGTCGGCCCTGCCGGACGGCTACCACGATTACTACAACCGGCAGCATTACGAATTTGCCGGCATGCCGTTCGACGCAACCATTGGCGACAACTGGGGATCGATCCTGCATCCCGACGACCTGCCGCGCACCAGGCCAGCCTGGGAGCACAGCCTCGCCACCGGCGAGCCCTACGAAATCGAATACCGCTTGCGGCATCGCTCGGGCGAATATCACTGGGTGCTGGCGCGTGCCTTGCCGGTCCGGAACGGGGCCGGCCTGATCGAACGCTGGATCGGTACCTGCACCGACATCCACACCCAGAAAGTCCTGCGGGCACAACTGCAGGATGCGCAGCTGAGGCTGGAAGGCACCCTGAGCGCCGCTGAAATCGGCACCTGGACCTGGGACATCCAGGCCGACCGCGTCTATGCCGATTGCAACTTCGCACGGCTGTTCGAGATCTCCGAGCAGGACGCCAAGGGTGGTCCGCTCAAGGCCTATCTCGCACACATCCATCCCGACGACGTCCAGGCGGTGCAGGCGAACGTTGCCGATTCGCTTGCCGCCCACAAGCCCTACCAGTACCAGTTCCGCCTCTGTCTCCGGGATGGCGGCATCCGGCACATCCATGCGCGCGGCAAGGTCGACGTGGACGCAAGCGGCGAGCCTGCATGGATGCCGGGCGTCGTCATCGACGTCACGCAACAGAAACTGGCGGAAGAAGCGCGCCAACGCACCGAATTCCAGTTCAAGACGATCACCGACTCCAACGTCATCGGGGTCATGCAGTATCGTTTCGATGGACGCATCGTCAAGGTGAACGATGCCTTCCTGAGGATGCTGGGTTACTCGCGCGCAGACTTCGAACAGAACGGCCTGTCCTGGCGCGACCTGACGCCTCCCGAATGGGACGACGTGGACAGCAGGAGCCTGGACGTCCTGCAGTCGAGCGGCAGCGTGGAAGCGTTCGAGAAGGAATACCTCAGGAAGGACGGCAGCCGCCTGCCGGTCTATATCGGCGCCGCCAACTACCAGGGCAACCGCGAGGAAGGCATTGCCTATATCCTCGATATCAGCGAGATCAGGAAGGCGCAATCGGCACTCAAGGAAAGCGAGGTGCAATTCCGGACCCTGGCGGAAAACATCCCGCAACTGGCCTGGATGGCAGACAGCGACGGCGCTATCTTCTGGTACAACAACCGCTGGTTCGAATACACCGGCACGACGCTCGAAGAAATGAAGGGATGGGGCTGGGAAAAGGTCCACCATCCCGACTTCGTGGACGCGGTCAAGGCCAGGTACCGCAGCCAGATCGTCGAACAACAGGTCGCGTGGGAAGACCTCTTCCCTTTGCGCAGCGCCGATGGCGAATACCGCTGGTTCCTGTCGCGCGCGGTTCCGATCCGCGACCAGCAAGGGAAGATCGTGCGCTGGTTCGGCACCAACACCGACATCACCATCCAGCGCGAAGCGGAAGAGGCCCTGGAAGTGGCCAATCGGCGCAAGGACGAATTCCTCGCCATGCTCGCCCATGAACTCCGTAATCCCCTGGCGCCGATCAGTACGGCAGCCAACCTGCTGGCCGTCGCCAGCCCCGATAACGACACGGTCAGGAAGTACAGTGAAATCATCGTCCGGCAGGTCAGGCACATGACCGACCTGGTCGACGATCTGCTGGACGTGTCGCGCGTGACGCGCGGCCTGGCCTCCATCGAGACGTCCGAGCTCGATATCAAGGATGTCATCCATAGCGCCATCGAGCAGTCGGCGCCGCTGATCGACTCGCGGCATCATGCCTTCACCATTCGCCTGGCGCAGGAGGAGGTCCTGGTCCTGGGCGACCGCACACGCCTGGTCCAGGTCTTGACGAACCTGTTGAACAATGCGGCGAAATACACGCCGATTGGCGGTCATATCCAGCTCTGCATGGAAGTGAAGGCGCCCTGCGTCTGCATCAGCGTCGCCGACGAGGGCATCGGCATGGATGCGCAGCTCCTGCCGCATGTGTTCGACCTGTTCACCCAGGCGGAACGCACGCCGGACCGCTCCCAGGGCGGCCTCGGGCTCGGCCTGGCGCTGGTCAGGAGCATCATGACGCTCCATGGCGGCAACGTGACCGCCAAAAGCGCGGGGCCCGGCAAGGGCAGCACGTTCATCCTGTCGCTTCCGCTCCTGGTCAAGGAACGGCGAGGCGCAGGCCGGATCGCGGCGGCGGCAGCGCAGGAGCATCCATGCCCGTTGCGCATCCTGGCTGTCGATGACAACGTCGATGCGGCCCAGTCCCTGGCCGCCCTCCTCGAGGCACAAGGCCATGCGGTGACGGTGTGCGAGAACGCGCGCAGCGCCCTCGAGGAAGCGGGACGCCTGCATCCCGACGCCCTGATCCTGGATATCGGCCTGCCCGACATGGATGGCTACGAACTGTCGAGGCGGCTGCATGCGCTTCCCGCCACCAGGAACGCGCTGTACATCGCGCTGACAGGCTATGGTCAGGCGCACGACAGGGTCCTAGCCAAGGCGGCCGGCTTCCGGCACTACTTCGTGAAGCCGGTCGACATGACTGCACTACGCCGGGCGCTGGCAGAAGCCGCGTTCGAGGAGGCCGGTCCGGCCCGGGACGATCGGTCTTACGCTCCCTTCCCCGGGCGCGGCTCGTCGATGTCGTAATAGAGCACCGTCGACCAGTTGCCGAAGCCGAAATCGCGAAATACCTTGAGTCCCTCTTCGCTGCCGGCATTGATTGCGGCGACGACATGGTCGATTTCCCGGTCAAGCGAGGCCAGCGAAGCACACAGCTTCCGGTTCAGCTCCGGAATCTCTTCATCGTCGTCCATGGCAAACAGCTCGGCGGGCTCGAGAAAGTAGAAGCCCAGCTTGCGATCGGTCCGGTCGAGAAATGCGAGCGACTCGTTGATCACGCGCTGCGCCTGCGGCAGCGTGATGCGCTTGAACACCCCCTTCAGGCGCTCCAGACCGGCCTCGGACTCACCCACCACGGCCATGTGCTGGGGCACGACGGAAGGGTCCGCCGGCTCGGTCCAGATCGACGAGAAACAGGCTTCCGGATTACCGGATACGAGGATGCGATAGGCCAGCGGAATGTCGTAATTCCACTCCGACAGGCCTACGATGGTGCGGCCGGGCGATGGCTTGCCGGTCGGCTTCTGGTTGCATGCGAAAAGATAAGTGCGATTTGCCATGTCAGGTCCTGGAAAATATGGCGCGAGTCAGACCCGCACGAGTTCGACGCGGCGGTTCTTCGCCTTGCCTTCTTCGCTCATGTTATCGGCCAGCGGCCGGTCCGGCCCCCAGCCTGCCGCGCTCAGGCGCTCGGCGGCGATCTGCTGCGCCGTGATCGCCTGCACCACCGACTTGGCGCGGGCCAGCGAGAGCGTGCGGTTGTGCGCAGCGTCGCCGGTGGCGTCGGTATGCCCTTCAACGCGCAGCTTCAGGGCTGGCTCACCGCGCATCAATTTCACCACTTCGTCGACCGCCGGCAAGCTGTCCTCGCGAAGCATGTGGCTGTCGGTGTCGAAGTTCAGGTAAAGCGCGACGTGGCCGTTCTTCTTCAGGGCGCTCGACAGCTCGACGGCAGGGAGGGCCTGGACGAGTTGTTTCAACGCTTTTTCCTCGACGGTGAGCAGGTGGACGTAGCCGTCGCTGATGAAAAACGACAGCCAGACGTTCGTATCGGCCGTGCGGAGCAGCCATTGCTCGAACCCGGGCACTTCCGGGTCTTCCATGGGGCTCAGGATTGGGACGCCCATCTTCTTGAAGATGCCGTACCTGTCGCCGCCGTTACGTTCCACGAACTGGTCATTGCGTGGGTGAACGGCATCGACCCGCGTCGCCCCCAGGGATTTCAGCGCCGTTTCATAGTTCCGGTGCGCTGCCAGCGGCGACCATTTCAATGAATCCAAGGAAAAGGAACGGTGCAAGACCTTGCCCTCCACGCGGTGCAATGCTTCGCCGGCCACGACATACACGCGGTCGAACTCGATATCCTTTTCGGTGTACACCTTCTCAGCTTCCGCAGGCGTCGCCAGATAGGGGAAGGCCGGGAGCGCCTTGCTGGTCACGGGAACCGATTGCAAGTCGAAGGGCTTGCCAGCCGTTTCAGGCTCCGCGTGGGTGACGGCGGGAGCGGAAGGAGCAGGAGCGGTGGGAGCCGTTGCAACCGGAGCGGCAGCCGGTCCGGACGTGCTCTCGGATGTCTGCTTGGCGGCATCCTGGTTGTCGGGCTGGCGCGGCTTGCAGGCCGACAAGCCCGCTGCAACAAGAAGGGAAAGGGCAAGGAGGGATAAACGCATCGTGGAGGCTTCTTATTAATAAAATATTAATTTTGTCATCGAAGCGCCTAGGTTTGCACTACCAGAATTGCTAGTGTTTCCCCAACCGGCTGCGCGATACGGTAGCCCAGCGTCGCCGAGCGGACGTGGGCGCGTCGCACCCCTCCCAAGTTCGCCCGTCCAGGTATCGTCCCCTTCCCGTCCGTAAACGCTCCTTCTCGCACGCTTGCGTTTGTCAAGCCAACAATTGCCTGGTGTATCACCCTGTCCACGCCTTTCCATGCAGCATAACTAACGCTTGCCAATGCATAACATCCAGTTATGATGAGTCGTCGTTACAAATGACACATCGAGAAAATTGACTGCGTAACAAATACAGGGGACGAGAAGAATGAAGAAACATAGCTTACGACGCGCGCTGCTGGCTTCCTCGATCATGGCGGCGTTCGCGCCCGCCCAGGCACAAACCCAGGAGACCGAACCGGCCCAGGTGATCGTGCTCGGTTCGCGCACCCAGGCCAAGACCGCGCTCGACACCGCCGTGCCGGTGGGCCTGGTGAACCTGAAGGACATGCAGTCGACCGGGATGCAGGAACTGGGCAAGGTGCTGCAGGACCTGGACCCCTCGTTCAACTTCAGCACTACCTTCATCAGCGACGGCACCGACATCATCCGGCCCGCCACCCTGCGCGGCCTCGGTCCGGACCAGTTGCTGGTCCTGATCAACGGCAAGCGCCGCCACCAGCAGGCGCTCGTGAACGTCCAGCAGACCATCGGCCGCGGCTCGGCCGGCACCGACATCAACGCCATTCCCCTGTCCGCGATCCAGAGCATCGAGGTGCTGCGCGACGGCGCCGCCGCCCAGTACGGGTCGGACGCGATCGCCGGCGTCATCAACATCATCCTGAAGAAAGGCGCGGATCTCGGCCAGCTCAGCGCCAACGCCGGCACCACCAGCGAAGGCGACGGAGACAACTATTCCGCCAGCGTGCACAAGGGCTTCGCGCTGGGCGCCGACGGCGGCTACCTGAACCTGTCGCTGGAAGGCCGCAAGCGCAACGAGACCAATCGCGCGGGCCTGGACACGGCACGTGTCGATCCGCCGCGCGTGACCCAGCGCATCGGCGACAGCAACGCCAAGGACGCCTACCTGTGGCTGAACTCGGCCCTGCCGGTGCCGACGACCGGCGGCGAGTTCTACGTCTTCGGCGGCGCCTCGCGCAGGAAAGGCGATTCGGGCGGCTTCTTCCGCCCGGCCGACGATGGACGCACCGTGCCCGAGATCTACCCGAACGGCTTCCTGCCGAACATCATCACGACGGTGAAGGATGCCTCGCTCGCCGTCGGATACCGGCACGAGCTGGGCCGCGAGTGGAGCATGGACGCCAGCGTGAACCACGGCCGCAGCGAGCTTGCCTTCCACGAGCGCAACTCGATCAACGTCAGCTACTACTACGAGGACAACCTGCGCCAGTCGCCCACGGAAGCGGACACCGGCGCCCTGAAGTTCAACCAGACCACCTTCAACCTCGACTTCAAGGGCCCGGTCCAGGTGGCGGGCGCGCCGCTCTACGTGGCCGCCGGCTTCGAATGGCGCCGCGACGGCTACGAGATCGAGGCGGGCGACCCGGTGTCCTACCAGTACGGCCGTACCAACGACCTGACCAAGGAGATCCGCAACCGCTTCGGCGGCCTGGCCGCCTCGGGCATCCAGGGCTTCCCGGGCTACACGCCTTCGAACGCGGTCGACGACGCGCGCCACAACGTCGCGCTCTACCTGGACCTGGAGCGCAAGTTCGGCGAGCAGGTGTCGGTCGGCGCGGCGGTGCGCTACGAGCGCTACTCCGACTTCGGCTCGACCACCACGGGCAAGCTGAGCGCACGCTGGGATCCGTCGCCGATGATCGGCGTGCGCGGCAGCGTGTCGACGGGCTTTCGCGCGCCGGGCGTGCAGCAGAAGTTCTACAGCTCGGTCTCGACCAACCTGAACGAAGACGGCACGCTGACCGAAACCCTCACCGCGCGCGAAGGCAGCGCCGTGACCCAGGCTTTCGGCATTGCGCCGCTGAAGGAAGAAACCTCGAAGAACGCCAGCATCGGTCTGGTCCTGCGCCCAGCAAAGAACTTCTCGATAACTGCCGACCTCTACCGTACCAACATCGACGACCGCATCGTCTTCTCGAGCCTCATCCAGCCGGAAGCGGAAAACTGCGCGGACCCGGTGGCCTGCCCAATCGGCGCCATCCTGGCCCCGCTGCGCGTGGGCCAGGCGCAGTTCTTCACCAACGCGATCGACACCAGCACCGACGGCTTCGACCTGGTCGCCCAGCACACCACGCGCGGCCAGGGCTCGACCCTGGTGCTGTCCGGCCAGCTCGGCTTCAACAAGACCAAGGTGAAGGGGCGCCATTCGCAGTCGCCGGTCCTGACCGGCACCCAGCTCTTCGACGACGCCCAGGTGACCCTGATCGAACGCGGCCAGCCGCGCCAGCACCACGTCGTGGCGGCCGACTACACGGTCGGTCCCTGGAACGTGACCGGCCGCGCCAATTACTTCGGCGAAGTGCAGGGCCAGGGCTTCACGCCGGGTTTCGTCCAGACCTGGGAAGCGAAGTGGATCGTCGACCTGACGGCGCGCTATTCCTTCAGCAAGGCGCTGAGCGTGTCGGCGGGCGTGAACAACCTGTTCGACACCTACCCGACGCGCTGGGACCCGGAGCGTGCCGCCAACTTCACGTCGATCGGCTTCACCCACTGCTGGGAGACCTGCCCGTTCGGCATCAATGGCCGCTCGATGTACGCGCGGGTGGATTATTCGTTCTGATAGATATGGGATGAGTTAGACCCGTAGGGTGGACCGGGCCGCGCAAGGCGGCTCTGCCGTCCACGCGTTCAAGCGGCCGTGGCATATACGCACGGCCGCCTTCACACCTCCGCCCACATCCGCAGCAGGTTGTGATAATGCCCGGTCAGCCCGACCGTGGCATCCGATTCCCCATAGGTCCCGCGCAGCTTCTGGATGTTCGTGTCGAGCTCGAACAGCATGGCGCGCCGGCCGTCGTCGCGCACCATGCTCTGGGTCCAGAGGAAAGAAGCGATGCGCTCGCCGCGCGTGACCGGCAGCACCTGGTGCACGCTGCCCGAGGGGTAGACGATGGCGTCGCCCGCCGGCAGCTTCACTTCATGGGTGCCGTAGGCATCGACCACCACCAGCTCGCCGCCCTCGTACTCCTCCGGGCCGCTCAGGAACACCGTGGTCGACACGTCCGCCCGCACGGGCGCCATGCCGGGACGCTGGGCGCGGATCGCGCCGTCCACGTGCAGGCCGTAGTGCTCGCCGCCGCCATAGCTGTTGAAGTAAGGCGGCAGGATGCGCAGCGGCAGCACCGACGAGAAGAACAGCGGATTGGCCATCAGCGCCGCGCTGACGATGCCGCCCAGTTCGAGCGCCAGCGGCGAGCCTTCGGCCAGCTGGCGGTTGCGCTTCACTTGCGCGCCCTGCGGTCCGACGCTGGCGCGGCCGTCGATCCAGTCCGTCGCCGCGAGGCGCTCGCGCATCTGCGCCACTTGTTCCGGGCTCAGGACGCCGGGAATGTGCACCATCATGTCTTGCTTCCTTTCCAAAAACAGCAAGGCCCTCCCCGCTTCAAGCAGGGAGGGCCTTGCAAAACTGCTTGTTCATTGTCGTACGCCTGGTCCAGGCGCGGCCATCAGAACTTCAGGTTGGCGGTCAGGCTGGCCGAACGCCCCGCGCCGACGCCCGCATAGTGCGGCGAGGAGAGGCGGTCGAAGTAGACCTTGTCGCCCAGGTTCTGGATGTTCAGCTGGAAGGACACGTTCTTGTTGAGCGTGTAGCTGGCCATCGCATCGAAGCGGGTGTAGCCCGGCGCATACTTGGTATTGTTGACGTTGGCGTAGACCTTGCCGACGTAGTTCATGCCGATGCCGGCGCTGAAGTCCTTGCTGAAGGCATACGAGCTCCACAGCGAGGCGCTGTGCTCCGGCGTGGTCGGGAACACGTTGCCGTTATACGGCGACGGCTGGTACACCGCCGGGCTGCCGCTCGGGGCCACGTTGAGGTAACCATTGTCCTTGACGATCGCGTCCAGCCAGGTATAGCCGCCGAAGACCTGCCATGCATTGGTCAGCTTGCCCGAGAAGCCCAGCTCGACGCCCTTCAGCTCCTTCTTGCCGACGTTCTGGCTGGTGCCGTCCGGCGAGGTGACGCGGGCATTGTCCATCTTGCTCTGGAACACGGCCGCGTTCAGCGACAGGCGGTTGTTCAGCACCTCCCACTTGGTGCCGAGTTCCAGGTTCTTGCTCTTCTGCGGCTGCAAATTCTGGATTGCCACGGTCAGGCCATCGAAGCCGTCGCCGCCATCGTTGCCCGGCGGGGTGGCCGAGGTGGCGTAGGAGACGTAGATGCTGCCGTTGGCGGCCGGCTTGAACACCAGGCCGGCCTGGTAGGTGTCGAAGGTGCTGCTGACGCGGGCATTGGAGGCCGGCGCGTTGCTCACGTTCAGTTTGCTCGAGAAGTCGTCCCAGCGCGCGCCCAGGTTCAGCATCCACTGCGGATTGAATTCGATGGTGTCGAAGGCGTAGACGGCGCGGGTGGTGGTCTCGATCTCGTTCATGGCCGGGCCCACGCTGCGGGTGTAGACCCACGGGTCGTAGGGGTTCGGGTTGTTCAGCGGCGCGCAGTTGTAGCCGGTGGCCGCGCCCGAGGTCGCGCAGACCGTGTTGTTGGTCAGCAGGTTGTTGGTGCCCGGCGTGAAGACATAGGTGCCACGCTCGGTGCTCTCCTTGCTGAACTCGACGCCGACGTTGTAGCTGTGCTTGATGCCGGCGGTGACCAGCTTGCCCGACAGGCTGGTCGCGTTGGCGGCGGTCTCGGTGTCGGTGAAGCGGGTGTTGGCGCGGCGCCAGACGGTGCCATACAGGATCACGTTGCCCTTGGAATCGTCGGGCTGGGTCCAGACGTAGTCGTTCTTCGACTTGCCGTAGCGGGTCACGTTGCGCAGCACCAGGCCGCCGCCGAAGTCGTGGCGCAGGTCGACGGTGCCGATGTCGGATTTGGTATCGCGGAAGTCGCGGTTGGCCAGGCCGTAGAAGGTCGAGCGGTCGACGTCGACCGGGGTGCCGTTGCCGTTGCGGGCGACGTTGGGGCCGCTCGAGAACGGATTGTCGAACGGGATGCCGGTGTCCGGGATCTCGCTCGTGGTCAGGTGGTAATAGCTCAGGATCGCCTTGGTGGGCCCGGTCAGGCCGAAGGTCACCGTCGGCGCGATGCCCCAGCGGTCGCCGCCGACGACGTCGCGGCCGGCCACGTTGTTTTCGTGCGCCATGACGTTCAGGCGGAAGGCGGCGTTGTTGCCCAGCGTGCGGTTGATATCGCCGGTGACGCGGCGGTAGTCGTGGCTGCCGACGCCGACGCTGGCGTTCGAGAAGTTGTCGGCCTGGGCGCTCTTGCTGACCAGGTTGACGCCGCCGCCGGCCGAGGAACGGCCGCCATAGGCCGAGTTCGGGCCCTTCACGACTTCGACCTGCTCGAGGTTGAAGACTTCGCGCGACTGCGAACCGGAATCGCGGATGCCGTCGACATAGGTGTCGGTCTGGGCGTTGTAGCCGCGAATAAAGAGGTTGTCGCCGACCGGATTGCCGCCCTCGCCTGCGCCGATGGTGATGCCCGGCACGGTGCGCAGCGCGTCCGCCAGCGACACGGCGGCGGTCTGCGAGATCACTTCCTGGCCGATGACGGTGACCGACTTCGGCGTGTCCAGCAGCGGTGCGGTGAACTTGTCCGAGCTCGACATGACCGGGGTCTGGACGTCGCGGCGCGCGGCGCCGCTGATTTCCACCACCGGGACGGCCGGGTCGACGTCCTTGTAGCCGCCCTCGGCCTGGACCGCCGGCGCCGCCAGCGTGGCCAGCACGGCCAGCGCGGAGCCGCTCAGGCCAGGGACCGCGTGCTTGCGGCTACGAATGAAAGAGGTGGCGTGCTGCACTGCTGGAGCTGCTTTGCTATTCATATTCTTGGTATGCCGTCGGTCCATCGCGCCGGGGACGCGATACAGGAAGAGAAACAGGAAAATTAATGAGAACGATTCGCATTATGATTTCTACTGCCCAGTTTGGCAAGTATTGTTCAGGAATCATGGCGACAAGGCCCTGGTCCTGGACGCCCGCGTCCGCTTTGCACGACAAATCGCCACAAGGGGGTTGGCGCCTGTTTCCGCCGGGGACTGCCGTTGTGTTCATGGCATGTGGCCGAATCAACTACAATACCGGGGATATGGGTTTATCATGACCCCTTGGACTTCGATCCTCACCTATTTACAAAGAGACTCTTTCAGCGCCATGCGTCGTCCCTCCAAAGATTCATCCCAAAAACTCTCCGCAGAAAGCCAGCGTCTCTCCAGCATTGCCCAAGCCATCGTGCAGTCCGCCAGCCGCGTCGAAGAACGGACCTGGGAACGGCAACTGGATACGCAGCTGCAAAAACTGCTCAAGACCAACCACCAGGACAGCATCGACGCCGCGCTCAACGCCTTGTTCAAGGACGACCTGGCGGCCTACGATGTGCTGATGGACAGCGTCGAGGCGGTCAGCGAATCGTCGACGATGGTGGAGCAGCAGGACGGCAAGGATGTTGCCTGGCAAGCCCTGCTGGTGGCCGCGCCCATCCTGGCCTGGACCCGCTTTTCCATCGGTTCCGGCACCATTCCGCCGGAACTGTTGACCACGCTGTCGGCCCACTTCTCGGCCCACCTGCTGGCCGAAGGCACGCAGATGGCGATGGCCCCCACCCTGTACGCGATCGACCAGCTGCCGCGCAGCCATGCCGAAACCTATGCGCTGACCCACAAGCTGGCCCAGGCCGCCCACAAGGGCACGGGCATCAAGCCGGCCGTGCGCGCGCCCGAAACCGCGCCCTTCCTGGCCGACACGCGCTACCTGCTGGTGGCCATCGTCGCCCCGGTGGGCGCCCCGCTGTTCCGCTGGCAGGAGCCGCAGCACCAGCTCGTCTTCGAAACCGAGCGCAACAATTCGCTGCTGGCCTGGCGCGACCAGGCCACGGCCAACGTCGCGCGCCTGCTGCCGGGATGCGGCGTCGAACTGCTGCTGCCGGAAGCGTATTACGTGGCCTGCCGCGAAGCCGACAAGCTGATCCGCCCGGTATCGATCCGCGCCGCCGTCCATTACCTCACCAACACGCTCGACGTCGAACCATCCGACCTGCGCGCCGTGATCGCCGGCTTCGGCGAGGAAGCGGCCGATGGCCAGATCGACGAGTACCGCGTCGGCTTCACCATGCGCCAAAGTTCGGAAGTGGTGTACGGCATCGTCTGGCCGCTGTACGGCCAGGAAGACGAGGAAGGCACGCCGATGGAAGGCGCGGGCTTCGGCGGCGCGCTGCCGGCGCCGCTCACGCCGGTGAACGAAATCATCGCCTACCTGAACGAGGCCGGCGTCACCCACGTCAAGCGCATCAACGAGCGCTACGTGGTCGAGTATTGCGACGACTGCGGCGCGCCGCTGTTTGCCGATCCGACGGGCGAACTGGTGCATGCCGAGATGCCCGAAGACACCCCGGCGGGCACCGAGCACTTCCACTAAGGGTTCGAGCTTCAAGCTCGAGTTCGCACTGCGGCTGCCGCCTTACCCTGGCGGCAACCGCAATGCTTCTCTCTTCTCTTCCTCCCTGCCGTACGGGATCCGCGACCATGCCCCGTTCCGCCTCCCTTCCCTTCTCGATCCGCACTGAAACGCCCAACGACCTGGCTGGCATCGCCGAGGTACATCGCGCGGCTTTCGCCGGCAATCCGCACAGCGACGGCAGCGAACCCGCGATCGTCGAGCGGCTGCGCGCACGGAGCCGGCTGGCGCTGTCGCTCGTGGCAATCGGCGCTGACGGCGCCATCCTCGGCCACTGCGCTTTCTCGCCAGTGTCTGTCGACGGCGCCGACCTGGGCTGGATGGGACTGGGGCCGCTGGGCGTGCTGCCGGCGGCACAGGGTAAGGGTGCGGGAACGGCGCTGGTCGAAGCCGGGCTGGCAAGCTTGCGGGCGGACCGCGTCCAGGGCTGCGTGGTGCTGGGGGAACCGGATTATTACCGGCGCTTCGGATTTGAGCGCGATGCCCGCCTGCGCTACCCGGGCGCGCCGCCGGAGTACTTCATGGCGGCGCTGCTGGATGGGAAAATGTTGCCGGCAGGCGTAGTGCGCTACGACGACGCCTTCGGTTGATTACCGCAAGTGAGCGACGTTAGCGGATCGCCGCGATCACACGCTTGGTGAACTCGGCAGGATTGCCGGCATGCCAGCGCCACACCACCACCAGGTCATGGTCCGGCGAGACCACGATGGTGTTGCTGCCCGCGCCCAGCGCGGCAAAGGCGTTCGCCGGCAGGCCCGGCAAATTCTTGCCCTTGGTGTTGAGCCACCACAGGTAGCCGTAGTCCGGTCCGTGCGCGCTCGGGCTCAGGGCTTCCTTGACGTAGCCGGCCGGCACCACGGTGCGGCCATTCCACTGGCCGCCGCGCAGCCACAGGTAGCCGAAGCGCGCCATGTCCCAGGAATTGATCCACATGCCGCCGCCCCAGCGCGTGCCGCCGCTGACCGACGGCGCCTGCTTGCCGTTCAGTTCCACATAGCTGTTGTGGTAAGGCACCCATTTCCAGGTGTTCGAGGCGCCGATGACATCCATCACCTGCTCCTGGAATACCTCGGGCACGGGCTTGTCCATTACGCGCAGCAGCGACAGCGCGAAGCGGTTGATGCGCACGTCGTTGTATTCGTAGAAGCTGCCCGGCGCCTGCAGGGCGCGCGGCTTGCGCTCGCCCGCACCGAAGGCTTCCTTGCCGACGAAATCGGCGTTCTTGCCCCAGAGGCTGCCTTCCCACTCGGTTTCCTGCTGCAGGTGCTGCTTCCAAGTGACCTGGGCATTGCGCGCCGAAGCATAGCCGCCGTCGTTCACGCGCTGCGCCACCGGCTCGTCGAGCTTGCCGATGCGGCCATCGCGCAGGGCAACGCCGGCCACCGTCGCCAGCATGCTCTTCGCCACCGAATAAGTCGGGTCGACGAATTGCGTGTCGCCGAACTCGGCCACCACATAGCCCTTGTAGATGACCACGCCGTTGGTGTGGGCGCGGCGCGTGGGCATCGAACCCAGGCGCGTGCCGAAGGTTTTCTCCTGGTCGGAAAAATCGAGCGCGCGCTCGGTCTCGTGCGACTGGGCGTACTGGACGGCGGCAGCCAGCGCGGCCGGATCCATGCCCAGTTCGGCGGGCGACTTGCGCGCCCATTCGCCTGCCGGCGGGAAATAGCTGGCCACGGGTTTTGCGGCTTCGGCAGCCAGCTTGGCTGCAACGCCGGCGCCTGCTGGCAACATCAATGCGAGTCCGAGAGCGAGCGCCGTGCGCCGCGTGATCATGGTCATGCCAAGTCTTTCCATTGCGAGTAAGGGTGACGAATCAGGTTGGAATTGAAATAGCGCGCCTCGCCCGTCACCTCGCAGCCGATCCAGTCGGGCTTCTCGAAAGCCTCGTCCTCGGAAGCCAGTTCGATCTCGGCGACCACCAGGCCGGCATTCGCGCCGAGGAATTCGTCGACTTCCCAGGTATGCGGGCCAACCGCGATGCGGCGCCGCACCTTCTCGACCAGGGGCTGCTGGCACAGGCCGTCCAGCAGTTCGGCGGCTTCGTCCACGGGAATCGGGTATTCCCATTCGCCGCGGGACGCGCCCACGCTCTTGCCCTTGATGGTGAGAAAAGCGCGCGCGCCGTCGATACGCACGCGCACGGTACGCGCCGGATCCGCGCTCAGATAGCCCTGGCGCAGCAGGGTCGCTTCGCCCAGCGTGCGCCAGGCGTCGCCGTCGACCAGGAACTTGCGCTCGATTTCAACGCCCATGAACGATGTTCACAATAAATGCGGCGATCAGTCGAGCGACTGCAGGATCGGCTGCAGGATCGCGGCGCCCAGGGCAGCGCTGCGTGCGCCGTTCCAGCCGGTGTACGGGTTCGGCAGGTTGGCGTTGTCCTTGAACGGCATTTCCAGGGTCAGCGACAGGCACTTGAAGGTGTGGCCGATGTACTTCGAGGCCAGGGTCAGCAGTTCCTCGTTGTACTTGCTGGCCGCATAGCCGTAGACGTTCTGGAAGTCCGGGCTGGCCGCCATGTAGCGCTCGATGAAGGCGTTTTGCTCCGCCAGGCGCTCCGGGGTAAAGTCCGCCAGCATCTCGCTGCCCGCCACGAAGTTGTAAGGCAAGGCTTCGTCGCCGTGGATGTCGAAGAACATGTCGACGCCGGTTTCGTGGATCTTGTTCTTCACGCACAGCACTTCCGGGCTGCGTTCAGGCGTCGGGGTCATCCACTCGCGGTTCAGGTTGGCGCCTGCCGCGTTGGTGCGCAGGTTGCCGCGCACCGAGCCGTCCGGGTTCATGTTCGGCACGATGTAGAACACGGCGCGCTGCAGGAGCTTCTTCGCGATCGGGTTGGCGTCGTCGAGCAGCGCATCCATCATGCCTTCGACGAACCACTCGGCCATGGTCTCGCCCGGATGCTGGCGCGCAATGACCCAGATCTTTTTCTCGGCGTTCGGGTTGCCGATCACGACCAGGTTCATGTCGCGGCCGTCGACCGTGGTGCCGATATCGTGCACGCGCGCGATCGGGTTCTCGGCCACTTCGCCGAGCAGGCGCAGGTGGCGCTCCCAGGTGTAGGGCTCGAAGTAGGCGTAGTAGACGCTGTCGAGCTCAGGCGTGTGGTTGACGGTCATGACCTGGCCGTCGAAGCTGGTCGGCACGCGGAACCAGTTCTCGGTGTCGTAGCTGGCCGCCACCTGGTAGTCCTCGAACCCCTTCGGGTAGGTTGCCTGGCCGGCATTCAGGAAACGGATCGTGCAGGCCTGGCCGCGTGCGCCCTGCAGGCGGAAGTGGAACCACTGGTGGATGTCCGCGTTGTTGTCGCGGCGCAGGTTCAGGTCGATCTGTTTCGCACTCTCGCAGGCGACCACCTCGATGGCGCCGGAGTCGAAATGCTGGCTGATTTTGATAGGCATGGCTGATCCTTTGTTGGCCCGTTCACAAAGTGGAACATGATACCGGATTTGGCCATGCCCCCATCCCGGCTCTGCCTCAAGCGCTTACGCGTCGAGGTCGATCAGTTCGCGGCTGTACAGGTTCAGGATCTGGCGCAGCAGTTCGACGTTGCTGCGGTCGAGCACCACGACCAGGTCCGGCTTGCGGTCGAGGTTGAAGGACATGCGCAGCTTGCCCGGCAGCTCGCGGCAGTTCAGGCTGATCGCCTTGGGCGTGTTCGGATTCTGCCAGTCGAACTGGGTGATCTGCGGCGGCGCCGGCGGCGGCTGCAGGGTCGGGTCCTGGTTCACCGGCAGGTGCTTGATCAGCCAGAACACGATGTTGGCCGGGATGTGCAGGCAGACGTCGCTCGCGCCTTGCGTGGAGAATTTCGCGAGCAGCGAATTGCCGACGCGATCGCACGACATGGACATGCTCTTGACTTGACGAATGACCGCTTCTTTCACGACGATGTTCCTCAGGTTGGGTTGAAAAGGCGCAGCGATTCTACCTGATCCCATCGGTGAATTGTGTGTATCTTTGGAAAGAAAACGGGGAGCACAAGGCTCCCCGCTTCGTCCAGCTCAGTGTGTTTGCCTACCGCCCCGATCGGCGGTGGGAGGCGCGTGCTGCCGGCACGGCCTTGGTACGGCTTGCTGCTTCGTCTTACTTCGAGCTGCGGCTCTTCGACGAGGTACGCGAGCCGCTGGCCGAGCCGGCGCTGGCCGACTGGCGGTTGCCGTGGCTCATGCTGCCTGCACGGCGGGCTTCTTCCGAAGTGAATTCATGCGCGGTGCCCTTCTGGTGCGCAGCCTTGCCGCCCTGGCTGGCGATCTCGCGCTGGCGCGCCGGATCCATCGAAGCGAAACCGCGATTACGGGTGCCGCTGCTCTGGCTGTTGGACTGGTTGCCGCCCTGCTTGTTACCTTGGTTAGCCATGATCGTGTTCTCCCTGTTCACTTGTAAAACCGCCGCGTCCTGCGGCAGGCTGTGGCCCGTTCCCATCCGCAATTCGCCGATGAGCGTCCGGTCGAAATCATCTTAGGCAGGGCAATTGGATGAGGGTATAGGACGTTTTCAGATGACTTTGTAGGACTTAAGGAAGGAGAAAATGCACTTACGAAATTGAATTCTGCTGAACAAAAAAGCCATCAGTTGTAGTCCTACACACTACCGCTGCGTCTTCCTATACTGATTGTCGGAGGGCGCGCGCATCATGGCGAGATCAGCGGCGCCGACGGCGCCCGCCAGCGAAATCGTTTTTTGAAAGGAAACGACATGGACGCGAACCAACGCAGCGAGATGAACAACCAGACCAATAACGGCGCCAACGAGAAGTGGAACAAGAATGCCAAGGGCAAGACCGCCCCGGACGCGCCGCTCGACCACACCTATCCGCAGGGCGCTTCGCAGCAGCAGGGCCACCAGGGCATCGACCAGATGGGCACCCAGCAGAGCGGCATGGGCCCGGGCCCCTGGCTTGAAGAAAGCAGCCGCTGGGACCTGCCGGGCGGCTCGATGCAGACCCAGCAAAGCGGCGGCAGCGGTCCGCAGCAGGGTATCACCGACAGCCACCAGGTCCAGATGGAACAGCGCTCGCAAGCCTATGGCCAGCTCGAACAGCCAGTCGGCCACCGCCCTGCGGGCAGCGGCACCGACCTGCTGCACCGCGAAGGCGAACACGCCGGCAACACCCAGGCCGCGCACCGGATGAATCCGCAGGACCCGCGCCAGCCCGAACTGCAGGGCGGCTCGCTGGGGCACCACCATGGCGTGCGCCAGGAAGCAATGGAAGCAATGCAGCAGCCCCCGCGCGGCGCCACGCAGAACGCGCAGGGATCGCTCCAGCGCGAAGGCGCCCAGGGCGCCCAGCAGAGTACCGACCGCGGCGGCTCGCAGACCGGCGCTGGCGGGCGCGAAATGGGCACCGAGGGCCATGCCGAGATGCACAAGTCGAACGACACCACAGGCGGCCTGCCGCGCAGCCCGGGCAACAGCGGGCCGACCACCGAGACCAACCGCTGGCGTCCGGGCGCCAGCATGCAGCAGGAACCGAACCCGGTCCACGAATCGAACGATGCCGCAGGCGGCTATCCGAAGAGCCCGGCCGGCGCGAACAGGCTGGCGGGCGACCGCAAGATGGACGACGACACCGGCTTCTCGCGGAAGTAAGGCACCGCGGATTTCACCCGCTCCCATCGGTCCCGGCAGCAGCCGGGGCCCCTCAACCGGCTGCCGCAGGGCGGCCGTTTTTTGACCACCGCTGCCGCGATCCGGCCGCTTCTTTGTCCGCGCGGCCTTCACTTCCTGATTTTGCAGAGGTCCGATGTAGGATAAGTCCTGCTCAGCATGGGAAACATTGGAGAGACCCGCTGCTGCCGATTCGGGCGTATGGCGCCGGCCTGGCACACGCTGCGCCTACCCGATGCGCCAGCGCGCCGATGGTTTGCCGGTGTACCGGAGCCGCCGCAAGCCTGCCTTGCAGCCCACCTTTTGCAAGCGACGCGTAGCAAGTTCCCGCAAATAACTGAACAGTATTTGAGCCATCACAGCAATCGGGTGCGATGAGCGGCGCCCGCGCATGGTCCAACGAACAGACCATCCGGGATGCGAGCGATGACGGGCAGCGCCGACCACAGCCGTGCGGACACACGCATCAGCGCCGAGCTGTGGCAGGTGCTCGGGCGCCACCGCTGGCGCATCGCCGCGGCCGTGGTCCTGCTGCTGGTCGCCAAGCTCGCCACGGTCGCGGTGCCGCTCCTGCTGAAACGCATCATCGACGCCTTTCCGCAAGGCGGCCTGCCCGCCCAGCTGCCGGTCTACCTTCTCGCTGGCTATGCCATCCTGCGCTTTTCCTCGACGCTGTTCAACGAATGGCGCGACCTGCTGTTCGCGCGCGTGACCCTGGCCGCCGTCTCGGCCTATGCGCAGAAGACCTTCGCCCACCTGCACGCCCTCGGTCCGCGCTTCCACGCGCGGCGCAAGCTCGGCAGCCTGCTGCCCGACATCGACCGCGGCACCAGCGGCATTGCCTTCCTGCTCGGGGTCGGCTTGTTCACCATCGTGCCCACGCTGGTCGAGATCGGCCTGGTGCTGGCCATCATGCTCAGCCGCTACGCGGCCGGCTTTGCCGGCATCATCCTCGTCACCTTCCTCGTGTATGCCGGCTTCACCCTGGTGTTCACGGCGCGCCGCGTGGTCTACCAGCGCCGCGTCAACAAGCTCGATTCCACCGCCAAGGGCCGCCTGGCCGACAGCCTGATCAACTACGACACGGTCAAGTACTTCACCAACGAGGCGCTCGAGGCCGAACGCTTCGCCGCCATCATGCGCGACTGGCGCGAAGCCGGCGCCGGCAACCAGCGCGCCCTGTTCACGCTGCACGTCGGCCAGAGCGCGGTCATCGCGGTGGGCGTGGGCGCGATCATGCTGCTGGCCGGACAGGCCGTGATGGCCGGCCGCATGAGCGTGGGCGACCTGGTCCTGATCAACGCCTACGCCCTGCAGGTCTGCCTGCCGCTGAACGCCCTCGGCTTCGTCTACCGCGAGGCGCGCGACGCCTGGGTCAACGCCGAACGCCTGTTCGAGCTGCTGCGCGAGCGTCCCGAGATCGTCGACGCGCCGGATGCGCCGCCGCTGCGCGCCGGACCGGGCGAGGTGGTGTTCGAGCACGTCAGCTTCCACTACGAGCCCTCGCGCCCGGTGCTGGTCGACCTCAGCCTGCGTATCCCACCCGGCACCACGCTGGCGGTGGTCGGGCGCAGCGGCTCGGGCAAGTCCACGCTGGCGCGCCTGCTGCTGCGCTACTACGACCCGGCGAACGGCCGCATCCTGGTCGACGGCCAGGATATCCGCCAGGTCAGCGCCACCAGCCTGCGCCGCGCGATCGGCGTGGTGCCCCAGGACACCGCCCTCTTCAATGACACCATCGGCAACAACATTGCCTACGGCCGCGTCGGCAGCAGCCACGGCGAAGTCATCGCCGCCTGCCGCGCGGCCCAACTGCACGAGCTGATCGTCTCGCTACCCCAGAAATATGAAACGCCGGTCGGCGAACGCGGGGTCAACATTTCGGGCGGCGAAAAACAGCGTATCGCGATCGCCCGCGCCATCCTGAAGGACCCGGCCATCCTGATCTTCGATGAAGCGACGTCGGCACTTGATTCAGATTCAGAGCACGCCATCACGCAGGAACTCGACCGTTTGTCGCGCAATCGAACCACCCTGATTATTGCGCACCGCCTGTCCACCATCGTCAATGCCCACGCGATCGTCGTCATGGATCGCGGCCGCATCGTCGAACAGGGCAGCCACGCCGAGCTGCTGCGCCGCAAGGGCATGTACGCCAGGCTATGGCTGCTGCAGCAACGAATGGACAAGGACATGGCGAGGTAGAGCACCGCCCCGCCCAGGTGCTGCGCCACACTTTGGAGACGAGCATGCCCACAACGAATACAGCGACGGCTAGCACCACGATCGGGGTCTCGGTCGTGGTCCCGACCTGTGGCCGCATGGACCTGCTCGACCGCTGCCTCGACGCCCTCACCCGCCAGACCCTGCCGGCCGGCGCCTACGAAGTCATCATCGTGGACGACGAGCCGAACCACAATACCCTGCACCTGGTCGCGGGATGGCGCGCGCGCACGGTCGAACGGGGGCCGCGCCTGGTCTACCTGGCCAATTCCGGCCAGCACGGCCCGGCCGCCGCGCGCAACCTCGGCTGGCGCGCGGCCCAGGCGCCGATCGTTGCCTTCACCGACGACGACACCGTGCCCGCCGCCACCTGGCTGGCCCAGGGCCTGGCGGCCTTCGACGACAAGGTCGACGTCCTCTGCGGGGGCATCGAGATGCCGCTCCCGCGCAAGCTCACCGACTACCAGCGCGAAACGCGCCAGCGCGAAAGCGCCGAGTTCGCGGCCACCAACTGCTTCTGCCGCAAGAGCATCCTCGAACGCCTGGACGGCTTCGACGAGCGCTTCACCGAGCCCTGCCGCGAGGACAGCGACCTGCATTTC
>DEKZ01000120.1:0-2727 GCA_002354135.1 Massilia sp. UBA2709 | reverse complement strand
TGCATCCGCTGCGCCCGGCGCCCTGGGGCGTGAGCCTGGTGCAGACGCGCAGGGCCGTGTTCGACGCCCTCCTCTACAAGAAACACCCGCAGCTCTACCGCGCCAAGATCGAGGCCGTGCCGCGCTGGGACCATTACCTGGCGGTGGCCGCCCTGCTGCTCGGGCTGGGGGCGCTGCTGGCCGGCAGCACCGGCATCGCCGTCGTGGCCGGCCTGGTATGGCTGGGGCTCACGGCGCGCCTGTGCCTGCGGCGCCTGCGCGGCACCGCGAAAACCGCTTCCCACATTGCCGAGATGATCGTGACCTCGGCCCTCATCCCTCCGCTGGCCGTGTTCTGGCGCCTGGCCGGAGCCATCCGTTACCGCGTCCGTTTCACCTGAGGTTCCCATGCGCCGACTCAAGGTCCTTACCTGGCATACCCACGGCAGCTACCTGTACTACCTGTCGCAGGCGCCGCACGACTTCTTCGTCCTCTCCAAGCCCGGCCGTCCGCCCGGCTATGGCGGCCGCTGCGGCCACATCCCCTGGGGCGACAACGTGCACGACCTGCCTGTGGCGGGCGTGCGCAGCCAGGAGTTCGACTGCATCCTGTTCCAGGACGACCACCAGTGGGAAAAGGACCAGTACGAATTCCTCACCCCGGCGCAGCGCGCCCTGCCGCGCATCTACCTCGAACACGACCCGCCGCGCGCCCACCCGACCGACACGCCCCACCTCGTCGACGATCCGGACGTGCTGCTGGTGCATGTCACGCCGTTCAACGAACTGATGTGGGACAACGGGAGCACGCCCACCCGCGTGATCGAGCACGGCGTGCTGGTGCCGGACGGAGTGCGCTACCGGGGCGAGCTCGAGCGAGGCCTGGTGATCAGCAACCACCTCGGCCGGCGCGGTCGGCGCATGGGGCCCGACCTGTTCCTGCGCGCGCGCGCCGAGCTGCCGCTCGACCTGGTCGGCATGGCCGCCGAGGAGCTGGGCGGCATCGGCGAAGTGCAGCATGCCCGCCTGCCGGCCTTCGCCGCGCACTACCGCTTCCTGTTCAGCCCGATCCGCTACTCCAGCCTGGGGCTGTCCGTGATCGAGGCGATGATGATCGGCATGCCGGTGGTGGCCCTGGCCACCACCGAGATGGCGACCGTGATCGAGGATGGCGCCAACGGCTTTTCCGACACCCGCTTCGAACGGCTCGGCGACTGCATGTGCGAACTGCTGCGCAGCCCCTCGCTGGCGCGCGACATCGGGCAGGCGGGACGGCGCCGTGCCCAGGAGCGCTTCTCGATCGAGCGCTTCAGCGCCGACTGGGACGCCACGCTGCGTTATGTGACGGGCCACGGCGGCTAGCCAGGAGGACGCATGAGACTGAACGAACATCCCGCGCGGGTGCCGGCTGGCGCGTCGCTGCGCCGCATCGCCATCATCAGCGACCATGCCTCGCCGCTGGCGCAGCCGGGCAGCATCGACTGCGGCGGACAGAACGTGTACGTGGCCAACCTGGCGCGCGAACTGGCGCTGGCCGGCTACGTGGTCGACGTCTTCACGCGCCGCGACGCGCTGTCGCAAAAGACGCTGGTGCGCTGCGCCGACAACGTGCGCGTGGTCCACGTGCCGGCCGGGCCGGCGCACTACGTGCCCAAGGAGCACATGCTGCCCTACATCGGGCACTTCTCGCGCTTCGTCGCGCGCTTCTGCGCGCGCGCCGCGCGGCACCAGGCCGGCTACGACATCGTCCACGCCAACTTCTTCATGTCGGGCATGGTCGCCCAGCACCTGAAGCACACGCTCGGCATCCCTTTCGTCATCACCTTCCACGCGCTCGGGCACGTGCGGCGCCTGGCCCAGGGCGCGGCCGACGCCTTCCCCTCGGCGCGCATGCGCATCGAAAGTTCATTGATGCGCCACGCCGACCGCATCATCGCCGAGTGTCCGCAAGACCGGCTCGACATGGAGCAGCTGTACGGCGCGGCGCCCGGGCGCATCTGCACGGCGCCCTGCGGCTTCGATCCCGAGGAGCTGTGGCCCGAGCCCCAGGAGGCCGCTCGCGAGCGCCTGGGCATCGCCCCGGGGCGCTTCGTGGTGCTGCAGCTCGGGCGCATGGTGCCGCGCAAGGGCGTCGACACCGTGATCCAGGGCGTGGCCCTGCTGCGCGAACAGCACGGCGTCGACGCCGAGCTGCTGGTCGTCGGCGGCGACCACCAACGCCCGGACGGACGCGACCTTCCGGAAATGGCGCGGCTGCGCACGCTGGCGCGCCAGCTCGGCATCGAACAGCACGTGCGCTTCGTCGGCCAGCAGCCACGGGCGGCGCTGCGCCACTACTTCAGCGCCGCCGACGTGTTCGCCACCACGCCCTGGTACGAGCCCTTCGGCATCACCCCGGTCGAGGCCATGGCCTGCGCGCGTCCCGTGATCGGCGCCGAAGTGGGCGGCATCAAGAGCACCGTGGTCGACGGCGTGACCGGCTTCCTGATCCCCTCGCGCGACCCGCGCGCGCTGGCCGACAGGCTGGCCATGCTGCAGGCCGACCCGCAGCTGGCCCGGCGCATGGGCGAAGAAGGCCTGCGCCGCGCCTACCGCCACTACACCTGGCGCGCGGTGGCCCAGCAGGCCGCGGCCATCTACGCCACCGTGCTGAACGAGACGCGCGCACGCCACCTCACCGACATTTCCACCCTTTAGGAGCAAACATGGTTGTAGCGCAAGCAGCACAGCAGAACCAGCAGGATTCCC
>DEKZ01000119.1 GCA_002354135.1 Massilia sp. UBA2709 | reverse complement strand
ACCGTGCCCGGCTGGGCCGGGGCGGCGGGGACGCCGGTGGTGCCGTTGGCGGCTGGCGCCTGGGCGACCTTGGCCGGCGGTGCGGGCGAGAACATCGACTGCTTACCGTTCGACACCATCCAGTTGTTCCAGAGGACAACTAGCGAGACGGCGAAGACAATCCACAGAATGGTACGTTTGTTGATTTCCATTGAGGTATTCGTCAGGAGTGGTTGCAACCGCAAGCGGCTGAGTGAGAATGCTTGTGCCGTGCGGGCGGCACGGGGTCGTGCCCGCCTTCGTTCCAGGGATGGCAGCGGCCGAGGCGGCGCACCGTCAGCCAGCTGCCGCGCAGCGCGCCATGGCTCTGGAGCGCCTCGATGGCATAGCAGGAACAGGAAGGATAGAAACGGCAGTTCTGCCCGAGCATCGGGGACAGCACGAGCCGGTAGGCACGCACGATCCAGATGAGCAGGGTTTTCATGATGATGAAGAGGGGGCAGCCGGTGCTGCCGCCGACACCGCCGCCTTCGCCGGAGCCGGCTTGCGCGGGCGCTGCGAGGCGAGCAGGCGCGACAGTTCCGCGCGCAGCAGGCGCTTGAGCGCCGTCGTGGTGGCCGGTCCGTCCTTGGTATTCACCGGACGCGCCAGGCGCACGATGCAGTCGAGCGACTGCAGTTCGCTGGTACGGAACAGTTCGCGCGTGACGCGCTTGATGGTGTTGCGGGTGACCGCGCGCGGCGCAAAGCGCTTGGCCGCGACGATGCCCAGCCGCGCATGCGGCAGCGGGCTGGGGCGGGTGTAGAGCACGAAATGCGCGGATTTTTGCGTGGGCCGCAAACGAAAAACGGATGAAAATTCATCCGTTTTCAGAATGCGCCGAGCGCGCGCGAAGTCGTGCGAACCTTCGCCTGTCATGTGACCGCGGTCGACCGGGGCGCGGCTGGCTTAGACAGCCAGACGCTTGCGGCCCTTGGCGCGGCGTGCGTTCAGAACCTGGCGGCCACCACGGGTAGCCATACGTGCGCGGAAGCCGTGCGTACGCTTGCGACGAACGACGGAAGGTTGGTAAGTACGTTTCATGGTGGTCTCGCTTAAAGCAAAATAGTATGCAAAATCGGGTCTGACGTCTGTTCGTCAGGAATCGGCGCCAATGACAGTTCGCTACGTTAAGCCAGCGTCACGCCACAGCTAGTCCGTGCATTTCTCAACCATCTGATGAGGGCTGAACAGGCGGGCGGACAGGGAACCCTGAATTAGACCCTACTTGCCGACCCGCTGTCAAGGCGCCTGTTGTTTCCGTATGTAGATAACTTTGCTTTTATCCCCAGCACTGCGCGAAAAACTCTGGATCACCTGTGGATAACTTTCGCGAAGACAGGTAAAATAGCGTGTTACGTATCAATTAGCCGCACACATGGAAAACTTTTGGCAGACCGCTTCCGCGCAGCTGGAGCTCGAGCTGACGCCGCAACAATACAGCGCGTGGATCAAACCGCTCGTCGTCCTCGATTACGAGGACGGCAAGCTGCGCATTGCGGCGCCCAACCGTTTCAAGCTCGACTGGGTGAAGACGCAGTTCGCCAACCGCATCACCGCCCTCGCCTGCCAGTACTGGGAAGCCCCGGTCGAGGTGCAGTTCGTGCTCGATCCGAAGAATGCGCCGAAGAAGCCCGAGGTGCGCCCTGCCCCGGCGCCCGACCATGCGCCTGGCGAACTGCGCCAGACCTCGGCCGCGCCGGAACCCCAGCCGAACCTGAACATCGCCAACTCGCCCAAGCGCGAGCAGAGCCGCATCAACCCGGACCTCACCTTCGACAGTTTCGTGACCGGTAAGGCCAACCAGCTGGCGCGCGCCGCCGCCATTCAAGTGGCCAACAACCCGGGCGTGTCGTACAACCCGCTGTTCTTCTACGGCGGCGTCGGCCTCGGCAAGACCCACCTGATCCACGCCATCGGCAACCAGGTCATGGCCGACCAGCCGGGCGCGCGCATCCGCTACATCCACGCCGAGCAGTACGTGCGCGACGTCGTCACCGCCTATCAACGCAAGGGCTTCGACGATTTCAAGCATTACTATCACTCGCTCGACATGCTGCTCATCGACGATATTCAATTCTTCGGTGGCAAAAGCCGCACGCAGGAAGAGTTCTTCTATGCGTTCGAGGCGCTGATTGCAGCGAAAAAGCAGATCATCATCACCTCGGATACCTATCCGAAAGAGATCACCGGCATGGACGACCGCCTGATCTCGCGCTTCGACTCCGGCTTGACAGTGGCGATCGAGCCGCCGGAACTGGAAATGCGCGTGGCGATCCTGCTCAAGAAGGCGCAGTCCGAGGGCGTGACCCTGTCGGACGACGTCGCGTTCTTCGTCGCCAAGCACCTGCGCTCGAACGTGCGCGAGCTGGAAGGCGCGCTGCGCAAGATCCTGGCCTACTCGCGCTTCCACGGCAAGGACATCACGATCGACATCGTGAAGGAAGCCCTGAAGGACCTGCTGTCGGTGCAGAACCGCCAGATCTCGGTGGAGAACATCCAGAAGACGGTCGCCGACTTCTTCAACATCAAGGTCGCCGACATGTACTCGAAGCGCCGTCCGGCGAACATTGCCCGTCCGCGCCAGATCGCCATGTACCTGGCAAAGGAGCTCACGCAAAAGAGTCTGCCGGAAATCGGCGAGCTGTTCGGCGGCCGCGACCACACCACCGTGCTGCACGCGGTGCGCAAGATCGCCCAGGACCGCCAGAAGAACGCCGAGTGCAACCACGAACTGCACGTGCTGGAGCAAACGCTGAAGGGCTAAAACGGACTGACCCTCGGCACACGAGGGTGCGTAGGGTGGGCAGGTTTCCTGCCCACGCGTTCAAATGACGGTAGCGAACCAAAAAGCGTATCAATACATCAGCGTTCGTTGAACGCGTGGGCGGGGAACCCGCCCACCCTACGGAAGTTTGTATTTGTACCCAGCACACGGCAAAATAGTGCTGTAGCAACAATTTCACTGTATTAACTCATCTGAGGATAACTATGCAACTGGTCAAAACCACCCGAGACACGCTTCTCCGGCCACTGCAGATCGTGAGCGGTATTGTCGAGCGTCGGCACACCATGCCGATTCTGGCCAATATCCTCATCCGCAAGGACGGCGAAAGCGTGTCTTTCCTGTCGACCGACACCGAAGTGCAGATCACCACGCACGCCAACATCGGTTCCGGCCCGGACGTGACCGGCACCACGGTCGCCGCCCGTAAGCTGCTCGACATCCTGCGCGCCCTGCCGGAATCGGGCGACGTCACGATGACCCTGCAGAACAAGCGCCTGGCCGTCCAGAGCGGCAAGTCGCGCTTCGCGCTGCAGACCCTGGCCGCCGAGGAATTCCCGACCGTCTCGGTCGCGGAAAGCCACAACGCCTCGGTCACCCTGCCGCAAAAGACCCTGAAGCACCTGTTCAACATGGTGCACTTCGCCATGGCCCAGCAGGACATCCGTTACTACCTGAACGGCCTGCTGCTGGTGCTGGACGGTAACAAGGTCATCGCAGTCGCCACCGACGGCCACCGCCTGGCCTTCTGCCAAGTGGAAGCCGAGCAGGAATTCGAGCGCCAGGAAGTCATCATCCCGCGCAAGACCATCATCGAACTGCAGCGCCTGCTGGAAGAAAGCGACGACACCGTCCAGCTGGACATCGCCGCTTCGCAAGTAAAACTGACCTTCGCCGACATCGAACTGGTGTCGAAGCTGGTCGAGGGCAAGTTCCCGGATTACACCCGCGTGATCCCGAAGGGCTACAAGAACGACTTCACGATCAGCCGCGAAGAACTGCTGCGCTCGCTGCAGCGCGCCGCGATCATGACCAGCGATAAGTTCAAGGGCGTGCGCTGCATCATCACCCCGGGCAGCATGAAGATCAGCTCGACCAACGCCGACCAGGAAGAGGCGGTGGAAGAACTGGAAATCGACTACGGCGGCGATGCCATCGACATCGGTTTCAACGTGACTTACCTGCTCGACGTGCTGAACAACCTGAAGTGCGACCAGGTGAACATCGCGCTGGGCGATTCGAATTCGTCGGCCCTGATCTCGATTCCCGACAACGGCGACTTCAAGTATGTCGTCATGCCGATGCGCATTTAAAGGCATCGGGGGCCGCGCCTTGTTTTATCGGGATCGCGGCCCGAACTGAGCAGTCTGAATACATCGTTTTTTGAGAAAGCAGTCCATGTCCGAGAACACTCAAGTAATGCCTTCTTCGCCGGCTGCGGCTGACGAATACGGCGCCGCCTCGATTCAAATTCTGGAAGGCCTGGAAGCAGTCCGCAAGCGTCCGGGCATGTACATCGGCGATACCTCGGACGGGACCGGCTTGCACCACCTGGTGTTCGAAGTGCTGGACAACTCGATCGACGAGGCGCTGGCCGGCTATTGCACCGAAATCCACGTCACGATCCACTCCGATAACTCGGTCTCGATCACCGATAACGGCCGCGGCATCCCGACCGGCGTCAAGATGGACGACAAGCACGAGCCGAAGCGCTCGGCGACCGAGATCGCCCTGACCGAACTGCACGCCGGCGGCAAGTTCAACCAGAACGCCTACAAGGTGTCGGGCGGCCTGCACGGCGTCGGCGTCTCGTGCGTGAACGCGCTGTCGAAACTGCTGCGCGTGACCGTGCGCCAGAACGGCAAGATCCACCAAATGGAATTCGAGCGTGGCGTCCCGCTGAACCGCGAAATCGAAATCCGCGACGGCGTCGAAGTCTCGCCGATCAAGGTCATCGGCGACACCGACAAGCGCGGCACCGAAGTGCACTTCTGGGCCGACGAGGAAATCTTCACGACCGTCGAATTCCATTACGAGATCCTGAGCAAGCGCATCCGCGAACTCTCGTTCCTGAACAACGGCGTCAACATCAAGCTGAGCGACCAGCGCACCGGCAAGGAAGAAGTCTTCGCCTTCGAGGGCGGCACCCGCGGCTTCGTCGAGTACATCAACAAGGCCAAGGCCGTGCTGCACCCGACCGTGTTCCAGGCAACCGGCGACCGCCTGTCGGACAACGGCACCAACATCTCGGTGGACGTGTCGATGCAGTGGAACGACTCGTACAACGAGCAGGTGCTCTGCTTCACCAACAACATCCCGCAGCGCGACGGCGGCACCCACCTGACCGGTTTGCGTGCGGCGATGACGCGCGTGATCAACAAGTACATCGACGAGAACGAACTGGCGAAAAAAGCCAAGGTCGAAATCTCGGGCGACGACATGCGCGAGGGTCTCACCTGCGTGCTGTCGGTGAAAGTGCCGGAACCGAAGTTCTCGTCGCAGACCAAGGATAAACTCGTGTCGTCGGAAGTGCGCGGCCCGGTCGAAGAGATCGTGGCCAAGACGCTCACCGACTTCCTGAACGAAAAGCCGAACGACGCCAAGATCATCTGCGGCAAGATCGTCGAAGCCGCGCGTGCGCGCGAAGCCGCCCGCAAGGCGCGCGACCTGACCCGCCGCAAGGGCGTGATGGACGGCCTGGGCCTGTCCTCGAAACTGGCCGACTGCCAGGAACGCGACCCGGCCCTGGCCGAACTCTACATCGTCGAGGGTGACTCGGCAGGCGGCTCGGCCAAGCAGGGCCGCGACCGCAAGTTCCAGGCGATCCTGCCGCTGCGCGGCAAGGTGCTGAACGTGGAAAAGGCGCGTTTCGAGAAGATGCTGTCGTCGGAGCAGATCACGACCCTGATCGCGACCCTCGGCACCTCGATCGGCCCGGACGAATTCAACGTGGATAAACTGCGCTACCACCGCATCATCATCATGACCGACGCGGACGTCGACGGCGCCCACATCCGCACCCTGCTGCTGACGCTGTTCTACCGCCAGATGCCGCAGCTGGTCGAGCGTGGCCACATCTATATCGCCCAGCCGCCGCTGTACAAGGTGAAGGCCGGCCGCGACGAGCGCTACCTGAAGGACGACGTCGAGGAAGCGAGCTACATGATGACGGTGGCGCTGAACACCGCCTCGCTGATCCCGCGCGAAGGCGCCGACCCGATCACCGGCGAAGCGCTGGCCGAGCTGGTGCGCCAGTACAACTTGGCCAACGCCATCATGATGCGCCTGACCCGCGTGATCGACCGCGCGGCGCTGACCGCGATCGTCGCCGGCGGCGTGACCCTGGACCTGACCACCCTGGACAACGCGCAAGCCTCGGCCGCGGCGATGGCGGCGGCGATCGCCGACCCGACTGTGACCGTGAACGTGCGTTCGGACGAGCTGAGCGAAAAACACGCCCTGCGCATCGAACGCATCCGCCACGGCAACGTGCAGGTCACCCAGATCGACGCCGACTTCGTTGCCAGCGCCGACTATGGCGTCCTGGCCGGCTCGGCCGCGACCTTCAAGGGCCTGATGGGCGAAGGCGCGATCATCCGCCGCGGCGAAGGCGAGAAGATGAAGGAATTCGCCGTCACCGACTTCCACACCGCGATGCAGTGGCTGCGCGAGGAAGCCGAACGCGGCGTGACCAAGCAGCGTTACAAGGGTCTGGGCGAGATGAATCCGGAACAGCTGTGGGAAACCACGATGGACCCGACCGTACGCCGCCTGCTGAAGGTGCAGATCGAGGACGCGATTGCGGCGGACCAGATCTTCACCACGCTGATGGGTGACGAAGTCGAGCCGCGCAGGAACTTCATTGAGACGAATGCGCTGCAGGCGGGGAATATTGACGTTTGATCGGTCACCGCTTCAAGCCAAGACGCCGGCCAAAGGTCGGCGTTTTTTTTGCGATGACAAAATGCGCGAGGACCTGACCATCTCGCCTTTAATTTATTGAAAAGATATTGAACAAAAAGTAGACTCAGCTGGTTTCGACTGGTCTACTTCGAATGTCCATTTCACAAGATACCGCTCAGGGTTCCCACGCTTGGAGCGATGCCGAGCTGACGAGCGCCGTCCAGGCCTACCTGCAAATGCTACGCCTTGAGCTAAACGGAGAGTCATATAGCAAAGCAGAGATCAATCGGCAGTTAAGAGAAGGCCCTCTTGCGACACGGACCAAGGCCTCTGTCGAGTTCCGTATGCAAAACATCTCCGCCGCGTTATATGAACTGAAAATGCCGTGGATCGCCGGTTACCTACCTGCTCGGAACATCGGCAGCGCGGTCAAAGAAAAAATGATTACCCTCCTCAAGACGAGCGGCATTGATTTTCTTAACGCCTACGTTCCTACGTCTCATGTGGAGGCCCTTGACGCAAAGGTTGCTGAACTTCGTCGGCGGCAGATTGGCAAGAAGCCGCTCGGAACGATCAGGCCGGTAACCGAGACGCGATCTATCACTACTTACGTTCGCGATCCAGCGGTAAAAGCATGGGTCCTGCAACTGGCGAATGGGGTGTGTGAAGGTTGCAACTGCAAGGCGCCGTTCTTAGGACAGGACAGCTTACCGTACCTGGAAGTCCATCATGTCATGCCCTTGTCCTGCCACGGCTCCGATACGCCATCGAATGCCGTGGCACTCTGCCCCAATTGTCACCGGCGCTGCCATTACGCGTATGAACGGGATCAGTTCAAACTAGAGCTATACGAGAAGATCCCACGCTTGGTCCTAGAGGTACCGGAACCAATACCATCGGAAACAGATGTGTTTATCGACCTAGATGTTTCGTAGCTATCGATAAACTGCCCAGCTAGCCGCTTATTGACACTATATCGTTCAACCTACCTTCGCTGCAAAGGCTCGCGTTTTGGCAGTTCCCGGTCTCTGGGCGAACATACGGCCCAGAGGCGCCTCCACCCAACGATGGAACACAGCGCCAGCAATCAAGCTGGCCGCCCATCCGAGCACTACACCGATGAACTGGAAATGCGGTACTTCCGGCGCAAGGCGCATGAAGGCGGCATTCATGATGAGGCAAACCGGAAAGTGCACCAGAAAGACCGAATACGACGTCTTCGCAAGCATCTGCACGAGCCAGGATCCGCGCGCACCGAGCATGGCGGGCTTTTCACGACCGAACAAGAGCAGCAAGCAGGCGACGGTAAAAGCCAGCGCGATCCTGCTACGAAAATCGACCGCCAAGGCCAACTGCGTTGGCACGACGATCAGCAGCAGCAAGGCCAGGATCGCCGCTGGCCGCCGCTTCGGATCGCTCGCCCACCAGGCCAGGGCGCCCAGGCCATAACTTCCAAAGAAGTACGGCGCCCAGATATCCCAATCCGAATCGCGGTTGAACATGAAGAGCGAAGCGCTGACGACCGCGGCCACCACGACTGGCATGACCCAGCGCCACTTGCGAACCTGTCCTACGCTGCCGAATACCCAAAGCAGCAGGCACATCAACCCATACAACTGGAAATCGATCGCGACATACCAAGCACCCGCCGACAAGGCCTCATAGCCCAGCACATCGTGCAGCAACAGCATGTGCGCACCAAACTGCAGGATGCTCGGCGGCTCGGAAATCGAGTCATGCGTCATCCAGGCGCCTGCAATATACGAGGCAAGCACCGCAAACAGCATCGCAACAATAAACGGCGGCGCCAGCTTCAAATAGCGGCGCCCGATCGCGCGCAAGGGATGATCCAGCCCGGGCAAGCCATGCGGCGAAAGGGATTTCGCGGCCAGGAAGCCGCCAATGACGAGGAAGACCTGCACGGCGATCCGTGCGTCGCCGGCGAGCCAGCTGAACAGGTCGGGCGCCAGCGGCCATGCCTGGTCGGCCATCGGTCCGTAGAAGGCCAGGTGGTGCAGCACGATCAGCTGCGCGGCAACGGCCTTCAGCACATTAATCAGTACATACTGTTTATCACCCGCGCTGCCTGAAGCGGGCACTGCTACTGCTGCGTTCATCGCGACTCCAACCTGCGTACTTCAACAATCCATGCTCGACGTTACCCAAGCAGGAACTGCTGTCGAAACTGCCGGCCGGCCGCAATCATAGCCGAGCTTGCAACTTCCAGGGCGCGCAATAGATGCGTTGGCAATGCCATGCCAGGCCGAAGACCGGTGGGATGGCGGTGGCCTGTGATACTCTCGCGGCCTATGTACGCGCGAATACATAGGCCAGGACGTCAATACCGGGCCCTGCATTCGCAAAAGGATTTGTCTCCAAGGGCATCGCATTACTGATGAAATTCGAAACAAAGATCAAGGTCGCCGCCGGTGCGATCATTCTCGTCATGTCGACCGTGGCGGCCCTCCCGATGATGGTGAACCGCCAGGTCCACGTCGTGGTGGCCGAACTGAAGAGCGCGTCGGATGCCGAGCGCCTGAACCACACCCTGCTCGAGATGCTGCTCAACGCCGAGACGGCCCAACGCGGCTTCGTGGTCACCGGTAACCAGCGCTTCCTGGAGCCCTATTACGCCGCCATCAACGCGATTCCGGGCACCCAGGCCGCGTTGCGCGGGGAGTTGACGAGCCCGGACGAGATTGTCCGCGCCGAGGCGATCGAGCGCGCCACAGCCGCCAAGCTGCGCAACGTGGAGGAAGTGATCGGCCTGCGCCGCGAAACCGGTTTCGATGCATCCGCCGCATTCATGGCCACCGGCACCGGCAAGGCGCAGATGGACCTGCTGCGCAAGCTGATCGGCGAGGAGCTCGCCATTTACGCCAGGCGCCGCAACGACCTCGGCGAGCAGCTGCTGACGACCTCCACTTCCGCCGCGAATGCCGGCCTGTTCGCCACCATCACCAACATCCTCTTTCTTGCCGCGATGCTGGTCGCCGGCCAGCGCGTGCTGCGCCAGCGTAATGCGGCCGAACTGAAGGCCAAGCAGGCCGCCGGGCAGGCCGAGGTGACGGCCGAACGCCTGGCCTCGCAAAACGACTTGCTGTTCCGCAGCGCCGAGCTGATGCACGCGCTGGAGCTGGCGGAGACGGTCGACGAATCGGCCGGCATCATCGCCAGCTACCTGCCGCGCCTGCTGCCGAAGCTGTCGGGCAGCCTCTACCTGTACAACAACTCGCGCGACCTGCTGGAGCGCAAGGCCGGCTGGGGCGATGTCGTCGCCGAGCCGGAAACGATCGAGGCGCTCGACTGCTGGGCGTTGCGGCGCGGCAGCCCGCACCTCTACGTCGACGGCGACGGACTCGCGTGCCGCCATGGCGCCGGCAACCCGCTCGACCGCCTGTGCCTGCCGCTGGTCACGCAGGGCGACGTCATCGGCTGCCTCACCGTCACCGGCGGCGAGCTGGCCAGCGGCGATCCAATCCAGCGCGTCTGGATCGGCCAGGTTGCGGAGCAGCTCGGCCTGGCGCTGAGCAACGTCAAGTTGCGCGTCTCGCTGCGCCAGCAGTCGATCATCGACCCGCTCACCCAGCTCTACAACCGCCGCTACCTCGACGAAATCATGAAGCGCGAACTGGCGCGCTCGAGCCGCAGCGGCGTGCCGCTGAGCGTGCTCGTCCTCGATCTCGACCACTTCAAGCGCATCAACGACACCTATGGCCACGAAGGCGGCGACGCCATCCTGCGCAAGGTGGCGCTGACGTTGCGCGAGAACATCCGCTCGGCCGACGTCGCCTGCCGCATGGGTGGCGAGGAAATGGTGGTGCTGCTGCCCGAATGTGGCATCGAGGACGCCATCAAGCGCGCCGACGCCCTGCGCCTGCTGATCGCATCCGGCGAAGTACTGCACGACGGGCAACGCATCGGCGCGACCGCATCGATCGGCGTCGCCTCGTATCCGGCGCACGGGCACAATGCGCAGACGCTGGTGCACGCGGCCGACCTGGCGCTGTATGAAGCGAAGCACGGTGGGCGCAATTGCGTGCGCGCGGCGCCCCCGGTCGACGCATCTCCGGCTGCGAAGCACGAGCTGGCCGATAGCCGGCAGGGCAAGTAAGCCCACCCATCGGGTGGCATGGCTGCGACACGCACCAGCCATGCGCACTGTTCCGCCCAGGTAGCAAGCCTCTCTGGGCGCATCTTCCTGCTTGTCGCCCTTGGCCATCCCGGCTATTGAGGCTGCATAAGCCCGCATCGTCGCGCCCATCCGACAATCTCCCTTGGCCATCGCAGGAATTCGCATTCTTCATGCGAAATGGCAAGAGTTTCCCCAAGAAATTTCTATGGAGTCATGATGGCAATCGACGCATATTTGCAGATTGAAGGGATCAAGGGTGAATCCCAGGATGAGGGGCACAAGGGCTGGATCGAGTGCCTGGACGTGGATTTCGGCGTCACGCAGCCGCGCAGCGCCACCGCGTCTACCGGCGGCGGCCATACCGCGGAGCGCGCCGAATTCGACGACATCCTGATTTCCAAAATGACCGATTTGTCGACGCCCCTGCTGCTGCAGTACTGCGCGATGGGCAAGACCATTCCCCGCGCGAAGTTCGAGTTCATGCGCGCGGATGGCGACGGCAAGCCGATCAAGTATTTCGAGATCGACCTGGAGAACGTGCTGATCGGGATGTGCAAGCCGGGCATCCAGCCAGGTGTCGGGATGACGGAGAACCTGTGCCTGAAGTTCTCGAAGGTGAAATGGAAATACACGCAGCAGAAGATCGGCGGCGGCGTGAACGGCAGCACGCTGGGCGGGTGGGACCTGGCGGTGAACCGGGTGGCGGCATAGGTTGAATCATGCGGCTGGATACCGACAAATTCGCGAAGCATTTGCGCAAGAAGGCTGAGACCAACAGCAAAGGCAGATGTGCTTTCTACGTCCGCCTTGCGCTTCAGGCCGGAGGCGCCCGCTTGGGCGACCACCCAACCCATGCGAAACACTATGGCCCGATCTTACGCAGGATTGGGTTCAGCGAAATCGTTGTGGAGCAGCCCGACACATACAAATTCCTGAAGGGCGACATTGTCGTGATCCAGCCTCATCCCAAAGGCAACCAGTCTGGTCATATTGCAGGATTCGATGGTACGCGGTGGATTTCGGACTTCGTTCAAAAGGACTTCTGGTCCGGCCCTCAATATCGAAAGCACAAGCCAAGCCATGCATTCTATCGCCCTTAAGCGCCTCGTTGCCACCGTCGTTCTTGCTTCCACCAGCTACAGTGCGCTTGCCGAACTACCCTCGCCCCGTATCCTGACCGAACCGGTACTGGGTTTGCGCTATGAAGCTGCCCGGGTCAAATTCGATCCTCTACCTAGCCAGGCAATCGCGAACTGCGAATACATGGTCGATAGCGAAGATTGGCGCAGCGTCTGGTTCATTTATGCGCAAGCCCAGGACCCGTCGGGCAGGATTTACTATGCTACCGGCGGTTACGACATCGCCAAGAATTTACCGGGAAAACCGCAATTCACAACCGGCGGCGCCGGCCTCATCTTCTTTACCGACCGGGGCACGTGCAAGACGCTCGAACAAGTGCGCGACACCTTCGATGCCCGGCTGTTCGACGAGGACATCACGGAGCCCGTCCTCAAACTGCTGGCCGCGGATTACGCAAAGCGCCTGGAGCGTGCCTTCGGCGGCGCGGCAAAGCTGCGGGCAGAACTACGCAACCAGTACATCGACAGGAATGAGCTCTCACCCGAGCTGCTGGAAGCACTTAAACCCTACTTCGCCAGGTAAGCTCTTCGCACTCGCAAGGGTCACAGCCGCATCTCCTCGCTGCGATCCAGCATCTGCAGCGAGGCCCGGTCACTCATCACCAGCACCAGCTTCAATCTCGCCCGCGTCATGCCGACAAACAGCTTGCGCAGCACCAAATCGTCCATCTGCTCGAAGTCGATCTCGGTGAAGATCAGGCAAGGCGCGCTCTGGCCTTTGAAGCGGTAGACCGACTCGGCCAGCAGCCCGCCCTCGCGGAACACCGGATTGCCGAACAAATCGTATTCGCCGGTGAAGGAACGCAGCGTGTGGGCGTCGCTCAGTTTATCGAGGTTGAGGATGGCGGATTTTTCCCGGCCGCGGTAGGAACAGATCGCGATGTCCTGGCGCTGGAAGCCCGCCTGCAGGCACAGGGTCACGGCGCGCCGGGTCTGGGCCAGCATGGCCTCGACGTCGCCTTCCGGATAGGTCAGCTCCTCGATGTCGGCGCCCTTGAACGGGCTGCCCGCTTCCACCGGCTGGCGCGCCGCGCCGAGCGACTGCAGCATGCTCACGATCTGGCGCGGGCTGCGGAAGTTGGTGTTCGAATGCAGCACCACCCAGCCCGGCAGCGGCACCATGGCGCGGCCGTACAGGTTCTGGTCAGGGTCTTCCAGCCAGATCGCGCGGCCGTTTTCCTTCAGCATGGACAGCACGATGTCGCGCCAGGCGATGGAAAAATCCTGCCCTTCGTCGACGATCAGCACGTCGAACTGCCAGGTCTCGGGCAGATTGGCCGAGGCCAGCGCGCCTTCGATCTTGTCCCACACGTCCGGCGAGGAATAGTCGGGCGTCACGTCCTGGGCGCGCATGTAGGCGTCGCTGAGCATGTGGAAGGTGGCCACGCGCCCGCCGGCCGGCACCAGGCGCTCGATGTGGTCGGCCAGCGGCCGGTTGAAGCAGACGTAGAGCGGGCGCAGGCCGGCGTCGAGCGCGGCGGTGTACTCGGCCAGCGCCAGTTGGGTCTTGCCGCTGCCGGCCGTGCCCACCACACGCAGGCGGAACGGCGAAAATTCCAGGCGCCGCGCCCAGGTGGCAAGGCCCCCCGACAGGCGCGTTACCATCTGCACCGCCGAGCCGATCATGGCGCTGGGGTCGGGACGCAGGCTGAGGGTGTCGCCGAGGAAGCGCGTGACCTTGTCGAAATCCTCGGTCTTCTCGGTGATCGGCAACGCCTCGCGGATCACCTGGGCCAGGCGGCGCTTGCGCGTGGAATCGATGATGTGGGCGGGGTCGATGCCGGCCAGCTGCGGGTCGCGCACGATGTAGTCGGGGCAGTACAGCAGGTAGTCGATCGACAGTTCTCCCTGGTAGCGCCGGGTCAGCCCTTCGATGGTGTGCAGGATCTGGTTGCGGATCTTTCTCGGCTTGCCCTGGTAGTTCTTGACCATGCCGTCGCGCGTCTCGTTGAGAAAGCCCGCGACCTGCTCGATCAGCAGCATGCGCCCGTTCGGCGCGAGGATGATGAAGTCGACGTCGCCGTACACCGAGAAGCCCTGCTCCACGTTGGTCCAGTGCACGCCGTGGTAGATGACATAGGGCGTATCGGACAGGCGCTGCTCGAGGAAGGCCAGCGTTTCGATTTCGCGTGCGGCACTGCCGGTCACGGACATTTCGCGCCAGCCGGCAGGGTGAATGTGGGCCATGGTGAGTGCAAGCATCCGCCGTTAAGGTGATGACAAGATTGTAAAGCTGTTCACGCGAAGCAAACACACTATTGGCAGGTCTTTTCGCGGGAGCGCCCGGCTGACCGGCAGGCCCTTACTAATTGGCATAAGCTACAATCGCCCAGGCAATCACGCCACCGACGGAACATGTAGATGACGCCACACGAAGAACGCCTGGATGACGACGGATTGAAGAACGTGCTGGCGATCGCGGTACGCGGCGCGCCCTACCATGTCACCCTGCAGAGCCTGCTCGACGAAGCGCGCCGCCTCACCGGCGGCCAGGCCTGGGCTGCGAGCTACCTGCTCGACGAGACATCGAGCCAGCTGCGCCTGGCGGCCGGCAGCGGCCTGCCGCCGGACTTCGCCGCCGCGCTGGCCGTGCTGCCGGTGGGACCACTCGAAGCGGCTTGCGGGGGCGCGGCGCACTCGGGCCGGATCGTCGCCGTCGAGGACGTGCTGGCCGAGCCGCGGCTGCAGGCGCATCATCCACTGGCCGTGGCCCATGGCGTGCGCGCCTGTTGGTCCTTCCCCTTGCATTCGCCGGGCGGACGCGTGCTCGGCACCCTGGCCTTCTACCTTCCCGCTCCGGGACTGCCTGGCGCCGCACTGAGCGCCGAGATCGGCTATTTCGCCGACCTGATCGCGCTGCTGACCGAGCGCCACCTGCGCGAGCAGGAAAGCGCGGCGCGCGACGAGCGGGCGCAGCGCGAACTGGCCGCGCTGGCGGCCGCATCCGAGCGCGAGCGCAGGCTGTACGAGACCGTGCTGTCGAACACGCCGGATCTCGTCTACGTGTTCGACCTCGAGCACCGTTTTACGTATGCCAACGCGGTGCTGCTGCAGATGTGGGGCCGCACGCGCGAGGAGGCGCTCGGCAAGAACTGCCTCGAGCTGGGCTACCCGGACTGGCACGCCGCCATGCACGGCCGCGAGATCGAGCAGGTGAAGGCGACCAGGGCGCCGATCCGCGGCGAAGTGCCTTTTCACGGCACCTTCGGGCGCCGCATCTACGACTACATTTTCGTGCCGATCCTGAACCCGCAAGGCGAAGTCGAGGCAGTGGCCGGCACCACGCGCGACGTCACCGAGCGCAAGCGCTTCGAGGAAGAGCTGCGCGACAGCGAGCAGCGCTTCCGCACCATCACCAACGCGATGCCGCAGATGGTGTGGACGGCGCAGCCGGACGGAACGATCGATTATCACAACGAGCAGTTCTACGACTTTGTCGGGCTGGAAGCCGGGGCGGCCGAGGGCACGACCTGGGCCGAGGACATGCTGCATCCGGACGACCGGGAAGCCGGCCACGCCGCCTGGATGCAGAGCGTCGCCAACGGCACGCCCTTCGAGATGACCTACCGGGTGCGCCACCGCTCGGGCGAATACCGCTGGATCCTCGCGCGCGGCCTGCCCCTGCGCAACGAGGCGGGCAACATCATCAAATGGATGGGCACCGATACCGACATCCACGAAAAGAAGCTGGTCGAGGAAGCGCTGCAGGACGCGAACCACCGCAAGGACGAGTTCCTGGCGATGCTGGCGCACGAACTGCGCAATCCGCTGGCCCCGATCAGCGCGGCGGCCCAGGTGCTGCGCCTGGCGCCGGGCCAGCCGGACAAGGTGCGCCAGTACAGCGAGGTGATCTCGCGCCAGGTGAGCCACATGACGACCCTGGTGAACGACCTGCTCGACGTGTCGCGCGTCACGCGCGGCATGGTGGAGCTGGACATGGCCGAGGTCGACGTGAAGGCGGTCGTCACCCAGGCCGCCGAGCAGGTCCATCCCCTGATCGAGGCCGGGCGCCACTCGCTGGTGGTGCAGCTGGGCGCGGCGCGCGCCTGCGTGCTGGGCGACCGCGCGCGCCTGATCCAGGTCACGGCGAATTTGCTGGCGAATGCGGCGAAGTACACGCCGGCCGGCGGCAATATCCTGCTCTCGGTCGAGCCGGCCGACGGCAAGGTGAAGATCGAAGTGACCGACAACGGCAGCGGCATCGACGCAGCCCTGCTGCCGCATGTGTTCGAGCTGTTCGTGCAGGGCAAGCGCACGCCGGACCGGGCCCAGGGCGGCCTCGGCCTGGGGCTGGCGCTGGTGAAGAACATCATCGGCATGCACGGCGGGCAGGTTGCGGTCCGCAGCGCGGGCGCGGGGCGCGGCAGCACCTTCACGGTCGAACTGCCGATGCTGGCAAAGCAAGCGCCGATACAGACGGCACAGCCGCTCGCACCGGCGCCCGCTCCTGCAATGCTGCGCAAGCGGCGCCGCATCTTGCTGGTGGACGACAACGTCGACGCGGCCCAGACCCTCGCCGCCCTGCTCGAAGCGGCAGGCCACGCGGTCCAGACCGTCAACGATCCGCGCGCCGCGCTGGCCGCCGCGGTGACGCAGGCGCCGGAGGTCTTCATCCTCGACATCGGCATGCCCGACATCGACGGCCACGCCCTTGCCCGCCAGCTGCGCGCCCAGCCGGCGCTATCGGAGGCCGTCTATATTGCGCTGACCGGCTACGGGCAGGCCAGCGACCGGGCGTCCTCGCACGATGCCGGGTTCGACCATCACCTGGTCAAGCCGGTCGATCCGGCGCAGCTGCTGGCGGCGCTGGACCGCCAGGATGAGCAGCCCGTGCGCTGACCCGCGCGACGAGGTCCACGTATTTTTCAAAGGCTGCGCTGCACGTCGCCGATTTCTGTACTATCATAAGTTACATGAGACGCGACAGCAAACTATCCTCGGTCCTGCACCTGCTCCTGCACATGGCCCACAGCGACCGGCCGCTCACTTCCGAAGAGCTGGCCGGCTTCCTGCACACCAATGCCGTCCTCGTGCGGCGCACCCTGGCCGGCCTGCGCGAGCGCGGCTATGTCGGCTCGGGCAAGGGCCATGGCGGCGGCTGGATCGTGACGGCCGACCTGCACAACGTGACCCTGCGCGACATCTACGAGGCGGTCGGCGCGCCGACGGTCTTCGCGATGGGCAACCGGGTCGACGAGCCGAGCTGCCTGGTCGAGAAGGTGGTCAACCAGTCGCTGGCCGCGGCGTTCGACGACGCCGAAGCCCTCCTGATCAGCCGCTTCGCCGACGTCACGCTGGCGGAGCTGTCCGAACGCTTCAATGCGCAGTACGCCCAACATCGAGGAGCACACCATGTCCACCATTCCGAATGAAGCCGGCTTCGACGTCATCGTCGTCGGCGGCAGCTATGCCGGCCTGTCGGCCGCGATGCAACTGGCGCGGGCGCGCCGCCGCGTGCTGGTCATCGATGCCGGCCGGCGCCGCAACCGCTACGCCAGCCACTCGCACGGCTTCCTGACGCAAGACGGCACCGAAGCGGCGGCCATCGCCGCCATCGGCCGCGCCCAGCTGCAGGCCTACCCGACCGTGGCCTGGCGCGAGGGCAGCGCAACCCACGCCACTGCCGAGGGAGATGGCTTTTGCGTGACGCTCGACGACGGTGCCCGTGTCACCAGCCGGCGCCTGGTGCTGGCCGGCGGCGTGACCGACGAGCTGCCGCCCATCGCAGGCCTGGCCGAGCGCTGGGGCCGCAGCGTGTTCCATTGCCCCTACTGCCACGGCTACGAGCTGGACCAGGGCGAGATCGGCGTTGTCGCGACCAGCGCGCTCTCGATGCACCACGCCCTGATGCTGCCGGACTGGGGCCGCGTGACCCTGTTCCTGAACGGCGCATTCGAGCCGGATGCGGCCCAGCTGGCGGCGCTGGACGGCCGCGGTGTCCGGCTCGAGCGCACCCCGGTCGCACGCATTGCCGGCCATGCCGACGTGGTGCTGCACGACGGGCGCACGCTGCCGATGGCCGGGCTGTTCGTGATATCGCACATGCGCATGGCCAGCCCGCTGGCGGAGCAGCTCGGCTGCGCCATGGAAGACGGCCACGCCGGCCAGTACGTGCGTACCGACGCCATGCAGGCCAGCAGCGTTCCCGGCGTGTTCTGCTGCGGCGACATGGCGCGCGCCGCCGGAAATGTCGCTTTTGCCGTGGCCGACGGCGCGATGGCGGGGGTGGCGGCGCATCGCTCGCTGATCGCGGAACTGAATCAGCCGGCCTGAACCCAGGGGCTACCTCCTGTCGGGTTGCCATTGGTGCTAGACTGCTCGCGCCGATGGCATGTGCCGCGGCCACCATTGCCAACGCCGATTCCCGACGCCCCTCGATGCGCGATTCATCCCTGTTCAAACACCTTACTTCCGGCACCATCGTCACCGCCACCTGCATCCTCGGCCTGCTCTATTTCGGGCGCGACGTGCTCGAACCGCTGGCGCTGGCATCGATCCTGAGCCTGGTGCTCGCCCCGCTGATCCGCACCCTGCGCCGCGTCGGCCTGCCGCAGCTGCCGGCGACCCTGCTGTCGGTGGTCCTGGCAGGCACCTGCGTGGTCGGCATCAGCACCATCCTCGCCTTCCAGCTGGTAGCCGTCACGCGCGACCTGCCGCAGTACCGCGCGGCGATCAAGTCGAAGGTGGAAAAGGTGCGCGAGATGACCGAGCGGCCGTTCGCGCGCCTCGAGGCCGAACTGAGCGCAGTCGCGCCGCAGATGGCGCCGCCGCCGGCGCCGCCGGTCACGGTGCGCCGCGGGACGCTGACCACGGCC
>DEKZ01000181.1 GCA_002354135.1 Massilia sp. UBA2709 | reverse complement strand
CCCATGGTCTCGACCACCTGGGACACCACCACGCCGCCCTTGCCCGCCACTTCCAAGGCCGAGCCGGCCAGCACATTGGCCTGGCGCGCATTGTCGGCGTTCTGCTTCACGGTCGAGGTCAGCTCTTCCATCGACGAGGCGGTTTCCTCGAGCGCGCCGGCCTGCTGCTCGGTGCGCGAGGACAGGTCGAGGTTGCCGTCGGCGATCTCGTTCGAGGCGGTGGCGATGTTATCGGTGCCGGCGCGCACGCGCGTCACGATCTCGACCAGCGAATCGTTCATGTCCTTCAGCGCGGCCATCAGGCGGCCGGTCTCGTCGTTCGAACGCACTTCGATGGTCTGGGTCAGGTCGCCCTGGGCCACGCCGCCGGCGATCTTCACCGCCGCCTGCAGCGGACGGACGATGGCGCGCACCAGCAGCCAGCCGAGCACGGTCGCCACGACGACGCCGAACACCAGGCCGGCGATACAGACCGCCAGCACCAGCTGGTAGATCCGCTGCGATTCCTCGTAGTCGGCCTTGGCGCTCTTCTGCTGCATCTCCACCAGTTCGCTGATGGTCTTGTTCATCGGCTCGAACAGGCGCCGCATATCGCCGTTGACGATTTCCGCGGCGCGCGCCATGTCCTGCGCGCGGATCGCCGCGACTGCCGGATTCAGCGCCTGCTCGACGAAAGCCTTGCGCTCTTCGGTGAAGCGGTCGGCCAGCACCTTTTCCTGCGCATCCATCTCGCTGGCGGCGTATTCCGACCAGCGCGCCGCAACGCGTTTCGCATTCGCCTCCACCAGGTCCATCGTGGCGCCGGTGTTGCCGGCGTCCGGGAGGATGGCCCGGGCGAGATTGAGCTGGTTCAGCGTCATCAGGCGGCCGGCCTCGTCGAGGTCGGCCAGGGCCAGCAGGCCATCGCTGTACATCTGCTCGAGCGCGCCGTTGGCCTTGTTCAGGTTGAGGATGCCGATGGCAAAGCCGACGATCAGCTCGAAGACGAGGAAGGCGAGCACGACAATCAGGCGCGTCTTGATGGTGAGATTCTTGAACATGTAGGGCCCGTGCAAGGGGAACAGGTTGGTGGACGGCAGGTCGGAGACCTGCCCGGGTCCCCTGATTATAGGAAGAAGTGAATCCTTACGGAAACTTTCTGACCAATACCCTACTGCTTTCATGGGTTTCTCGTCGCCGTCGCACAACAGGCATTGACACTTCGTCACGCCCCTGCCTTGCCCCGCTCTTGTCCCGCTCACTGCGGCCGGGCCTGTTTGCCTATAAAATGCTGCGATTCAATTTTGCATATTTCTGCATTCCAGCTGGTTCACCGGCTACTCGAGAACAAGAGGCAAGCATGACCCTTCCCATCCTCCTGAACCTGGCCGTCGCCCTGGCAGTGTGCTTCCTGCTCTACCGCATGCAGGCCAGCCACCAGTCCTTCACGCGCCGCGTGTTCACCGGCCTCGGCCTGGGCGTGCTGCTCGGCGCCGCGCTGCAGGCGATCTACGGGGCCGGCTCGCCGGAAGTGGGCGGCACCAATGCCTGGCTGGACGTGGTCGGCAGCGGCTACGTCAAGCTGCTGCAGATGATCGTAATCCCGCTGATCATGGTCTCGATCGTCGGCGCCATCCTCAAGTTGCGCGACGCCGCGTCGCTCGGCAAGATCAGCGCGCTCACCATCGGCATCCTGATCGCCACCACAGCGGTGGCGGCGATGATCGGCATCGCGATGGCCAAGCTGTTCGGCTTGAGCGCGGTCGGCCTGACCGCCTCGGCGGCGGAAGTGGCGCGCGGCGAATACCTGCAGGGTTCGCTCTCGTCGGCCAAGGAAATCTCCCTGCCCTCGATGATCCTGTCCTTCATCCCGGCCAATCCCTTCCTCGACATGACCGGCGCGCGCAAGACCTCGACCATCGCGGTGGTGCTGTTCTCGGTCTTCATCGGCATCGCCGCCACCGGCATCGCGGCCAAGAAGCCGAACGAATTCGCCTCCTTCAGCCACTTCGTGCACGTGGCCCACACCATCGTGATGCGGATGGTGACCCTGGTGCTGCGCCTGACGCCCTTCGGCGTGTTCGCCCTCATGACGAAGGTCGTCGCCGGCTCCAGCCTGCAGGACATCCTGAACCTGCTGAACTTCGTGCTGGCCTCCTACAGCGCCCTGTTCCTGATGTTCGGCGTGCACCTGCTGCTGGTCGCCCTGGCCGGCTTCAACCCGGCGCGCTTCGTCAAGAAGATCCTGCCGGTGCTGGTGTTCGCTTTTACGTCCCGGACCAGCGCCGGGGCCATTCCGATGAACGTCGCCACGCAAACGCGCCGCCTCGGCACGCCCGAGGGCATCGCCAACTTCGCCGCCTCCTTCGGCGCCACCATCGGCCAGAACGGCTGCGCCGGCATCTATCCGGCGATGCTGGCGGTGATGATTGCGCCCACCGTCGGCATCGATCCGTGGAGCATGGGCTTCCTGCTGCCGCTGGTGGCGATCGTGATGTTCGGCTCGATCGGCGTGGCCGGCGTCGGCGGCGGCGCGACGTTTGCCGCGCTGATCGTCCTGTCCGCGCTCGACCTGCCGGTGGCGCTGGCGGGCCTGCTGATCTCGATCGAACCGCTGATCGACATGGGCCGCACCGCACTGAACGTGAGCGGCTCCATCACGGCCGGCACGCTGACCTCGCGCGCCCTCGGCGCCAGCAACATGGCCGTCTTTAATAGCGACGCGGAAACCAATCTGGACGGGGAAGAACAGGCCGCCTGACAGGTTTTCCGGACGCGTTTTCGCGCCGCTTTTCAGCACGTTTGTTAGCAAAAAGTATCGTGCGCTGACCCGCTGACGAATCCGTCTAAGATGACGGCATGTCAATAGTCATAGCGGGCAGCTCATGGAACAGAAGTGGCCACAGGAAATCTGGCTGGTCAGGCACGGACAAAGCGCAGGCAACGTCGCACGTGACGTCGCCGAGGCCGCGGCCGGGCACATGATCGACATCGCCGAGCGCGACGTCGACGTGCCCCTGTCCGAGCTCGGCATCCGCCAGTCCCAGGCCCTCGCCTCCTGGTTCGCCGCGCTGCCGCCCAACGAGCGTCCGAGCGTGGTGCTGCACTCGCCCTACGTGCGCGCCGCCGAGACGGCAAACATCCTGATGCGCCGGCTCGAACGGGAGTCGCTGCTGGCCGTGCATGCCGACGAACGCCTGCGCGAAAAGGAATTCGGCATCCTCGACCGCCTCACCACGCACGGCATCGCCCACAAGTATCCCGAGCTCTACGCCCAGCGCCAGCACGTCGGCAAGTTCTATTTCCGCCCGCCCGGCGGCGAAAGCTGGTGCGACGTCATCCTGCGCCTGCGCAGCGTGCTCGACACCATCACCCGCGAATACTGCGGCGAGCGCGTGCTGATCGTCGCCCACCAGGTGATCGTCAACTGCTTCCGCTACCTGATCGAGCGCCTCGACGAGGCCAGCATCCTCGCCTTCGATCGCGCCGGCGACGTGCCGAACTGCTCGGTTACCTCCTACGCCTTCGATCCCGAGGCCGGCAAGCGCGGCAAGCTGGTGGTACGCCTGGTCAACTTCGTCGCGCCGCTCGAAGCGACCGGCACGCCGGTCACGGTGGGCAAGGACGTACCGTCGGCGCCGAAGGCCTGAGGCGATACCGAACCCCGACCATGAACGCCATCCACAACGCACCCGTCATGCACGACGTCACCACCG
>DEKZ01000300.1:4541-4807 GCA_002354135.1 Massilia sp. UBA2709 | reverse complement strand
CAGCTGGCGCGCGCCGTCGGCGGCCAGCCTTTCCGCATGCACCTGGCGGGTGACATGGCCGAGCGCCTGCGCGACCCGGGCGAGCGCGCGCCGCTCGCCGGTTTTGCCGGCCGGCGCATCCTGGCCGCGGCCGGGATCGGCAATCCGGGACGCTTCTTCGCCATGCTGCGCCATGCCGGTCTGCGCTTCGCGGAGCTGCCCCTGCCGGACCATTACGACTTCCGCGAGGACCCGTTTGCGGCGACCGACGCCGATGTCATCCTGAT
>DEKZ01000300.1:4114-4376 GCA_002354135.1 Massilia sp. UBA2709 | reverse complement strand
CGATGCCGCCCTGGCCGAACAAATTGTGGAGAAATGTCGTGGACGCTCGACTGCTTGATATCCTGGTCTGCCCGCTGTGCAAGGGCCCGCTCGAATATGATAAGAAGGCGCAGGAACTGACCTGCCGCCCGGACCGCCTGGCATACCCGATCCGCGACGGCATCCCGATCATGTGGGCCGACCAGGCGCGCAAGATCGAAGCGCTCTGAGCATCGGTATGGCATTTACCGTCATCATCCCGGCGCGGCTGGCCTCGACCCGC
>DEKZ01000300.1:0-4011 GCA_002354135.1 Massilia sp. UBA2709 | reverse complement strand
CCTCGACCCGCCTGCCGAACAAGCCGCTGGCCGACCTCGGCGGCAAGCCCATGGTCGTGCGCGTCGCCGAGCGCGCCCGCGAATCGGGCGCCGTACGCATCGTGGTCGCCACCGACCATGCCGACATCATGGCGGCCTGCGCCACCCATGGCGTCGAGGCCGTAATGACGCGCGCCGACCATCCGTCCGGCACCGACCGCATCGCCGAAGTGGCGCGCGCGCTCGGGCTCGGTCCGGATGAGGTCGTGGTCAACCTGCAGGGCGACGAACCCCTGATCGACCCGGCCCTGCTGGCGGCCTGCGCCGGACGCATCGAGGCCGGGGTGCCGATGGCCACCTGCGCCCATCCGCTGGGCGACGTCGCCGACGTGTTCAATCCGAACGTGGTGAAGGTCGTGCTCGACCGGCAGGGGCGGGCGCTGTATTTTTCGCGCGCCACCATTCCCTGGCACCGGGATGGTTTCGCCGCCTCGCGCGAGACGCTCCCCGCGGGCTATGCGCCGCTGCGCCACATCGGCCTCTACGCCTACAGCAACGCCTTCCTGCAAGCCTACCCGACCCTCGAGGCGGCGCCCCTGGAACAGGTCGAGGCGCTGGAACAGTTGCGCGTGCTCTGGCACGGCTATCCGATCGCGGTGCACGTCACCGACAGCGCGCCGCAGGCCGGCGTCGACACGCCGGAGGACCTGGCGCGGGTGCGTCTGCACTATGCGTCTTGATCTCTGCAGCAATTGATTCGCGGACCGTCTGCGGCACATCAAAAAAATCGGGTATTCGACCCCAGCGGTACCCGCCGGGATTGGCGTTTACGCTGACTTTTATGGTAAGTTTCGTATCAAGCTAGTCAGATATGCATCAATCCCGATTGTTTGCCAACACAATAATAGTTATCAACATCCGTCTTAGGAATTCTTCATGCGTCTCATTCTGTTAGGAGCGCCGGGCGCCGGCAAAGGCACCCAGGCTAACTTCATCAAGGAAAAATACAACATCCCCCAGATCTCCACCGGCGACATGCTGCGTGCGGCGATCAAGGCCGGCACCGAGCTGGGCCTGGCGGCGAAAAAAGTAATGGACGCAGGCGGCCTGGTTTCAGACGACATCATGATCGGCCTCGTGAAGAACCGCCTGCAGGAAGCCGATTGCGCCAATGGCTACCTGTTCGACGGCTTCCCGCGCACCATCGCCCAGGCCGACGCCATGAAGGACAACGGCATCAATGTCGACTACGTGCTCGAGATCGACGTGCCCGACGAACTGATCGTCGAACGCATGAGCGGCCGCCGCAGCCACCCGGCCTCGGGCCGCGTGTACCACACCAAGTTCAACCCGCCGAAGGTCGCCGACATCGACGACATCACCGGCGAACCGCTCGTCCAGCGCGACGACGACAAGGAAGAAACCGTCAAGAAGCGCCTCTCGGTCTACCACAACCAGACCGAAGTGCTGCTCGGCTACTACAACAAATGGGCCCAGTCGGGCCTGCCCGGCGCCCCGAAGTATCGCAAGATCTCGGGCGTGGGACCGGTCGAACAGGTAAGAGACGCCGCCTTCGCGGCGCTCTCCGAGTAAGACACGAAGCGGACGGTAACGTCCGCTTTTTTTTCGGGGTGACAGTCGTATGCCATCCCCCGAGCGCGTGAAAAAGGCTTCAGGGCAAGGCGCATTGCCGCAGCGGCGGACCGCGAAGACAGTACGGATAGTACGGCGAGACAATGCAACGCCGCCATGGAGCCTTTTTCACGCGCTCGGGCGCACCAATGGTTTGAATCAAAGGTTTGCAGTACGCAGTGAGGCAGACTGCTTCGCCATCAAGGTGAGCATTCTTTCAATGTGTGGTGTTACTTGATCAAAACTAAGGGGACGATATGGCAGCAAACCTGATCACGTTTGCCGTGGTGTGTGGTGTCATCGCGGTCATCTACGGGCTGTGGGCCCGCGCCTGGATCCTCCGCCAGGACGCGGGCAACGCCCGCATGCAGGAAATCTCGCTCGCGATCCAGGAAGGCGCCGCCGCCTACCTGGGGCGCCAGTACCGCACCATCGGCATCGTCGGCCTGGTGCTGCTCGTCGCCATCTGGTTCCTGCTCGGCTCCTGGACCGCCATCGGCTTCCTGGCCGGCGCGGTGCTGTCCGGCGCCTGCGGCTTCATCGGCATGAACGTCTCGGTGCGCGCCAACGTCCGCACCGCTCAGGCAGCAAGCAAGGGCATGAACGAGGCGCTCGACGTCGCCTTCAAGGGCGGGGCGATCACCGGCATGCTGGTGGTCGGCCTGGGCTTGCTCGGCGTGACGCTGTTCTACTGGGCGCTCACCGCGAACGGCGACACCGCCCTGTCGCGCCACGACGTGATCAAGCCGCTGATCGGCCTGGCCTTCGGCGCCTCCCTCATCTCCATCTTCGCGCGCCTGGGCGGCGGCATCTTCACCAAGGGCGCGGACGTCGGCGCCGACCTGGTCGGCAAGGTCGAGGCCGGCATCCCTGAGGACGATCCGCGCAATCCCGCCGTCATCGCCGACAACGTGGGCGACAACGTCGGCGACTGCGCCGGCATGGCGGCCGACCTGTTCGAGACCTATGTCGTGACCCTGATCGCCACCATGCTGCTGGGCGCGCTGATGATCGACGCCAGCGCCGGCGACGCGGTGCTCTATCCGCTGCTGCTGGGCGCGGTGTCCATCATCGGCTCGATCATCGGCTGCACCATGGTGCGCGCCCGGCCCGGCCGCAAGATCATGTCGGCGCTCTACACCGGCCTGTGGTGGGCCGCCTGCCTGTCCCTGCTCGGCTTCGCGGTCGTCACCTGGACGGTCTGGGACGACATGGCCATGCGCGCCAGCATGCTCGGCTGCGCCGTGGTCGGCATCGTGCTGACCGGGCTGATGGTCTACATCACCGAGTACTACACGGGCACCGAGTTCAAGCCGGTGCGCCACATCGCCGAAGCTTCGACCACCGGCCACGGCACCAATATCATCGCCGGCCTGGGCGTGTCGATGAAGTCGACCGCCTACCCGGTGCTGGTGGTGTGCATCGCGATCCTGGTGGCGTTCCAGCTGGGCGGGCTGTACGGGATCGCGGTCGCGGCCACCTCGATGCTGTCGATGGCCGGCATCATCGTGGCGCTCGACGCCTACGGGCCGATCACCGACAACGCCGGCGGCATCGCCGAGATGAGCGGCATGCCCGAATCGGTGCGCGCCATCACCGATCCGCTCGACGCGGTGGGCAACACCACCAAGGCGGTCACCAAGGGTTATGCGATCGGCTCGGCCGGCCTCGCCGCCCTGGTCCTGTTCGCCGACTACACCCACGCGCTCGACTCGGTCGGCAAGTCGATGGTGTTCGAATTGTCGAACCCGATGGTGATCGTCGGCCTCTTCATCGGCGGCCTGATTCCCTACCTGTTCGGGGCGATGGCGATGGAAGCGGTGGGGCGCGCCGCCGGCGCCGTGGTGGTCGAGGTGCGGCGCCAGTTCCGCGACATCGTCGGCATCATGGCCGGCACCGGCAAGCCCGAGTACCACAAGGCGGTCGACATGCTGACCGCTTCGGCGATCCGCGAAATGGTGCTGCCCTCGCTGCTGCCGGTGGCGGTGCCGATCCTGGTGGGCATGCTGCTCGGCCCGGCGGCGCTCGGCGGCATGTTGATGGGCACCATCATCACCGGCCTGTTCGTGGCGATCTCGATGACCACCGGCGGCGGGGCCTGGGACAACGCCAAGAAATACATCGAGGACGGCAACTATGGCGGCAAGGGTTCGGACACCCACAAGGCGGCGGTGACGGGCGACACCGTGGGCGACCCTTACAAGGACACGGCCGGCCCCGCGGTCAACCCGCTGATCAAGATCATCAACATCGTTGCGTTGCTGCTGGTGCCGTTGCTGCCGGCGGCCGGATGGATGTCGGTGTCGGCGCCGCAGATCGCGGGCATGCGCGACATGTCGTCGCGCGAGGCGGTGCATGCGCCCGCGCTCGCCGCTCCGGCCGCCCCGGCGGCGGCCGCGC
>DEKZ01000471.1:286-3902 GCA_002354135.1 Massilia sp. UBA2709 | reverse complement strand
GCGAAAGCCCGAGCGCCGTCACCGGCGCCGCCATGCGCTGGATGCCGCGTTCCCCGCTCGGCGCCGTGCTCGGCCTGGCGTTGCTGGGCGCGGGCGTGATGGCCGTCAGCCGGGCAGGCAACGGCGGCAACGGCCGGCGCATCTCGGCCAGCGAAGCGCGCAGCGCCTCGGAATAAGGCCGGTAATAAAGCCGACATCAGGGCGGACGACAAGGCCGATAGCAAGCTCGACCACAAGCTCGACAACAAGGTCGACATCAAGGCCGGCAATATGGCCGACATCAAGACAGGCGGAGAGGGCGCGGACGAGTTAAACCATCCGCGCCCTTTCAGCGCAGTTCTTCCTTGCCGTGACGTTCGGCGCTGGCCCGGCGGTTCCAGGCCGTGCCCGCTGTCCAGGCCGCGGCCCGGATCGGCGCCTACTCGATCGGCACCCGCCGGACGGCGCGAGCATGGCCGCGGAAGGGCCGCCCGTAGACCGTCTGGATGCCGCTCGCGAAGTTCTCACCCCAGACCAGCTGGGAGCGCGTCTCGTGCGGCTCGGACGACCAGTACCATTCGCGCGCGAACTGCTCGCGCAGGTTGGCGAAGAGCAGCGACAGCTCGCGCCGGTTCGGCAGTTCCCCGCCTTGCGACCCCGCCCAGTCGATCGCTCCCGGCCAACTGACGTCGCCCAGGTCGCCGGGAAGCAGGATCAGGTGATGGTCGGGTTGCCCATCCTTGCCGAGGATGACCCCGGCATAGTGCTCGCCTTCCTTCAACGTCTCTCGTAATTGCATATAGATGCCCATCGTGTCCTCGTGCCTCGGTGTGTGCGGTCATGTATGACACCGGCCTCGTCGCTTTAGTTGCCGCTCTGGACACGACTTGGATCAGACCTTTGTTCGATTGCAGAGAAACCGGGGCGAGTCAGCCGCTGGCGGCCGTGGGAAGGGACATGAGGGCCTAGCACAGGCAAGGAAAATGGGCCGGCTAACAACACTAGCCTTGATCTGGCGCAGGCCGGTTCCAGCCGCGTATTGATTTGACAAGCTGTTCGTGTAGAATCAGATGTTTCATGCGGTCGGTCCCCGCCTGTCGCGGCGCGCCGATGGCGGATTGAATACGGTAACTGGAATGTCACGCTCTCAGCACGATCAGTTGTTTAATTTGACGTCCCTCCACGGTACGGCGCCTGCCCGTGCCGCGTCCCATTTCCGCTTCCAGCACGTGCGCTGTTGCATTCCCGCCAGCGCCGCCTGCGCCCGCATTTCCGAGCATCTCGCCCGGCTTGGTTAAGCTCGGCCGACAGTTTGCTGTCGTAAGCCGAGCCTGCCCAACCCCATGTTGCCGCCCACTGCGGCCGGCATTTTCAATCTTCGGCAGTTTTCTTCAAAAGGCCGCCAATGGATATCGTAGAGATGAACACGGAACAGAAATCGCAACAACAAAACTTCAACCCTGAGTCGAACGCGCGCCGGCCGCGCCGCCGCATTGCGCGGCAACTGGTCGAGCGTGGCGAACGCCTGCGCAACCGCGCCGGTGTGATCATCGGCCTGTCGCTTGGCGTGCTGGCCCTGGTCAGCGTGCTCGAGTAAGGCGGCTGGCGGTGGCGCTCACTCCGGCAGGGGTAGCGCCATTTCCGGGCTGTTGACGCCGGCCCGGTTGACGGCCGGCGTGACCTTGAACCACTCGAATGCGTCGGGCGGCAGCGCCGCGTTGCGCGCCAGCTCGACCGCGGCTTCGGGCGAGAGCCCGGGATCCAGCCACAGCGCCGCGTCCGCGGCGTCGAGCACGACCGGGCGGCGGTCGTGGATGTCGAGCATGCCTTCGCCGGCATCGGCAGTGACGAGCACGAAGCCCGCCTCGGCCCGGTTTTCGGTGAAGGTGCCGAAGTTGGCCAGCGCCAGCATGAACAGGGGAGCCCGGTCCTTGCGGTGGATGTGCCAGGGCTGCTTCTTGCCTTTCTCGCCGGTCCATTCGTACCAGCCTTCGGCCGGCACGACCGCGCGCCCGTTCTTCAGCAGGCGGCTCCAGTAGCGGTTGGTCAGCTTGTCGAGGCGGGCATTGATCGCGATCGGTATCTTACCCTCCGCCCATTTCGCGCGGTAACTCCAGAACACGTCGTCGATACGGCGCTCGCCGTCCTGCAGATGCATGACGGGGCGATAGCTGCCTGGCGACACGTTGTAGGCCGGGCTGGACTCGCTGTCGTACACCGCGTCGGCCCAGCCGAAGACGCTCGCGTAATAGCGTGCCGTTTGGCTTTGGTCAAATCGTCCACACATGGGGTCATGGTACTGCAAAAATGGCATCTGCACGATTGCCGCGCAGCGGGGCGGTTCGGCCTGGCACAGAGGTGCTATCCTGACATTGAATCATTTGGGGAGGAAACAAGATGGCCGTAGCCTGGCTGAAGGTATTGAAGTCGGTTCCGTGGAGCGACGTGATCGCGGCGGCGCCGCAGGTGGCGAACGGTGCGCGCAGGCTGTGGGATACGGTCGGCCGCAAGCAGGGGGCGCCGGGCGCGATGGCCGAGGAGGCGATCATGCCGGCCCAGGCCATGGGCGACGAGGGCGTCGCGCTGCTGGCTGCGCACATCGAACAGCAGGATGCGGCAATCGCCCAGATGCACAACCAGTTGCGCGACGCCTCGAAACTGATCACCGAGCTGGCCGACCAGAACGCCCAGCTGATCGCCAAGATGGAAGCGGCGCGCGGGCGCCTGCAGGTGGTCGGGGTGATCGCCGCGGCCGGCCTGGTCATCAGTTTCGTGTCGCTGGTGCTGGTCCTGGCGCGCACCTGAGGATGGTCGATGAAGTTTGTCCTGCTGTTTTTCTTCCTCTTCATTTTCGTGTCGATGCTGCTCAATTCCAGCCGCAAGCGCGGCATGCTGAACGAGGACGCCAACAAGGCGGTCGCCGGCCTGGCGAGCGCGATGCGCTGGTTCCTGTTCGGCCTGCTGATCCTGGGTGCGGCCGTCTGCGGGGTACTGATCTACCAGGGCGCCTGAGACGGCGCCTGTGTCGGCATCTTGCGTTTCAGGCCGAAGCGGCGTCCTCGCATGACGTCCCCGGCTGCGGCGCCGGGCGCACCTGGGCGTCCATGCACTCGAGCAGCCAGTGCAGCTCGCCGACGATGCGCCGGCGCGCTTGCGCGGGGCCGCGCCGGTAGAAGACCTGGTTGCAGTCCTCGCCCGCGCCGCGGATGTCGAGATCGGCAAACCCCATCTTTTCCAGGCCGCGCCGCGAACGCAGGTTGTGGTCGTAGACCTTGGCATAGCAGCAGCGCAAACCATAGGCCTGTTGCGCCAGCGACAGCAACAGCGCGCCGGCACGGGGACCGTAGCCCCGGCCCTGGAAGTCGCGCCCCAGCCAGTAATAGAAAAAGCCGACGTCGCGGTGCACCGCCAGGCTGACGCAGCCGATGAAGCCCCATTCGCGGTGCAGCACCGCATGCGGCAAGCGGTTGCCGGCGCGCCAGACGTCGGCCAGCCAGTAATGCCAGTCGAGCTCGTCGATGAAGACCGGCAGGCAGCACAGCGCGGCAATGGCAGGATCGTGGTACTGCCAGCTGAAGTCCAGGGCGTGGTGGTGCGCCAGCGGTTCCAGCGCCAGTTCGGCCGCGCCGCCGGCAAC
>DEKZ01000471.1:0-236 GCA_002354135.1 Massilia sp. UBA2709 | reverse complement strand
TTCGGCCGCGCCGCCGGCAACGCCGGCATCGTCGGTCGAGGGGAAGCCGGCGCGCCAGTCGCGCCATGAGCGCAGCGCGTCAAGCAGGCGCGCGTAGCGCCCGTCGTCCGGTTCGCGCACCTGCAGGCCGCTTGCCAGTTCCAGCGCCCGACCGGCCTTGCCAAGTGCGCGGCAGGCGTCGATCAGGTGCAGCGTGTCCTGGTTGTCGAGCCCGTTCGTCCCCTGCAGGCGGTCGC
>DEKZ01000470.1:1419-8901 GCA_002354135.1 Massilia sp. UBA2709 | reverse complement strand
GAGGTAGGGTGGCGACGGCATCGTGGCCGCGCGGGCCTGCGCATCCCTTGGTGCGTCCTTTCGTGCGCCCAGTTGCGCCGGCCCGCCGAAGCCGGTCGCCAGTGCCTTGATCTCGGCGAGGGCGCCGGCCAGCGCGGGCGGGAGCGCCTTACGGTCCGCCGGCAGCGCCTGCACCTTGGCGAGCCAGGCGGCCAGGTGGGGCCAGCCGAGCGGCTCGAACGCCAGCGCCTGGCCGTCGGCGGCCAGCGCGGCGTTCGGCACCGCCGATGAAGTTCCGGTACTTCTAGCCATGGGTATTCCCTTTCACGGAGCAAGCTCTCGTCCATTCATGCAGGCCGGTTGCCCTGCCGGCGGCGGGGCAATCGGAGGGGTTCGGCAGTGCAGCCCGCTCAAGCCGCTTTCGCCAGGCCGGCGCTTTCCGGCATGGCGTCGCCGAAGGCCAGGCTGGTGTAGTCGACCAGCGACTCGACCGTGAACTGCCTGGCGCTGCCGTCGATCGCTTTCCAGGCGTCGATCGCCAGGTTGGCCTTCGCCTTGACCAGGAAGGGCATGCTGCCGATGTTGCCTTCGTTGACGCTGTTGCCGATGGCGAGCATGTCGGCGTTCATCTGGGTCCAGACGCCTTCCATGGTCTGCAGGTTCTTCAGGAACGTCGACATCGCCGGACCGACGCGCTGCATTTGGGTGTCGACGTCGCCCTGGTCGCTGCGCAGGCGCTGCTTCTTCTGCAGCTCCACACCCTGGGTCTGGATCATCTTGCAGTACTCGTTGTACTTGGCGCGACACTGGGCCGCCTTCACGCCCAGGCCTACGCCCAGGCCGATGGCGGCGGCGCCGCCGGCGAGCAGCGAGATGCCGCCGGTGAAGGGCGCGAGCACGCAGCCGATCAGGAAGCAGCCGACCGAGCTGGTGACCGCGGCAATGGTGAAGTCGCGCCAGGCCCGGTAGGCGTCGTCGCGCGACCGTTCCAGGTCGGCGATCTGCTGCACCAGGCTGCCGATGCTGACGTTCACGTCGGCGATCATCTTCGAGGAACTGCTGGTGTAGGCGCGCAGCTTCTCGTTGTACTCGTTCATCTTCTGTTCGAAGGCGCCGATCTTCCTGATCAGCATGCCGACGTCGGCCGACATCTGCTGCGACAGCGGCACCGGGCCCATGGCCCGGTCGAACAGGTAAGCCTTCAGGTTCTGCACCTGCTCCGCCGGCGGCATCCCGGACAGGCCGTCGAGCACGCTCTGGTAGCCGCTGGCGATGGTGGCCGCGGTCTGGTGCACGCGCTGGCCCAGCCACACGGTGTGGGTGTAGATCTCGCGCGGGGCCTCGGCACTCGACAGCAGGTTCGGATCCTCGATCAGCGCGGCGCGCAGGCTCTTCGGATCGCCGAAGTCCGTCGACGCCGCCTGCACGCCCTTCATGGCGCCGATGCAGTCGAGGACGGTCCGGGAGCCGCTGACGGCGCCGTATTTCGCTTCGAAGTCGCCCTTGCCGATCGGCAGGTCGGCGGCGGCGCCGACATAGGCCTGGAGCTCGAGCCAGCTGTCGCTGAACAGGGCGAACTGGGTTTTCTGGCCCGAGTTCGGGTCGGCCGGGATGACCATGCCGGGGGCGGGAGCGATCGAAGGCGAGTCGTTCAGTGCGGTGACACTCATGTTGTTCTCCTGTGCTTGGTGGAACCGGGATGGAACAAAAGGTGAAGGGGGCGGTTCGAGCCGCCGTTTCAGGCGGCCTTGGCCACTGCGAAGCTCTGGTTCCAGCGCGCCTGGTCCTGGGGCAGCGCATCGCCGAAGTCGAGCACGACCGCATCGACGAAGCTGCCGCGTATGAACGCCTTGAGGGCATCGTCCAGGCGGCTCCAGCCGGCGCCGGCGGCGGCCATCCGGTCGCGCTTGAGCCAGGGGCTGTCGCCCAGGTTGGCCGTGCTCAGGTCGTTGACGCGGGCGACGATCTCGCCGCGGGCGCCGGTCCAGGCATCGCGCACCGCGCCCAGCTGGGCGATCACGCCGCCGGACGCCGGCAGGGAGAACTGCATCAGCTTGTCGAGGGCGCCCAGGTCGCTGCGGTAGCAGACCCGCTTTTGCATGAACTCGTCCTGCTGATCGACCTTCTCGACCAGGCTGTCGTACTGGGAACGCGCGATCCCGGCGGCGACGCCCAGCGCCCCGGCCGCGATGGTCGCCGCCCCGCCGGTGATGGCCGAGCCGACCGAGAAGCTGGCGCCGCCGGTCGGCACCGCCAGGATCACCATGATGGCGATGCCGACCACGCCGATCACGGCCGGAGCCACGCAGGCGGCGATGGTCAGGTCCAGCCACCTGGAGTAGGCGGCGTCGCGCTTCTGCTCGAGCTCGGCGATCGTGGCCTGCAGCGCGCCGATTTCCTTGTCGAGCGCGATCCGGGTCTTGGAGGAGCGGTCGGTGTAGACCTTCATGGCCAGCTGGGCGTAGTCGAGCTGGCGCTCGAGCGACTGGAACTCGGTGATCAATGCGTCGAGCTGGGCGATGGTCTGGTCGAGGTTCGGCACGATCTGGCCGCCGTCCAGGAACAGGGATTTGATCCCGGCCACGGTGCCGCCGGCCGTTTCCTGGGCCGCGAGCGAAGGGATGCTGTTGAAGGCGGAGGCCAGGGTGAAGGCATCCTGGTGCGCCTTCTGCATCGTCCACACGGTCGCCGAGAAGGCGTCGTTGCGCGGGCGCGCGCGGCCAGGAAGTCGGGGTCGTTCAGCACGGCGTTGCGCAGGCTGCGCGGGCTGCCGTAGCCGTTGGCGGTCTGCTGCAGGGCATGCATTGCGTCGAAGCAGGCCTTCATCTGCGAACCCGAAGAGGCGTCGCCGTAGCGCTCCTCGTATTCGCCGATATCGGAAGGCAGGGCCAGCACGGATTCGATGCGGCTCTGGAGGTCGAGCCATTCGCTCGACGCGAGAACGAAGCGGTTGGAATCTTTGTTGTCGCCAACCTGCGGGAGCAGGGACGAAGGTACGAGTAGCGTCATGTTGTTCCCTCAATAGTGGACATACCTGTAATCGATCAAGGAACCGCTTATGCTGGAATTGCGGAGACACGCCGGGCCCGCCGCGCGGGGTGTTGCGCGGATCCGTATGCAGACTGGGGAGACCGGAGGCTTGAGCTTTCGCAATTCGGCGATCAGTGTTGCCGCCGGCGAAGGGGGGAACAACCTAGCATTACCGCTAGCTTGAATCGGGGGCTGGCGAGGGCGCCCTGCGGCGGCCTGGCGCCACGGGAAGCGGGCCTGTGGCCGGCGCACGACGGCGCGGGCTCAGGCCTTTGAGCTAGATCAAGCCGCAGCGGGCGGCCTGATCGATGCGGAAGGAAATCTCGAACAGGATGGGCCGGTGCGATGCGCCGCACCGGCCGGGATATCACTCGAACCAGGAGAAGCCGTCGCGCGCCAGCAGCGCGAACGAGGCCGCCGGGCCCCAGGAGCCTGCCGCGTACTGCTGCGGCTTCTCGCCCAGGGTCTTCCAGCCCTCGATGATCGGGTCGGCCCATTCCCAGGCCGCTTCCAGTTCGTCGCGGCGCATGAAGTGGGTCAGGCGCCCGCGCACCACGTCGATCAGGAGGCGCTCGTAGGCTTCGGCGCGGCGCTGCTGGAAGGCCGACTGCAGGTCGAGGTTCAATGCGACCTGCTGCATCTGCATGCCGCTGCCCGGCTGCTTGGCCATGATCTGCAGCTTGATCGCTTCTTCCGGCTGCAGCTCGATGACCAGGCGGTTGGTGACCCCGCTCGGGTTCTCCGGGAACAGCGGGAAGGGGGGATTCGCGAACTCGATCACGATCTTCGAGGAGCGGCGCGCCATGCGCTTGCCGGTGCGCAGGTAGAACGGCACCTTGGACCAGCGCCAGGTGTCGATGTGGGCGCGCAGGGCAACGAAGGTCTCGGTGCGGCTGTCCGCCGGCACGTTGGCTTCCTCCAGATAGCCTTTGACTTCCTCGCCGCCGGAAACGCCGTGGCTGTACTGGCCGCGCACGGTGTCGCGCGCAATGTCGGCCAGGCTGAAGCGGCGCAGCGAGCGGATCACCTTCAGCTTCTCGTCGCGCACGGCGTCGGGCGAAAGCGAGGTCGGCGGCTCCATCGCCACGATGCACAGCAATTGCAGCAGGTGGTTCTGCACCATGTCGCGCATCGCGCCGGTGCCGTCGTAGAAGCCGGCGCGGCTGCCGACGCCCACTTCCTCGGCCACCGTGATCTGCACGCTCGAGATGTTCGGCGCGCGCCAGATCGGCTCCAGGATCGAGTTCCCGAAGCGCAGCACGGTCAGGTTCTGCACCGTTTCCTTGCCCAGGTAGTGGTCGATGCGGTAGATCTGCGATTCGGCGAAATGCCTGCCGACGGCCTCGTTGATCTCCACCGCCGAGGCCAGGTCGCGGCCGAGCGGCTTTTCCAGCACCACGCGGGCGTGCTTGTCGACCAGGCCGGCGGCGGACAATTTGTCGCAGATGGTGGTGAACAGCGAAGGCGCGGTGGCGAGGTAGAACACGCGCTGGGCGCCGGCGCGCGAAGCCTCGGCCAGTGCGCCGAAGTCGGGCGCCGCCTGCACGTCGAGGCGCACGAATTCGAGCAGGTTCAGGAAGCCGTTCCAGGTGTTCTCGTTGAAGTTCTCGGCGGCGATGAAGGGACGCGAGTGTTCGCTCACATGGGCCAGGTAGGCAGCGCGGTCGAACTCCTGGCGCCCGGTCGAGAGGATGCGCGTCGCGCTCGGCAGGTTGCCGTGCAGGTAGGCCATGTACAGCGCGGGCAGGAGCTTGCGCATCGCAAGGTCGCCCATGCCGCCAAAGATGACCATGTCGAGAGGGAGTTCGGTGTCGGGAGCTGGTGTAGGCGTCATGTCGCTTTCGTGTGTGTATGAATGGCCGGCCGTGCCGAACAGGCCTGCCTGTTTTGGCAATTTAGCTAGCATATCACTTGCTGGCCGCCCTTACCGAAGCGGGCCGTGAACCGGCCTGCGCGCCGCGGCATGGCAGCAGTACTCAACCCCGCTGTCAGCCGCTGCGAGGCCGCCGCCGGCGCTCAGCCCTTGTACCGTATCGCCTCGATCACCAGCCCCAGCGCCCGCGAAGACTGCCTGCGGCTCGGGTAGTACGCAAACAGCCCCGGAAAGCGCGGGCACCAGTCCTGCATCACGCTCACCAGCCGGCCGTCCGCCACGTAGGGCGCGGTCATCTCCTCGGGCAGGAAGCCGATGCCGCAGCCGGACAGCGCCACCTGCAGGATGTGCGGCGCGGTATTGCACACGACCTGGCCGCGCACGCGCAGCTCCATGGGGCGTCCTTCGTGCTCGAGTTCCCAGGCATACAGGCCGCCGCTGCTCGCCAGGCGCAGGGCGATGCAGTTGTGCTTCAGGAGGTCCTGGGGCGAGGCGGGCAGGGGGCGCTGGGCGAAGTAGCCGGGGGCGGCGACGATGGACATCGGCATGTCGACGCTCAGGCGCACCGCGATCATGTCCTTCTCCACCTGGTCGCCGTAGCGCACGCCGATGTCGAAGCGTTCGGCGGCAATGTCGACCAGGCTGTAGTCGGAACTGAGCTCGACGTGCAGCTCGGGGTAGAGCGGCAGCAGGGGCGCCAGGCGCGGCCACAACAGGGTGTCGATCACGTGGTCGATGGCCGTGATGCGGATGGTGCCGGCCGGCTTGCCGCCCAGGTCGCTCACCGCCGCGATTTCCGCGTCGATCTCGTCCAGGCGCGGCCCGACGTTCTGCAGCAGCCGCTCGCCCGCCTCGGTGGGCGAGACGCTGCGCGTGGTGCGCGTGAGCAGGCGCACGCCGAGGCGTTCCTCCAGGCCGCGGATGATGTGGCTCAGCGCGGACTGTGTCATGCCCAGCTTGCTGGCGGCGCGCGTGAAGCTGCGTTCGCGCGCGACCGCGATGAAGACGAGGATGTCGTTGATGTTGTCGCGGGCCATGGGATGGTCTCGAAAAACGGGAAGCGTCCGACGCCGTTCGCAAGGAAGGTTTATCATACAGCTTATGAGACAGCGTACCGAATCGATGCGTTTATTCATGACTCCAGCTCATAAGGGCATGCAATTTCGTGCCCGTTCTGCTTAGCTTTTTGCCCTTACCATCTCCCCCTTTTTCGACCTCGCGCATTTCGCACGCCAGGTCCGCACCAGCAATCATCCAAGGACTCATCCATGACCGTCAAAGCCTACGGCGCCCACGCCGGCGACCAGCCCCTCGTTTCCCTCGACATCACCCGCCGCGAAGTCGGCGCCCATGACGTGCAGATCGACATCGCCTTCTGCGGCGTCTGCCACTCGGACCTGCACCAGGTGCGCGGCGAATGGGCCGGCACCTTGTATCCCTGCGTGCCCGGCCACGAGATCGTCGGCCGCGTCGCCGCAGTCGGCGCCCACGTCAGCAAGCACAAGGTCGGCGACCTGGTCGGTGTCGGCTGCATGGTCGACAGCTGCCAGCACTGCGCCGACTGCGAGGACGGCCTGGAGCAGTACTGCGACAGCATGGTCGGCACCTATAACGGCCCCACCGCCGACGCGCCCGGCCACACCCTGGGCGGCTACTCCGAGCAGATCGTCGTGCACGAGCGCTTCGTGCTGCGCGTGAGCCACGCCGAAGACCAGCTGGCCGCCGTTGCGCCGCTGCTGTGCGCCGGGATCACCACCTGGTCGCCGCTGCGCCACTGGAACGCCGGCCCCGGCAAGCGCGTCGGCATCGTCGGCATCGGCGGCCTGGGCCACATGGGCATCAAGCTGGCCCGCGCACTGGGCGCCCACGTGGTTGCCTTCACCACCTCGGAATCGAAGCGCCAGGATGCGCTGGCGCTCGGCGCGCACGAAGTCGTGGTCTCGCGCGACCCGGGCGCCATGGCCGAGCAGGCCAAATCGCTCGACCTGATCGTCAATACCGTCGCTGCCCCGCACGACCTGGACGCCTTCCTCAGCCTGCTCAAGCGCGACGGCACCATGGTGCTGGTCGGCGCGCCGTCGACGCCGCACCCGTCGCCGCAAGTCTTCAACCTGATCATGAAGCGCCGCGCGCTGGCCGGCTCGATGATCGGCGGGATCCCGGAAACCCAGGAGATGCTCGACTTCTGCGCCGAGCACGGCATCGTCGCCGACATCGAGATGATCCGGGCCGACGAGATCAATGCGGCCTACGAGCGCATGCTCAAGGGCGACGTCAAGTACCGCTTCGTGATCGACAGCGCGACCCTGGCCTGACCGGGCCCGGCGCACTGCCACCTTCGCATCGCAGCGCAGCGCCGCCGGACAAGCGCTGCAGCGAGGACCCGTAGCCCGGCAGCGGCGGTCAGGCGGGCGGGCCGCTCCTTGCGCGTCCGGCATCCGCGGCCAGCGCAGGCCGGCCTGACTGCCGGTGCCGCCGAACCATGCTGGAGTGCACCCACCTTGCTGGATCGATGCGTTCCGGGACGTGTTGTCCACGATGTATGGATATTGCTTCGCCTTAGTATGTGTGGCTTGGGTTGGCGGGGCGGCAGACTTGCC
>DEKZ01000470.1:0-1408 GCA_002354135.1 Massilia sp. UBA2709 | reverse complement strand
CGAAACAGGAGCTTGCCATGCCAACCAAACGTTCATTCTTCGCTACGCTGGCTGCGATTGCCTGGTCCTTTGTCGGCCTGCGCCGCAAGAGGGATTTCGACGTCGATGCCGACGGCGCTTTCAATCCGGTCTACGTGATTGTCGCGGCGCTGCTCGGGGTAGCTGCTTTCATCGGCCTCCTCAGGCTGGCCGTGCACCTGGCGGTTTCCTGACCCGGGCGGCTGGATGTACATGGAAATTCTGTTGAACGACACCCTGGTCGCCTGGCTCGATGCGCATGCCGAGGTGCTCGATGCCGAAACAGGCTGCGGCGAAGACCTGCTGCAAATGCTGGCGGGAGCAGGCCTGCTGCGGATCGGCGTGCCCGAGGAATGCGGCGGAAGCGGCGGAACGACCAGCTCGGCGATCGCTGTGGTGGCGCAACTGGCCGGGCATTCGCTCAGCGCCGCCTTTGTCTTCTGGGCCCAACGCGCCGTGATCGAGTGCCTGCTGAAGAGCCCGAACGGTCACCTGGCAAGCGGCCTGCTGCCGCGCCTGATGGACGGCAGGCTGGCCGGCGCACCCGGGCTGTCGAACGCCATGCGGGCGCTGACCGGCTTCGATCGGCTGCAGATTCATCGCACCCCGGAAGGACTCGCTGGCGTGGTGCCATGGGCAACCAACCTGCACCCGGAAGGCGTCGTCATCGCGGTCGCCGCCGACGCTGCCGGTGGCCACCCGGCTGTGTATGCAATTGCGTGCGATGCGCAAGGCGTCGCCATCCATCCGCATGCCGACCTGGCCGGCCTGCGCGGGACCCGGACCGGTTCCGTCCGGCTCGACAGGGTGGCTGCGGCCGACCACTGGCTGGTCGACCAGGACGCGAGAAGCTTCCTTCCGGGGCTGCGTCCTGCCTTCGTCGCCCTGCAGTGCGGATGGGGACTCGGCCTGGCGCGCGCCTGCCTGCGTTCGGCGCGCGGCGCGATCGGCGCATCGCCATCGATCCTGCTGCCCGAGATCGCGCAGCTCGAGCAGGCGCTCGCAGCCTACTGGTGCACGCTGTCGGATCGCATCGATGGCGACGGGTTCAGCGGCCGCACGGCCGACCTGTTCGCGGCGCGCCTTGAGATGGTCGGCCTGGCGCTGCGCGCCAGCGAGCTGGAACTGCAGGCGCTCGGGAGCCGGGCCTATTCGCGCTCCTCCGGCCAGGCATTCGCGCGCCGGCGGCGCGAGGTGGCTTTTCTTCCGATCGTCACGCCGAGCATGGTGCAATTGAAGACGGAGCTGGCCAGGCTGGGCCAATGAGCGCACCTGCGGCGCCGGCCCACGGCTGGCCGTACCGAAGAATCCGCGGGCGCGGCCGGCGTCTCAGCGCCGGGCCTGCGGCTCGCGCATGCAGGCATGCACGGCCAGGCAGGCCAGCAGCGCC
>DEKZ01000183.1 GCA_002354135.1 Massilia sp. UBA2709 | reverse complement strand
AGGCGGCGCAGCTTTCCTGGTCGTGGCCGCTGGCGAGCACCGCGCGCAAGCGGTTGCCGTGCTGGCGCATCAGCGCCGCCACGCGTTCGCCCAGCGCGGGCGCCACATCGATCGCCACGCACTCGCGCCGGTCGGGATCGAACACGAGCCAGCCGGCCTCGCCGACGAACTGGTAGACGCCGGCGCGTCCGGCGCCGCTGCGCGAGGCCGACAAGGGCAGCCTGCGCAGGGCTTCGGCACAGGCCGCGATGCGCCGGCAGGCTTCATCGATGAAGCCGTCGTCGGCGAGCGGCCCGAAGGACAGGCGCACCGCATTCGCGCAGCGCCAGTCGGGCAATCCCATCGCCTGCAGCACATAGCTGGGCGCGGACTTCGCCGCCGAGCAGGCGGAACCGGCGCTGACGCGCACGCCGGCGGCATCGAACAGGTCGAGCAGCTCCTTGCTCGACAGGCCGGGCACGGCGAAGTTGAGCGTGGTCGGCAGCGCGTGTTCGAGGGGCGTGTTGAATTCGATGGCCGGGAAGGCGTCGCGCAACGCCGTCGCCAGGCGTTCGCGCATCTGCGCCAGTTCCTCGTGCGAACGGAAGGTGGTTCCTTCCTCCAGCGCCCGCAGCACGGCGCCGAAGGCGGCGATGCCCGCCATGTTCTCGGTGCCCGAGCGCTGCCCGGCTTCCTGTCCGCCGCCGCAGATCAGCGGCGTGAAGGGCGTACCCTCGCGTACGTAGAGCAGGCCGATGCCCTTCGGCGCATACAGCTTGTGGCCCGAGAAGGGGGCATAGTCGATGCGCGTGCGGTCCAGCGTCAGGGGCAGCTTGCCGAGCGCCTGCACGCAGTCGACCATCCACAGGGCGGGGCTGCCGGCCTGTTCGAGCACGGCCGCGATGCCGTCCAGGTCGGAGACGACGCCGCTCTCGTTGTTGGCGGCCATCGTGCACAGGAATGCGGTGCGCGGCGCCAGTTGGCGCAGCAGGTCGAGCCGGTGGCGCCCCTCGGCGTCGACCGGCAGCGCCTGCAGGGTGAAACCCGTGCCGAGGATGCGGTTCCAGTGCGCCAGGCTTTCCGGCACGGCCTTGTGCTCGGTCGCGCCGTACAGCAGCAAATCGCCGCAGGGCTGGCCGGCGGCGCGCCGCTCGCGCAGCGCGCACAGGGCCGACAGCACGGCGGTCTGGATGCCCTCGGTGGCGCCGCTGGTGAACATCACCCGCCCCGAGCGTGCGCCCAGCACGCGGCGCGCGCTAGCCCGGGCAGCGTCGAGGATGGTGCGGGCGCGCAGGCCGGCGCCGTGGCTGCTGCTCGGATTGCCGAAATCGACCTCCAGTGCGGCCTGGGCCGCGGCGATGGCGGCCGGCAGGACCGGGGAAGTGGCATTGGCGTCGAGGTAGATTTCTTCGTCCATATAAAAATCGAAAAATGAGGCTCGGAACGTGTTATTGTTCAGCAATATGTTACGAATTTGTGTCGAAGCGCACGTTCTCTATTCGTCTCATTTAATCCAAAAATTAAGCATGTTTGTTCTGATAGTGAGCTATAAATAGAATGAATTCACTAGACAAATTTGATTGCGCCATTCTCGCCGCATTGCAGGCAGACGCGACGCTGTCGATCTCGGGCCTGAGCGAGAAGGTCGGCCTGTCCAGCACTCCGTGCTGGAAGCGCGTCAAGCGCCTGGAGGAAGAGGGCTATATCGAAAGCCGCGTCACCATCGTCAACCGCCACAAGGTCGGCCTGCCGGTCACGGTCTTCGTCAGCGTGCGCACCCGGGAGCACGACGAAAAGTGGCTCGAGCGCTTCGCGGCCGCCGTCGTCGCCCTGCCCGAAGTGCTCGAGTTCCACCGCATGAGCGGCGACGTCGACTACCTGCTGAAAGTGGCCACCACCGACATCGAGGGCTACGACCGTTTCTACAAGAAGCTGATCAAGACCGCGCAACTGACCGGCGTTTCCTCGGCCTTCTCGATGGAGCAGATCAAGTGCACGACCGCCCTGCCGCTGGAGCTGATCGCGCACGGCTTGGCGGCCTGAGCTGCGGCCGGACGCGCTGCTGAGGACGCCCGGCAAAGCCCTCAGGGCAAGGCGCACCGTCGAAGACAGTACGCGAGTACGGCGAGACGGTGCAACGCCGCCATGAGGGTTTTGCCGGGCGTCCTTTCATGCGATGATGGCGTCCGTTCGCAATCAACGGAGACAGGCTGATGCCATCGAAAATGAACATGGCGCCGCTGGCGCTGGCCGCGCTGCTGTGCGTGTCAAATACCGCGCTCGCGCAGGAACAGGTCGTCAAAATCGGCGTAACCGGCCCGCTGTCGGGCGCTAACGCCTTTGCCGGCAAGGACAACGAAAACGGCGTGCGTCTCGCCGTCGAAGACCTGAACGCCCAGAAGATCAAGGTGGCCGGCAAAACCCTGCGCTTCGAGCTGCAGTCCGAAGACGACGCCGGCGACCCGAAACAGGGCGTGACGGTGGCGCAAAAGCTCGTCGACGGCGGCGTGAAGTTCGTCCTCGGCCCGTACAACTCGGGCGTCGCGATTCCCGCCTCGCGCGTCTACAACGACGCCGGCGCGCTGATGTCCACCGTCGGCACCAATCCGAAGATCACGCAAGGGGGCTACAAGACGGTGTTCCGCATCGTCGCCAGCGACTCGCAGGTCGGCGGTTCGATGGCCAACTACGCGGCCAAGGAACTCAAGCTCAAGAACGTCGGCGTGATCGACGACCGCACCGCCTTCGGCACGGGCATCGCCACCGAATTCAAGCGCCAGGCACAGGCCGCCGGCATCAAGGTCGCAGGCCACGAATTCACCAACGACAAGGCGAGCGACTTCGCCGCCATCCTCACCTCGCTGCGCGCGAAAAAGGTCGACGCCATCTTCTTCGGCGGTTACGCGCCGCAAGGCGCCCCGATGGCGCGCCAGATGAAGGCGCTCGGCCTGAACGTGCCGCTGCTCGGCGGCGACACCCTGTGCAGCCCGGAGATGGCCAAGCTCGGCGGCCCGGCCGTCGGCGAAAACGTGCGCTGCGCCCAGGCTGGCGCCATCATTGCCAAGCAGCCGAACGGCCCTGCCTTCCTGACCAAGTACAAGACGCGCTTCAAGCGCGACCCGGACGTCTACGCCCCGTCCTTCTACGACCAGACCATGTTCATCGCCCAAGCGATCAAGGCCGCGAACAGCCTCGACCCGGCCGCGGTGGCCCAGCAACTGCGCACGCAGAGCTACCAGGGCGTGGTCGGCACCTACGGTTACGACGACAAGGGCAAACTGAAAAAGACGACCGTCACCGTCTATACCTTCAAGAACGGCGCACTGGCGCCACTGGCAAGCTACTAACGGAACATCGACATGACCCGCATTTTCAAGCTCGGTGCATTGGGCGCCGCCGCTCTCATCGCCTGCGCCCCGGCGCTGGCCGCCGAACAGGCCGCGAACGCTCCGGCCAAACAGGCCGCCGTCAACCCGCAAGCCGGCAAGGCCCTCAACACACTCGCCGACGAGTACTACGACGCGCTGGCGCGCTTCGACCCGGTGTCCGCCAGCGAAAGCGGCGACAACCGCTTCATCGACCAGATCGGCATGTCGATCGCGCCGGCAGAACGGGCTAAACAGTTTGCACGGTATAAAGCCTTCCAGAAGCGCCTGCACGCGATCAAGCGCGAGCAGCTGAACAGCCGCGACCAGACCAGCTACGACATCCTCGACTACGAGCTGACCACCGCGCTGCGCTTCGAGCCCTTCCCCGAGCACCTGCTGCCGATCAACCAGATGGACAGCCTGCCGGTGACACTGGCGAACTACGCCAGCGGCCAGGGCGCCCAGCCGCTCTCGAGCGTGAAGGATTACCGCGCCTACGCCAGCCGCCTGGCCCAGCTCGGCCCCTGGATCGACCAGGCGATCGCCAACATGCGCGAAGGGATCAAGCGCGGCATCGTGCATCCGAAATCGGTCATGCGCTCCGCCCTGCCCCAGTTCAAACAGCTGGTTGCCGGCTCGACCGAGGAAAGCATCTACTACACGCCGGTGAAGAACTTCCCGGCCGGCTTCTCGGATGCCGACAAGCGCAGCCTGACCAAGCTGTATGGCGACACGATAGCCGGGAAGCTGAACCCGGCGCTGGCGCGCCTGTCGACCTTCCTCGAGAAGGAATACATCCCGGCCGCGCGCGCCAGCACCGGCTGGAACGCGCTGCCGAACGGCGCCGAGTGGTACAAGGTGCGCGTGGCGAGCCAGACCACGACCAACCTGACGCCCGAGCAGATCCACGAGATCGGCCTGAAGGAAGTGGCGCGCATCCAGGGAGAGTATGGCCGCATCGGCCCGAAGATGGGCTATGACGGCCCGGCCGCCGGCCTGCCGGCCTGGGTCTCGCAGCAGGCGAAATACAAGCCCTTCAAGAACGAGCAGGAAGTCATCGACGTCTACCGCAAGCTCGACGCCCAGCTGCGCACCAAGCTGCCCTCGATGTTCAACCTGATGCCGAAGTCCCCGCTCGACCTGCGCCTCGAGCCGGAACTGAGCCGCGCCACGGCCTCGGACCACTACACCCCGCCGGCGGTGGACGGTTCGCGTCCGGGCGTGTTCTGGTCGGTCGTGAACGATCCGCGCCAGTACGGCAGCACCGGCATGGTCACCCTCTACCTGCACGAAGGCCAACCGGGCCACCATTTCCACATCGCCCTGGTGCAGGAACTGGGCCTGCCGAATTTCCGCAAGTTCGGCGGCAACAACGCCTTCACCGAAGGCTGGGCGCTGTACGCCGAGACCCTGGGCAAGGACATGGGTCTGTTCGACAAACCGGAAGATTATTTTGGCCACCTGAACGACGAAATGCTGCGCGCCGCGCGCCTGGTGGTCGACACCGGCATGCACACCAAGGGCTGGACGCGCGAACAGGGCATCAAGTACTTCCAGGAGACGCTGGGCTACAGCGAAGCCGACTCGCGCGCGCAGATCGAGCGCTACATGGTCTGGCCGGGCCAGGCGCTGGGCTACAAGATCGGTTCGCTGAAGATCATGGAACTGCGCCGCCGTGCGGAGAACGCGCTGGGAGATAAATTCGACATTCGCAAGTTCCACGACATCGTGCTGGGTGAAGGGACGCTGCCACTGTCGCTGTTGGAGGCGAAGGTGGATCGGTGGATTGCGGCGAGTAAGTAAGTGCGACACCAGACGCCCGGACGGCAACGCGTGCCGGGCGTCAGTCGCGGAGACAGGTTCCGCTTATTTCCATTGGCCGCCGGCTGTCCAGCACTGATCGTTCACATTGCCGGCCAAGACAGGAAGCAGGAAAGCCCTGATCTCCTCAATCACAGCAGGTAGTTCCGGCGCCTCCAGCCTGTTCTTCTTGATGAAGCCACGCCATTGTGCAAGCTTGGCTGCGTCCTCGGCAAACTCATCACTCAACCCGATTGGCTGTAGTTCGGCCGGTGTTTTCCTGCGCTCGAGCGTGGCAAGCAGGGCGCGCTGCATTACCTCCCCCTCGAAGTCGGAATGCCTGCTCAATATCCACAAGTCGAAATAATCCTTCATGCGCGTATTGGCCATCGCAAGCGAAATCAGCGCCTCCGTTTTCTCCGCTACGACCGTATAACGGGGATAGGCACGTAGCGCAGGGCTTGGCATATCGTCCAGCAGGACAGGATATGCAACGTCTTCGGCGCCGGGGGTGACGGCATCACCGTAGCCGATATCGACCTGGATGGGGCAACGCACCTTGTCGATCAACCCGGTGAAGGTAACGCGTACACCGGCGTAATTCGATTCCTTGCGTATCTCGGCTGCCTCGACCGTATCAGGGTCGAATACGATTCCGTCATCGGCTTCGATGATGCAGATGTCCCTGAAGATCGTTTGCAAGGCATCGAGGCCATGGTCGCCGTAGCCCAGCATATCGACATCGGTAGTCGGCCGTACGGGAATATCGAACCACAGGTTGAACAGCATGGCGCCTTTTAACAGGAAAGCGCCGGCATGTTCCGAGATGGATAGCCGGTAAAGCATGCGCTCCAGGCCGTATCTCGTGAGAACCTGCTGATACTCGAAGTTGGCTTCCTTGGCCTTGTTCTTGAGCCGTGCAAGTACCGATTGCGGAATATTTTTTGCCGGGCTCAAACGAGCGACTCCAGATAAGGACGCATCACTTTCTCGACGCGGCAAATTTTTCCGTAATGGTAGAGCTCGCGCATGGTAACGCGCTTCTGTTCCCATGCCTCGCGCAGCGCCTCGATGGCGACATCGACCCCGATCTTGTTGCGGTATTTGAAGCAGTCGGCGATCGTCTTGGCAATACCGTACACCTTGATTGCCTGGCCGCTCACCAGGTGATGTTCCACCCCTTCGGTCAGCGCCGCGCCGGAATACCAGACGATCCGGACCGGGGGATAGTCGATTTTCGGAGCGCGTGCCTTGTTCGGCAGTGCCAGCCAGACTTCGAAGGGCGACTGGGTTGTCAGCCGATGAAAGCGCAGGGCAGTCAGGAGACAGAAAGTTGCTTGCTCACTGCAGGCCGCCACATCGACCAGGCTGTCCAGTTCAGTGCTGGGCCGATCGTTGCGGGCGTACAGGCCGCGTGTGATACGCGTGATCTCGCCCTGACGCAGCAGGCGCGTGAGCGCCGTGCTCGACAGGCCAGCCATGGCAGCATCCCTGGCCCGGAACACGGGTGTCTTGATGGGTAGCGGCAGGCTTGGCATGTTCTTGTTACGCATGCAGGTATTGTTTCATAGTGTCGGTAGATGTCAACAACTACCGACAGCTTCAAACAAACAATGTTTGAAAGCGTCGGTAAATAATAAGAAATACCGACGTTTCGTTTAAAGTTTAGGTAGCAAGCTTGCTTGTTTACCTAACCGATGAGCTAGCGCTACTTGCTTTCCCGTGCCACGCCTTTTAGCCAGAAGCAAGCTCGCGGTTACTGCTGCGGCACGATCCTCCACACCACCCCACCGCCATCGTCCACCACCAGCAGCGCCCCGTCCGCCGCCACCTCCACGGCCGCCGGACGCCCCCACACATCGCGGTCGCTGAGCACCATGCCGGTCATGAAGTCCTGGTACTGCCCGGTCGGCACGCCATTCTTCATGAACACGCGCACGACTTTGTAGCCGGTGCGGATACCGCGGTTCCAGGAGCCGTGCAGCGCCAGGAAGATGTCGCCCTCGTACTCCTTCGGGAAGGCGTTCTTGGCACCCTGTGGCGCCTGGTACACGACCATGCCCAGCGGCGCCGAGTGCGACTGGATCAGGGTGTCCGGCACGATGGTCTTGTCCTTCAGGTCGGGACGAATGCCCTTCAGGCGCGGGTCTTCGTTGGCGCCGATGTAGTACCACGGCCAGCCGTAGAAGCCGCCCTGTTTCACGCGCGTGATGTAGTCGGGCGGCAAGTTGTCGCCCAGTTCATCGCGCTCGTTCACGCTGCAGAACAAATCTCCAGTCGTCGGGTGCACGATCATGCCGACGCAGTTGCGCAGGCCGTTCGCGTAGGCGCGGCGGTTCTTGCCGTCCGCATCGAAGGCCAGCACGGCGGCGCGCTCGGTCTCTTCGCCCCAGGCCGCGCCGACGCCGTACTTCGCTTCCCATTGCGCCAGCGGCTGCGGCGGCTGCGCACCGATGCTGGCGGCGACGTTGGTGGCCGAGCCGACCGACAGGAACATCGTCTTGCCGTCCTTCGAGAAGGCGATGGTGCGCGTGACGTGGCCGCCGCTGGTGTCGCTGATCTTCTCGATCACGGTTTCCGGCTCGCCCTTGGCCTTCAGGTCGCCGACGCTGTAGGGGAAGCGCACCACCGAGTTGACGTTGGCGACGTAGAGGTACTTCGGATTCTCGGCCGGCCACAAGGCCAGGCCGTAGGGACGCGACAGGCCGGTGGCGTAGACGCTGACCGTCTCGGCCTTTTCGCCATCTTTCGAACGCAGGACCATGATCTGGCCCTTGGCGGCCTCCGACAGGATGATGTCGCCGTTAGGCGCGCGCAGCGGCAGGCGCGATTTGCCGAGGCCCTCGGCATAGATGCCGACCTTGAAGCCGGGCGGGACGGCCGGCATGGCGCGGTCCGGACGCGGAGCGAGCTTGGGTCCGTTGCCGGCGCTTTCGCTGGCGTAAGGTTTGACCAGTTCGGTCGGCTTGATGTGGTGCAGGTCGCCGGGCTTGTTTTCGGTCCAGGCGCCGGATTTGTCGGTGCTCGCTTTCGTGATGGCGGCTGCGGCCGGAGCGGCGGCCTTGCCGCTTTGCGTGGCCAGGAAGGCGATCACGGCGGCGCGCTGCTTCGCGTCGGCGATCCCGATGGGCATCGACGTGCCGGGGACGTCCTTGTTCGGGTCGCGCAGGAAGACGTCGAGTTCTTCGCGGGTCCAGGTTTTGCCGGCGGCGCCGGCCTTGGACAGGGCGTCGGTGTAGTTGTAACCGGGGACGGCGCCGGCCTTACGGCCGATGACGTTGAACAGGCCGGGGCCGGCGCGCGAGGACAGTGTGTTGTCGACGGTGTGGCAGCTGGCGCAGTTCTGGTTGAAGTAGGTTTGGCCGGCGGTGGTTGCCGGGGCGGCGTGTGCGAGGCCGGTGAGCGACAGGCAGGCGGCGGCGATGGCGGCGTGGGTGGTGTGTCTCATTGGTATTTTTGTGTTGGCTTTGTTCGGTGTGCAGGCGGAAGTGGGGCTGTTGCCTGTGCTGTTCGTGGTGTGCTTGATCCGCGTGGGCTCGAGAGCCCACCCTACGGGAGGCGCCGCGTATCCGAAGCGGCGCGGCAGACCATGATCAGCCCAGCATGAACACCGGGTAGCGGCGCCATTCGGGTTCGCGGTACCTGGCGCAGTTGGCGAAGATGAAGTCGAGGACGGCTTCCTGGTTCGAGAGCAGCGATGCGTTCGCGGCCTTCCAGGTGGCGAACTTGGCGGCCAGCTCGGGTTCTTCGTTCAGCAGGCGCTCGGCTTCGTCCTCGAACACGTAGTCGGAATAGGCTTCCTTCTTTTCCAGCACGCTGTTGAAGAAGCCCCAGCGGAAGAAGCTGTCGTGCGCCAGCGGTTCCAGGGTCTCGACGATGTAGCGCGCCTGGTCCTGGTCCAGCGGGACGATGTAGTCGCCGGCGCGCAGCAGTACTTCACCGCGGCGCTTCTCGAGCTGCACGTCGTCGTGGAACATGTGGCCTTCGTAGGCGTTCGGGCGCGAGGCGACCGACACGATGTGGTAGTACCCCACCTCTTCCATGTGGTCCTCGGCCACGCGTTCCATCCTGACGCCGTTCAGTTGCAGGCGCTCGATCGCTTCGCGCCAGGCTTGCGGAATCAGGTAGGCCTTTGGCGCCGGCACGGTGATGTCGGCATTAAAACGGTTGTACCAGGTGATGTCGCGTTCCCAGGGTTTCGAACGGTCGTAGTACAGGCGGCTGTAAGCGCCCAGCACGCTCGGCTTGTAGCCGGCCTCGTAGCCCTTGAAGCGGAAGCTGCCCGTGTTTTCTTCGTCCATGGTCCAGTGGATCGGCCACTCGGCGCGGGTGCGGCCAAGCTCCTTCGCGGCGCGGCGCAGCGACTGGATCTGCGCGGCGTGCTTCACCGTGAAGTCGAGCGCCGTTTCGACCAGGGCGCGCATCGACTCGTAGCGGTCCTTGAAGGGTTTGAGCATGTGGGTCTCGGGCATGAAACCGATGGTGTGGTGCAGGGCCGCGTAGCCGGTCGAGAAGCGGGCCGTCTCCAGGAAGTCGGCGATGCCGTGGTCGGGGCTGTCCTTGACCGGGTTCACGTAGGGGCAGGTCGGCCAGCCGCGCGCTGCCATCTGCTCGTACATCGCCGGCAGCATGGTGTCGCGCAGGAAGCCGCCCAGCTTCGCGCCCAGCTTGTCGGGCTGGGTGTGGATCAGGGTCATGGTGTACGAATAGTCGGCGCCGTTCGAGGTGTGGGTGTCGACCATCACGTCCGGATCCCAGGACGTGAAGAACTTGTTGAAGACCTGGGCCGTCAGGGTGTCGCACTTGACGAAGTCGCGGTTCAGGTCGAGGTGGCGGCTGTTGCCGCGGAAGCCGAACTGCTCGGGGCCGTCCTGGTTCACGCGCGAAGTATTCGCGCGGTTCAGGCTGCCGTCCACGTTGTAGAGCGGGATGAAGATGAACACGGTCTCGCCCAGGGCCGCCAGGCGCGACGGCTGGGTGCAGAAGTCGCGCACCAGCGCCATGCAGCCGTCGACGCCTTCCGGCTCGCCCGGGTGGATGCCGTTGTTGTTGAAGAAGACCGGACGGCCACTCTGCTTGATCGCCTCGCGGCTGAACACGCCGTCGGCGCTGACCACGCCGGCGTGGATCGGCACGCCGGCGTCGGAGGTGCCGATCGCGCCGAAGCGCAGCACGCTCGGGTAGCGGCGCGCCAGCTCTTCGTACCAGGCGATGCAGTCGCTCCAGGTGGTGGTCTGGTTCTGGTTGCCCAGTTCGTAGGGGGTCTTCAATTCGTTCGACATGGGATTTCGACAGGGAGGTTGAGCCAAAACGTTACGATACAGTACTTGCGGCGGAGAGTGGCAGCGTGATCTCGACCGTGGTCCCGCGCTGCGGGGCCGAACGCACCGCCATCGTGCCGTGCAGCGCGTACACGCGTTCGCGCATGCCGATGATGCCGATGCCTTCCGAGCTGACGGCGGGATCGAAGCCCTGGCCATCGTCCTCGACCGCGATGCGCAGCACATCGTGTTCGTCATCGAGCACCAGCGTGACCTCGGCATGCGATGCCTGGGCGTGCTTCATCACGTTCGACAGCGCTTCCTGCACGATGCGGTAGGCGGAAATGGCCAGCTCGTTGCCGAGGCGCGAAAAATCGCCTTCGGAGTGGAAGGCGAAGCGGCAGCCGGAACCGCTGTCGTAGTGGCGCAGCATCTCCTCCACTGCCCCGTGCAGGCCGAGCATGTCCAGCACCTCGGGGCGCAGGCGGCGCACCAGGCGACGGCCGTTGGCGTACAGGTCGAGCGCCAGGCGCGTAATCGCCTGGGCTTTCGAACGGATCTCCTCGACTTCCGGCCCAGCTTCGACTTTGGCTGCCAACGCCCCGATGCTCTGCGCTTCCAGCCGCACCGCGATCAGCGAGGCATTCAGTTCGTCGTGGATCTCGACCGCGATGCTCTTGCGCTCGTCCTCGATGATGCTGTTCACCTTCTGGATCAGCTTGCGCTTGTCGGCGTCGGCGCGCAGCGCCTCGTTGCGCGATGCGAGCAGTTCGCGCGTGCGCTCGGCCACCTTGTTTTCCAGGTCCTGCTTGGACTGGTCGAGCGCCACCGACATCTCGCCGATCGACGCCTGCAGCTCCCCGACTTCGCCGCCGGTCGTCACCGGCAGCGCAACCCGGAAATTCCCGCCGCGGATCTCGCGCAGGGCGCCAATCGCGTCGCGCAGCGGCAGGGTCAGCGAGCGCGCCAGCACCCAGGCCAGCACACCGCTGGCCGCCAGCGCCAGCGCGGCGATCGCCACCTCGACCTGGAAGCGGCGGGTCTGCTTGGCCAGCATGTGCGCCGGCGACATGGTGACGCGCACCGCGCCCACCACCTCGGTGGTGAGCGTCGGCGGGGGGGGGGNNGCCGAGACGTGCGGAATGCCGTTGTCCGAGAACAGGTTGATCCACACCACCTGCTTGCGGATCGGCGCCTCGTAGTAGTGCGGCTCGGCGTCCAGCGCCGTCTCGGACGTCACGCGCACCGCGCGCTTGCCGCTGGCGTCCACCACGTCGACGCGGAAGATGCTCTTGTCGGACTGGACCAGGCCGTTGATGGTCAGGCGCAGGTCCGTCAGGTTGCCGGAGATGACGTTGTATTCGCTGGTCTCGGCCAGCGCGCGCGCCAGGATGCGGCCGCGCTCGGCCAGCTCCTCGGCCACCTGGGCGCGGTGCGCGTACCACGAGTACCAGACGAAGGAGGTGAACAGGAACACCACCGGCAGCATGGTGATGAAGGCCATGCGCAGGCCGATGCTCCAGCTGCGCCAGGGCTGCAGGATGCGCCCCAGGTTCATGGCCGCGGCCGCGCGAAGCGGCGCGCGTCCTCGCTCACGACGATGTCGAGCGAGGACGCCACGCCCTCGTTGATCGCGGTGCGGAAGTAATGCGGGAACTGCGGCGCCGGCAGCTCGCCGGTGGCGACGAAACTGGCCGCGATTTCCGCCACCTGCGCGTTGATGTCCTCGACCTCGGAATAGGTGGAGGCGAGCGCGCCGACCTTCACCATGTCGGCGGAGAAGCCGATTACCGCCTGCTTGCGGCGATAGGTCGAGAGCAGGATGCTGCGCACGTTCTCGGGCGTGTAGACCGAGCTGTCGGGCAGCGCCAGCAGCACCTCGCTGCGGCCGAGACGCCCCAGCAGGTAGTTGATGTCATCCTCCGGCCCGGCCTGCACCACCTCGACGCGGCCCTGCAGGCCGGGCGCGAAGAAGTCGCCGTGCTGGCCGAGAATCGCCGCGATCCGCACCGGGCGGCGATACAACAGGCTGGCCAGTTGCAGCTGGTCCAGCGGCGCCGGCTCGGCATACACCGCCGTCATTGCGCTAGCGCGTGCCGGCGGCAGCTTCTTGAGCACCGAGCGCCACACCTGGCTGGAAGTAAAAGCCGCGATCACCACGCAGTCGCAGCGCCGCGCGGCGACCTTGCGCAGCGCGTCCGGTCCGACCGCGATCGTGACCATGCGGCGGCGCTGGGCCAGCTCGGTGCGGAAGGCGGCGAAGGTCGGCACCAGGCGTTTATAGAGGTCGTCCGTGATGCGCGCGGTGACGGCGCTGCCGTCGTCGCCGGTGACGATCTCGAAGCGGTAGCCCTGCGCCTTGTCCCTTGGGGCGGCGCTTGCCGCGCAGGCGGCCAAGCACATAGCGAGAACGGCGGCCAGGCGGCGCAGCCACTGCGCGGCGGAGCGCATCGGCCTTACGGCTCGATCAGGCCGTATTTGACGGCCAGGCGCGTGATGTGGGCCTGGCGCTCCACGCCCAGCTTTTCCTTGATCGACTGGCTGGTGTTGCTGATGGTCTTGGTGGAGAGGTTCAGGCGCTCGGCGATCTCGGCGTTGGTGAGACCTTCGGCCATCAGCTTGAAGATCTCGAGGCCGCGTTCGTCGAGCTGCGACTGCGGCGACACGTCGCCGCGCACCGCGATGCTGGCCAGGCGCTCGGCGATCTGCGGCGGGAAGTACAGCTTGCCCGCATGCGCCTGGCGCACCGCTGTGGCGAGGTCTGCCGGGTCGCAGTCCTTGGTGACGAAGGCGTGGGCGCCGATGCGGTAGGTCTCCTTGATCAGGCTGTCCTGGTCGAACTGGCTGAGGAAGACGACCTTCGCGCGCGGGTCGCTTTTGAGGATGTTCTGGGCCGCGTCCAGGCCGGTCAGTTCGGTGCCGAAGCGGATATCGAGGATCACCACGTCCGGCTTGCACTCGGTGTACAGCGCCACTGCCTCGCTCGGGCTGCGCGCCTGCCCCACCACGTCCATGCCCTCGGCCGCCAGCGACATGGCAAAGCCGGTCATCACGATCGGATGGTCGTCGGCCAGCATCACGCGGATTCCTTTTGTCTGCACGCTACGTCTCCCTTGAATTCCTTGCATTCGCTTGCCAAACCGTGGAAGCGATGTGTGCCAATAAACAGAACAACGATGCTCTGAGGGTTGATTATTTCATACAACGGCACGGGTGGCGAGAGGCGGAGCCCTTCCCCGATGCACCATGCATGCCATTACGAAGTGGCGTGCACGATTGCCAAGAAAACGCTTTACTGAATGCTATCTAATGGCATATATTGATTCCACAAACTAGAAATATGCTGTTCTTTCCGTAGTCAAAGTCCCGTTCGGCCGCTGGCCTGCCGGGGCACGAAGAAAAGGAGATAGCCATGCATTTCTCTCATCTGCACCACGGCAGCGGCAGCAAGGCTGGCAAGTTCGCGCTGGTCGCCGGACTGCACGCCCTGATCGCGGCCGGCGTCGTCAACATGATGAATGCGAAAGTCATCTCGCTGCCCAAGCTACCCGACGATCTCACCGTCTTCATGACGCCTGAGCCACCGGCGCCGCCTCCACCGCCGCCCGAGCCGCCGCGGCCGATGCCGCACGTTGCGCCGCCCGAGATCGTGGTCCCGAAGGTCGAAGTCGAGGTGCCCCCGCCGCCGATCGAGAACCCGGTGCAAACCACCACCGAGACCGCACCCATGCCGCAACCGGCCCAGTCGGCGCAAGCCGAAGCGCCGGCCCAGCCTTCAAACACCTCCTCGAACAGCGGCGCGATGCGCAGCATCGCCCTGGCCGAAGCGAGCGGCTGCGCGACGCCCGAGTACCCGGCCCGCGCCGCACGCAACAACGAAAGCGGCACCGTCACGCTCGCCCTGCTGATCGGCGCCGACGGACGGGTCGCCAACGCCCGCGTGCAGAAGTCGAGCGGCTCGCGCGACCTCGACAAGGCCGCCCTGAACGCCCTGAGCATGTGCCAGTTCAAGCCCGGCATGAACAACGGCGTGCCGGAAGCCGGCTGGGGCCAGATTGCCTACGTCTGGAAGCTCCAGGAGTAGCCAACAGTTTCTCCCCCGTTTTGCCCGCCACCCTCGAGCCTGGCGGGTTTTTTTGCG
>DEKZ01000340.1:6307-6467 GCA_002354135.1 Massilia sp. UBA2709 | reverse complement strand
TTTCGGCACCAGCTTGACGGTCACTTCGAGGACGATGCCGAGCATGCCTTCGGAGCCGATGAAGACGGCCAGCAGGTCCAGCCCCGGCGCATCCAAGGCTTCGCCGCCGAGTTCGACGATCTCGCCGTCGATGGTTGCCACGCGCACGCGCAGCACGTTG
>DEKZ01000340.1:0-6169 GCA_002354135.1 Massilia sp. UBA2709 | reverse complement strand
GACAGGCCGGTGCCGGCGCCGCGCGGGACGATGGGCACGTCCAGCGTGCGGCAGACGTCCAGGATGGCGAGCACTTGCGCTTCGTTCGTCGGCAGCGTGACGATCATCGGGAGCTGGCGGTAGGCCGCCAGTCCGTCGCATTCGTAGGGGCGGGTATCTTCGGGGTCGGACAGGACCACGTGACCCGGCAGTTTCGCGCGCAGGGCGGCAGCTACCTGCTGGCGTCGCTCAGTGGGAGCACCGAGGGGGACTTGGAGAGAAGCGGACATGCGGAGGATTGTAAGCACAATTACATCGTTTTGTCGTATCCTCGGGCTATCTTTTTTTATAGGCTGGACATCATCATGGGTAATCGACTTTCAAAAATCGCCACACGCACCGGCGACGACGGCAGCACCGGTCTCGGCGACGGCAGCCGCACCGGCAAGGACAGCGCGCGCATCCATGCGCTGGGCGAAGTCGACGAGCTCAACTCTTTCGTGGGCCTGCTGCTGTGCGAGGACATGCCGCCTGACATGCGCGAGGAACTGGTCTCGATCCAGCACGACCTGTTCGACCTGGGCGGCGAGCTGTGCATCCCGGGCTACCAGATGATCAAGGACGAGCACGTGGCGCGCCTGGACGGCCTGCTCGAGAAGTACAACGCCGACCTGCCGATCCTGAAGGAATTCATCCTGCCGGCCGGCTCGCGCGCGGCCGCCACCGCGCATGTGTGCCGCACCGTGTGCCGCCGCGCCGAGCGCGCCATCGTCGCCCTGTCGAAAGAAGACACGATCAACCCGCAGCCGCGCCAGTACGTGAACCGCCTGTCGGACCTGATGTTCGTGCTCGCACGCGTGCTGAACCGCTTTGCCGGCGGCAGCGACGTGCTGTGGAACCACGAACGCAAGCGCGGCTGAGGAATCCTGCATGGCGGGTGCCAACGTCTTCCAGGTTCGCTTCTACATGGCCGGTTCGAACTGGCCGACCAATCCCTTCCAGTTCCGGGGCAAAGGCACGATCGAGATCGGCGCCGACTTCGTGACCCTGCGCGGCAGCCGCCACCGCTCGTTCCGGCTGCCCCAGCGCCAGGAACAGCGGCTGCGCATGGTCGACATCCTCAACGCCTACGCCAGCGGCAGCGATGTCTGGTTCGAGGTGCTCGGCGTGAAGGAAGACCTGACGGTCGGCTTCAGCGCGCTCGATGCCGCCAGCGCCGACGCCATCGTCGCCCTGCTGCCCAAGCGCCAGACCGAAGCCTTCGCCCAGGCCCATGCCGAGAACGAGGTCTTCCACGACCGCATCGACTACTGGAGCCCGTCCACGCCGGTGATCTGGGGCCTGCTGACGGCCAACATCGGCATCTTTTTCCTGATGTGGCTGGCGCGCGAGCGCTACCAGGCGGCCCTCGAGGGGCCATTACGACAACTGTTCGACATGCGGCCGAACGCGGCCTCGATCCTGCAGGCCCAGCAATTGGTGGAATGGGGCTCGAACTTCGGCCGGCGCACCCTGCGCGGCGAATGGTGGCGCCTGTTCACCTCGATGTTCCTGCACGGCGGCATCCTGCACCTGGGCTTCAACATGCTGGCCTTGTGGCAGGTGGGGCGCCTGACCGAACGCATCTTCGGCAGCGTGCGCTTCGCCGGCCTGTATGTGCTGTCGGGCCTGGCCGGCAGCATCGCCAGCGTGCTGTGGAATCCGCAGGTGAACAGCGTCGGCGCCTCGGGCGCGATCTTCGGCATCATCGGCGGCCTGCTGGCCTTCCTGGGCCGCGAGAACAGCGGCGTGCCGCCCACCGTGGTCAAGGAACTGCGCGGCTCGCTGCTGCCCTTCCTGCTGTTCAGCCTGTGGATGGGCTTCATCTATCCGCACACCGACAACGCGGCCCACATCGGCGGGCTGGTCGGCGGCTGGCTGGCCGGGCATCTGCTGGCACGCTCGATCCACGTGCCGGGACAGCATGCCTGACGGCGTGGGCCTTCAGAAGTCGTCCCACCAGGGCCGTTCGCCGAAGGTCTCCACCAGGTAGTCGATGAACACGCGCACCTTCGGCGGCAGGAAGCGGTTCTCGAGGTAGACCGCATACAGGCGGTCGCCGGCGTAGCCTTCCGGCCTCAGCCCAGGCAGCACCTGCACGGCGGCGCCGCTGCGCAGCGCCTCGCCCACGATATAGGTCGGCAGCAACGCGATGCCGGCGCCGCGCAGCATGGCGGCGTTCAGCGCCACGCTGCTGTTGGCCACCATCGCGCTGTCGAGCTGCACGCTCTGCCGTCCGGCGGCGCCCTCGAAAACCCAGGTGAGCGGCGCGGCAGTGCCGCCGAAACCGAGGCAGCGATGCTTGCGCAAGTCCTCGATGCGTTCCGGCCTGCCGTGTTTGTCCAGGGTCCGACCTGCGCACCGGCGGTTTCATCCAGCTGGCGGTGGCCACGCTGGTGGCGCTGCCGCTCTCGCTCGGTGTCGAAGGCTTCGCGGTGCAGTGGGCGCCGGCGATGCTGTTCGCGACCGGCTGGCTGGCCGTCGTCAACTCGATCGGCGCGACCAGCCTGCTCTTCATCCTGATGCGCAAGGGCGAAGCGAGCAAGGTGGCCAGCCTGTTCTACCTGATTCCCGGCGTGACCGCGCTGATGGCCTACGCCGTGCTGGGCGAGACCCTGGATGCGCTGGCCCTGGCGGGCTTCCTGGTGACTGCCGGCGCCGTCTGGTTGTGCACCCGTTCGCGTTAGCGTCTATCCCAGGGGCCGGCCGGGTTACACTGGCGAGCGCATACCGACTCGACGGAAAGGGACTGGCTTGGACGACTTCATCGGCATCTACGACGGCGCGCTGACGCCGCAACAGTGCGACGCGATCCGCGCGCGCTTCGACGCCAGCGACAAGGTGGTGCGCGGCCGCACCGGCCAGGGCGTGGACGTGAAGAAGAAGGACAGCTACGACCTGACGATCGCCCAGCACCGCGAATGGGACGACGTGAATGCGCTGCTGACGCGCAGCGTCGCGCGCCACCTGTGCGACTACATCTACCGCTACCGCGCGCTGGTCACCGGCTCGCTGGCGCCGACCCTGGCGCACCCGGCGACAGGCGCGCCGACGCCGCTGACGCTGGAGAATTTCGATGAGATCGGCAAGCCACGCCTCGAGGCCCTGCTGCAGGCGCTGTACCGCTGCGGCCCGATCAACCTGCAGAAGTACCTGCGCGCCAGCGGCGGCTACCACCACTGGCATTCCGAGATCTATCCGCAAAATGCGAGCTGCGAGACGCTGCACCGGGTGCTGCTGTTCCAGTTTTATTTGAACGATGTGGAAGAAGGCGGCGAGACCGAGTTCCTCTACCAGGGCCGCAAGATCGAAGCGCGCAAGGGGCGGCTGATCATTGCGCCGGCGGGGTTCACGCACACGCACAAGGGGCATGTGCCGGCGAGCGGGGACAAATACATCGCGACCTCGTGGATCCTGTTCCAGCGGGCCGAGGCGTTGTTCAAGTAGGGGAATGAATGAAGCCCCGGCTTCAATCATTCCCCTGCGATTAATCTTCGATCAACCAATCAAGGAATGTCGCCGTTGCCGTCCCAGCCGTCGCACATCGCCAGGCAGCGGCTCTGGTGGTAGCCGCAGAAGTTCTCGCCGTAGCCGCCCGCCACGCAGGCGTCGTACCTGACGAAGCAGCTTTCGAAGCAGGCGATATAGTCGTCACCAGCGTAGGCATAGGACGCACTCAGGCCGAGTGCGAACAGGAACAGGCCGATCCTTTTTTTCAATTCAGTCTCCCTTGACGGTCTAAGACGATGTGCGAGCGCGGCGGCCGTCGTCTCATGCGGCCGCCGGCATTTCCCCTGGCGGCGAAAATCGGGCGTGCTTCTTGTTGCGTTTCCGGCAAAGTTACCTGTAAAGACACGGGGAACAAAGCTGGCAGAATTGAGAGGTCGCGATATGCACGGGTGCCGTGGCCAGAACGAAGAGGTCGGGTATGCATGAGTGCTATACCGCGTGGGCACNNGCACTCGTGCCCACGCTGTCTTACCGCTGCGCACCGCACGATGGGCAAAAAAAAGCGGCGCACGAGGCGCCGCTTCTTCATCGAGCCGAGTCAGGTCGAATCGGCTCACTTCTTGACGACCGCCAGCCGCGGTTCGTCCGCCATGCCGAAGCGCGCACGGATCGAGGCCGCGATGCCCTTGGCGTCCAGGCCGACGGACGCCAGCAGCGCCGCCGGGTCGCCCTGGTCGATGAATTTGTCGGGCAGGCCGAGGATCAGCAACGGCTTGACGATGCCCGCCTGCGCCATCGCTTCGGCCACGGCCGCGCCGGCGCCGCCCATGACGGCGCCCTCTTCCACCGTCACGAGGTAGTCGTGATCGGCGGCCAGCTGCTTGACCAGCTCGACGTCGAGCGGCTTCACGAAGCGCATGTTGGCCACCGTGGCGTTCAGGTCGGCGCCCGCGCCCAGGCTCGGCGCGACCATCGAGCCGAAGGCCAGGATCGCGACCTTCTCGCCCTGGCGCTTGATCTCGCCCTTGCCGATCTCGATGCTGGTCAGCTCCTCCTGGATCGCCGCGCCGACGCCGGCACCGCGCGGATAGCGCACCGCGGCCGGGCCCGGGTAGTGGTAGGCCGTGGTCAGCATCTGCCGGCACTCGTTCTCGTCCGACGGCGCCATGACGACCATGTTCGGGATGCAGCGCAGGTAGGACAGGTCGTAGTTGCCGGCATGGGTGGCGCCATCTGCGCCGACCAGGCCGGCGCGGTCGAGCGCGAAGGTCACGTCCAGGTTCTGCAGCGCCACGTCGTGGATCAGCTGGTCGTAGGCGCGCTGGAGAAAAGTAGAGTAGATCGCCACGACCGGCTTCATGCCTTCGGTTGCCAGGCCCGCGCCGAAGGTCACCGAGTGCTGCTCGGCGATCCCGACATCGAAATAGCGCTCCGGGTACTGGGCGTGGAAGCGCACCATGCCCGAGCCCTCGCGCATCGCAGGCGTGATGCCGACCAGGCGGCTGTCGACCGCGGCCATGTCGCACAGCCAGTTGCCGAACACCTCGGTGTAGGTGATCTTGGCCGGGGCGCTGGCGGGCTTGATGCCCTCGAGCGGATTGAACTTGCCGGTGCCGTGGTACAGGATGGGCTCGGCCTCGGCCAGCTTGTAGCCCTGACCCTTCTTGGTCACCACGTGCAGGAACTGCGGGCCCTTGAGCTTCTTGATGTTTTCCAGCGTCGGGATCAGGGAATCGAGGTCATGGCCGTCGATCGGGCCGATGTAGTTGAAGCCGAATTCCTCGAACATCGTGGCCGGGACCACCATGCCCTTCGCGTGCTCTTCCAGGCGGCTGGCCAGCTCGCGCAGGGGGGCCGGCAGAACGGTCTTGCCGACGTTCTTGGCGGCGGCGTAGAACTGGCCGCTCATCAGGCGCGCCAGGTAGCGGTTCAGGGCGCCGACCGGCGGCGAGATCGACATGTCGTTGTCGTTCAGGATCACCAGCAGGTTGCAGTCTTCCTCGACGCCGGCATTGTTCAGGGCCTCGAAGGCCATGCCCGCGGTCATCGAGCCGTCGCCGATGACGGCGATCGCGTGGCGGTGCTCGCCCTTCAGCTTCGCGGCCGCGGCCATGCCCAGCGCGGCCGAGATCGAGGTCGAGGAGTGGGCGGTGCCGAAGGTGTCGTAGATGCTTTCGTCGCGCTTCGGGAAGCCCGACAGGCCGTTCAGCTGGCGCAGCGTCGGCATGCGCTCGCGGCGGCCGGTCAGGATCTTGTGCGAATAGGTCTGGTGGCCGACGTCCCACACGATGCGGTCGTGCGGGGTCTCGAAGACGTAGTGCAGCGCGATGGTGAGCTCGACGGTGCCGAGGTTCGAGGACAGGTGTCCGCCCGTCCTGGCGACCGACTCGAGCAGGAACTGGCGCAGCTCGTGGGCCAGGGGCGTGAGCTGGGTGCGCGGCAGCTTGCGCAGGTCGGACGGGTCGTTGATGGTTTCTAACAGGTTCATTTAGGCCTTCCGCTGCACGATCAGGTCCGCGAGTTCGCGCAGCCGCAGTGCTTGTTCTCCAAATGGCGCCAGCGCGTCGTGCGCGTCGCGCCGCAATTGTTCGGCCAGGGCCTTCGAGGGCTCCAGGCCGAGGATCGACACATAAGTCGGCTTGTTGTCGGCGGCATCCTTGCCGGCCGTCTTGCCGAGCGTGGCCGAGTCCGCGGTCGCGTC
>DEKZ01000173.1:1270-3060 GCA_002354135.1 Massilia sp. UBA2709 | reverse complement strand
CCCGGCCGTACGTGCGCCCGCCGCGCCGCCGCACGCCTACGTCATCACGCCGGTGCCGGCGATCGGCTGGGACGGCAACTGGCCGGCCCTGGCCGCATCGCTGCCGCTGCGCGGGGTGTCCCAGCAGCTGGCCCTGCAGACCGAACTGGTATCCTGCCATGCCGACGCCGGCTCGGCGATGTTCCGCCTGCGCGTGCCGGTCGACACGCTGCGCGCCAGCGGCAACAGCGAAAAGCTGCAGGCCGCCCTGCAGGAACGTTTTCCCGCCGTGCGCGTCAACCTGGAGACCGAACTCGGTCCGACCTGGTACACCGCCAGCGCCGAAGCGAAGGCAGCGCGCGAGGAGCGCCAGCGCCAGGCCGAGGCCACCGTCGCGGCCGACGCTTTCGTGCAGGACATGGAGCGCACCTTCAACGCCTTCGTGGTGCCCGGGTCGGTCAAGCCGCCGGTCGCCTGAAACGATTCACCTTTCTCACCATCCGACTTATTGGAGAACCACATCATGATGAAAAACCAGCTCGCAGGCTTGATGAAACAGGCGCAAGCCATGCAGGACAACATGAAGAAGGCGCAAGAGCAGCTGGCCCTCATCGAAGTCGAAGGCCAGTCCGGCGCCGGCCTGGTGAAGGTCACGATGACCTGCAAGAACGACGTCAAGCGCGTCCAGATCGATCCGTCGCTGCTGGCCGACGACAAGGACATGCTGGAAGACCTGGTCGCCGCCGCCTTCAACGACGCCGTGCGCAAGGCCGAAGCCACCGCCGCCGAGAAGATGAGCGGCCTGACCGCCGGCATGCCGCTGCCGCCCGGTTTCAAGATGCCGTTCTGAGCCAGGAGCGCCGCGCCCCCATGTCCAAGTCGCTCGACTTCCTGACCGAGGCGCTGCGCCGCCTGCCCGGCGTCGGGCCGAAATCGGCCCAGCGCATGGCCTTCCATTTGCTGCAGCATGACCGCGAGGGCGCGGCCATGCTCTCTCGCGCGCTCTACCAAGCCGTCGACACGGTTCACCACTGCGCGATGTGCAATACCTTTGCCGACACGGAAGTGTGCGAGATGTGCGCCGACGAGGCGCGCGACCGCGCGCTGCTGTGCGTGGTCGAGACGCCGGCCGACCAGATGATGATCGAGCAGACCCTGACCTACAAGGGCCTGTACTTCGTGCTGATGGGCCGCCTGTCGCCGCTCGACGGCATCGGTCCCAAGGACTTGCACCTGGAAAAGCTGGTCGGCCGCGCGGCCGACGGCGTGGTCGAGGAAGTGGTGCTTGCCACCAATTTCACCAACGAGGGCGAGGCCACCGCCCACTACATCAGCGAGATGCTCAAGGCGCGCGGGCTGAAGGTCAGCCGGCTGGCGCGCGGGGTGCCGGTCGGGGGCGAGCTCGAGTACGTCGATGCCGGCACGATAGCGCGCGCCATGCTGGACCGCCGTACCGCATAATGAATTTCACAATAATTCATTAGCCTGCGAGCGGCGCTTGCACGTTTGCGTGCGCGCAATCGACGACGAGAGTCCGCTGCTATCGTGGGCACACTTTCAGCGGACCCCGAGCATGCATCTCGTCGACATCACGATGTTCTACGCCGCCGAAGGCAACGGCGTGAGCACCTACCTGAACGCCAAGGCGCGCTGGCTGGCGCGCCACAGCCGGGTCAGGCACACCATCCTCAGCCCGAACGTCGACAGCGGCGGCGCGGCGCCGGCACTGGTGCGCGTGCCCGCCGTGGCCTTACCCGGCATTAATGGCTTTCGCATGCCGACTTCGGTGCGCGCGCCGGTGCGCCTGCTGC
>DEKZ01000173.1:738-1205 GCA_002354135.1 Massilia sp. UBA2709 | reverse complement strand
GGTCCGCCCCGACCTGATCGAGGCCGGCGACGCCGGCCACAGCGCCTGGGCCGCGCTGCGCCTGCGGCGCCGGCTCGGCGTACCGGCGATCGCCTTCTACCATTCCGACCTGCCGCGCCTGGTACGGCCGCGCTTCGGCCAGACCGCCGAACAGGCTACCTGCAAATACCTGGCCCACCTCTACCGCCAGTTCGACCTCGTGCTCGCGCCCAGCCGCGCGATGGTCGAGCAGCTGCATGCCATCGGCGTGCACGATGCGCGCCACCAGCCGCTGGGCATCGACAGCAGCGTGTTCCATCCCGCGCGCCGGGTCGAAACCCTGCGCGCCCACCTGCGCTTGCCGGCGAATGCCCGCCTGCTGGTCTATGCCGGGCGCTTCACGCCCGAGAAGAAACTGCCGCTGCTGATAGACGCGGTGCGCAAGCTGGGACGGCCCTACCACCTGGTCCTGATCGGGGGCGGCGCCG
>DEKZ01000173.1:441-676 GCA_002354135.1 Massilia sp. UBA2709 | reverse complement strand
CCGGTGGTGGCCACCACCGGCGGCGGCGTGGCCGAGCTGGTCGACGAGAAAACGGGCATCCTGGCGACGCCGAACAGCGTCGACAGCCTGGCCGGGGCGATCCAGGCGATCTACGAACGCAATTTTGCCGAGCTCGGCGCCAACGCGCGCCGCAAGGCCGCCGAATACTACGACTGGAACGAGATCCTGCCCCAGGTGATGCGGCGTTACCAGGCGGTGCTCGGCGCCCGCGAGC
>DEKZ01000173.1:0-340 GCA_002354135.1 Massilia sp. UBA2709 | reverse complement strand
GAGCCGGGAGCGGAGCGCATCTGTGTCACCGACTGAGCCGCCCGCCGTGCAGGAGTCCACGCCACCGGCTTTGACGCCGATTCCGCCGCAGACCGTGGCCGCGCCGCTGCTGTGCGTCTCGATCCACGACGTCGCACCCAGCACCTGGGTCGATTGCGCGCGGCTGGCGGCGGCGCTGCGCGAGGTCGCCGACCTTCCGCTGAGCTGGCTCGTGGTGCCGCGCTACCACGAGCGCATGGATGACGATACGGCGCTGCGCGCCGGCCTGGACGCGGCCCTGGCGCGCGGCGACGAACTGGTTTTGCATGGCTACACCCCTCTCGATACCGCGGCGCGCGGC
>DEKZ01000303.1 GCA_002354135.1 Massilia sp. UBA2709 | reverse complement strand
TAGAAAACTCGTGGCGATTCAGACACTGTGGTTCGGGTTTGGGTCAGTTTGGGTACTGCTTAGTCTATTCAGTGTGATGACAAATCCAGTCGAAACGTGGTTTCTTCCCTTCGCAGGACTTGTAGTGATGGCTGCCGGATTGGGGTTAGTGCGTTTCGCCAAATGGTTAGCGCGCAATGACCAGCAATACCTTCTTGATGTCATCAGTAAAGCGCTTGCGACATTGCTCGTTGCCGGCGGTCTTGCTGGCCCAAAGGCAGGCTCCGTCAAAAGCGGCCCTCTGACGAGCCACTACCTGATTAACGCGATAGCTTCGAGATCCCCAGATGAAAATTCGGAAAGTGAACGCGAGACGTTAATTGGCCCGGCGTTGGGAGGTGTCGTTGTCGGCATTTTTTTCGCAGTGTGCGCTGTCGCTTTCAATAGCGAGTACAAAGCAACGGCTTTGACGGACTGGTCGACAATAAGCGATGCGATGCTGAGCTTTCTCGCGGGCCTGCTCGTGGCGTTTGTCCCTTTCGGTCTGGCGCCTGTTCTGATCGGACGTGTCAGATCCGCTCCACCGTCGGTCGCCAACAGGCGGAGAGACTGGCGTCGATGATCGTCCCGCCCTGACGTGAGTCCTGTCGGTTCACGAGACCGAACACCCTGGAAGTACCTGCCGCGTCCGTTTGGCGCAGCGCAGCACGGCCGTAGGTTGCATGAACTTCAAGCCGGGATTACCCTCAATAGAGCAGTACAAGAACCCGCCTAATGGTCATCCATCCTGAAAGGAGCGCATCATGAGTTCGGAAGTCAAGCCGGTCGAAGAGGGCATGCACACCATCACCCCGCACCTGGTCTGTGCCAATTGTCGCGAGGCCATCGAGTTCTACAAGAAGGCTTTCGGCGCCGAGGAAGTCATGGCGATGCCCATGCCCGACGGTAAGCTCGGCCACGCGATGTTGCGCATCGGCGATTCGCCCCTGTTCCTGGCCGACGAGTTTCCCGACTATGGTTCCTTCGGCCCGCTTACCCTGAAAGGCTCGCCCGTCACCATCCATCTGTCGGTGCCGAACGTCGACGCGCTGTGGGAGCGGGCCGTGGCCGCCGGCGCCAAGGTGCGCATGGAACTGGCCGACCAGTTCTGGGGCGACCGCTACGGCCAGCTCGACGACCCCTTCGGGCACCGCTGGTCGCTGGCCCAGCATGTCCGCGACGTCTCGCCGGAAGAGATGGAAGAGGCGATGAAGCGCGAATGCGCCTGATTCGCCGGCCGTGCCGTGATCTGATGCGCCGGCCGCGCCGTGATGTGAGCGCCGGCCGCGCCGCTGAGGCATGGAGGGCGGGCCGCGTCTGGCGCCGCCCGGCCTGCTCTATCGGCACCCGCGGCCCGGCCTCAGGCCGCCGCCGCGCTCAGGTGTTGGTAGAGGATGGTGCTGCCGATGATGATCAGCACCACGCCGCCGGCCAGTTCGGCGCGCTTGCCGGCCAGCGCGCCCAGGCCGCGGCCCAGCATCACGCCGATCGTCACCATCAGGAAGGTGGCGAAGCCGATCGCGGCCGCGGTGACGAAGATGTTGGCGTCCATGAAGGCCAGGCCGGCGCCGACGATCAGGGCGTCGATGCTGGTGGCCACGCTCGTGATCGCCAGGCGCCAGAACGAGTGGCTCGAGGGCCGGTCTTCCTCGACCTCGGGGGCGCTGCAGCCTTCGCGGATCATGCGCAGGCCGAGCAGGGCCAACAGCACGAAGGCGATCCAGTGGTCCCAGGCCTGCACGTAGGGCGCGGCGGCTTGGCCCAGGGCCCAGCCGAGCAGGGGCGTGAGGCCCTCGATGACGCCGAAGATCAGGCCGGTCCGCAAGGCCTCGCGCAGTTGGGGACGTTGCAAGGCGGCGCCCTTGCCGACGGCGGCGGCGAAAGCATCGGTGGACATGGCGAAGGCGAGGGAAGCGGTTGCGGCGAAATTCATCGGGGTCTCGTTGCCGGGCGAACGCAAAGGCAGGCCCGCGCGGCCCGGACACGCACGCGGACTTGCCAAAGGTCTTGCCAACCGAACGCAACGCTTGCTGTGCGATGCCGGCTGCCCGTACCACGGCGCTGACATGCTGGCCGAGTATGTTGATACGGGAACTTCCTGGGAGGAAGCAGGCTACTCCCCAATGGGTGCCGACATTATACCCGAGGGAAGCGGCCCCAGCTCAGCAATAAATGTGAGCATTTGCACAAGAACGCCGGGCCACGTAGACTGCGCAGAACCCGGCATGTCCGGCATGCCCCATTCACCTGCCGGCTGCGCGCCGGCCAACCCCAGGAGGCCAGCTTGGATACCCTTGACCACGACAGCGGCATGCACGACATCGAGATCGTCGTCGTGCCGCCCACGCACGACCTCGGCGACGGCTTCAAGGTGCGCCGTGCGCTGCCCAGCCGCCAGCGCCGCATGGTCGGCCCCTTCGTCTTCCTCGACCAGATGGGTCCGCACGTCTTCGACGCCGGCCAGGGCCTGGACGTGCGCCCGCACCCGCACATCTGCCTGGCCACCGTGACCTACCTGTTCAGCGGCGAGATCCTGCACCGCGACAGCCTGGGCAGCGTGCAGCCGATCAAGCCGGGCGAAGTGAACTGGATGACGGCCGGCCGCGGCATCGTCCATTCCGAGCGCACCGCCGCCGAGCGCCGCGCCGGGTCCTCCGACCTGTTCGGCCTGCAATGCTGGGTGGCCCTGCCGCGCGCCCAGGAAGAGATGGACCCCGGCTTCGCCCACATCGAGGCCGGCGAACTGCCCCTGATCGAGGACGGTGGCGTCAGCGCGCGCGTGGTCGCCGGCAGCTACTGGGGCAAACGGGCCCCGGTGCCGACCCATTCCGACATGTTCTACGTCGACCTGAACCTGCAGCCAGGCGCGCGCATCGCCATGCCGGCCGAGTACCACGAGCAGGCCCTCTACATCGTCGAAGGCCGGCTCGACCTGGGCCGCGACGGCGTGTTCGAGGCCGGGCAGCTGGTCGTGCTCAAGCCCAGGGCCGAGGTGGTGCTGTCCGCGCCCGGCCCGGGACCAACGCGCGCCATGCTGCTCGGCGGCGAGCCGATGGACGGGCCGCGCTACCTGTCCTGGAACTTCGTCGCCAGTTCCGAGGAGCGCATCGAGCAGGCACGGCAGGATTGGCGCGCCGGCGCCTTCCCCCAGGTGCCCGGCGAGACAGAGTTCATCCCGCTGCCTGAGACGCCGGGACGGCCGGTGCGCTACCCCTGAAAGCGGGCGGGCGATCCGCCGGCACGGCATGCCTGCCGGCTAATCATATGAATAACTATTTTCCTTACGGAAACATGCAATCACATCAACTCAGTCAATCCGACCGCATCCCGGCCCGCACGCGCGCCGAGGCACGTCCATGAACGCCGCCGAGGTCCAACGCATCGCCGCGTTTTCCGACGGTCCGGAAGGCGGCAACCCGGCCGGTGTGTGGATCGGCGCCGCCCATCCGCTTGAAGCCGAGATGCAGCGCATCGCCCATGAGATCGGCTTCTCCGAAACCGCGTTTGCCGCGCCGCTGGCCGAAGGCGGCTACCGGGTGCGCTATTTCTCGCCCGAGGCCGAGGTGCCGTTCTGCGGCCACGCGACCATCGCCCTGGGCGCCGCGCTGGCGGCCAGCCGCGGCGAGGGCGTCTATGCCCTGCACCTGAACGACGCCCGCATCACCGTCGAGAGCAGGCGCGGCGGCCATGAAGCGGGGCCCCTGGTCTCCGCCGCGCTGCAGTCGCCGCCGACGCGCCGCAGCCCGGCGCCCCCTGAAGTGGCCGAGCGCGCCCTGGCGCTGTT
>DEKZ01000184.1 GCA_002354135.1 Massilia sp. UBA2709 | reverse complement strand
GCCTTCGCCCGCGCCGCCGCCGCCTCGGCCGACAACGCCGGCTCGACCGATGCTTCCTCGTCCGACTCGGCCGCCGGCACCGCATTCGCATACGGCCTGATCAGGTCGAGCCGCACCGCATAGGACCGCCCGTTGCGGAAGCCGATCGCGGCGATCTGTCCCGCGTCGTTGATCGCTTGCGGAGCGGTGATGTTCCAGCCCTGCCTGGGGTCGATCAGCGCGTTCAGGTTCTCCATCCGCCTGCCGCGCCAGATGAAGCCGCTCCCCGCACCCGACGGAAAGCCGAAGCCGACCACGTGCCCGCGGTTGTTGATGCCGGTGCCGCCGCTGAAGGGGTTCCGCGATGAGTCGATGGATACGATGCGGCCGCGGTAGTAGATGAAGGCAGCCCGGCCGGCAGATACCTCGGCACTGCCGGTCACCTGGCCACGGTCGTTGATCGCCTCGGGATTGACAGGGACTCGCAGACCGAGGTCACCAATGTCACGGGTCTGGCCCCTGGTCCAGATGAAGCCGCGCAGGAAGAAGTCGATGGGCTCCGCCGGTCCGGAGCCGCCGGTGATCTGGTTCCTGTTGTTGAGCGCGCGGGCCTCGGTGAGCGGCGGAAATTCCGGATTGAAAGGTGGCAGATCGGCCAGCTGGGTCAGCGTGCCGTTCGGCGCGCGCAGGTAGCTGGTGTTGCCGCCAAGCGTGCCATCCGGGAGCACGGGATCGGCAGCGTAGACGCTGATATAGCCGGCATTGTTGATGTCGGTCCAGGTGGTCGCCCTGCCGCCGATCGTCCCGATATCGCGCAGCTTGCCTTTGTCATAGATGTAGCCGCGCACCTGGCCGCCGCGGGTGGTCCAGTGGCCCAGCACCTGGCCCCTGTCGTTGATGGCGACGGCGTTGCTCGACCTGCCCTTCAAGGTGCCCAGGTCGACCAGGCCCCTGCCGCGGTTGAGGAAAGCGTGGGTGACGCCCGTGCTGACCGGATAGTTGCCGACCACCACGCCGGCCTCGTTGATGTCGGTGGCCACGCTGCCGGCCGGGCCGACCACCGTGACCTTGTACTCGGGATGGGCCCAGGCCGCGCCGGCGACGGCGAACGACATCAGGACCAGGGACATGCGCTGATGCATATACATGGGAAATCTCCTTGGAGAAAGGTGTGCGCCGAACGGGACGCCGGCCTGCATGGCCTGCGTCGTCATCGGCTGGCGCGTCACGGCGCTTGACCCGCCAACCGCTGCATGACTGGCACTGCGCATTCACTGCTGTCCTGGGAAATTTTTCAGCGACAACCAAGACTTGTTCATCCGGTTTCGCGGCCGGAATCGGTGTCCCTCGAAGAGGATTGTCGACACAATCGCGCGCCTCCACGGCGAGCTGGCGCAATCATTGACGCCTCTTGGATGCAGGCAGTACTGGCCGAGCCAGCCAGCTTTCTGATGAGGAAAAGCGTATGAGCAAGAAGAAGCAGGCCGCGAGATTCGCCAGTCCCTACCGCTTCTTGACCGGCAAGGCCAGCCAGCCCTGCCACGTGCCGTTCGCATCGCGCGCCACTTTCTGGATATGCGGCCGCGTACTGTCCAGCCGCCAGAAGGCCTGCCTGTCGAGCCAGTCTTCGTACATCGAGCGGAAACGCGGCCACTCGCCGTGGAAGTCGAGCACGCCGTAGGTGCCGGCCGGCAGCACGCGCATGCCGAGCGCCGGGTCGGGCGCCGCATTGGACGTGACTTCGCCGGCATAGCCGAAGTCGTAGCAGTATTCGCGCTCGCCGGTAAAACCCGGGTCCTCGTCGAATACGCCATACCAGGCGGTGGTGCGGGTCACCGCGCCCAGGCTCTCGCGCTCGCAAATAAAATTGTTGCAGGCGATCGAGAGCGCCGCGCCGGACTGGCCGAAGAAGCGCTGGTAGCGCAGGGTGACCGCCGGCAGGGTCTGGACGCGGATGCGCGCAGCCACGCTGCCCGGTTCGGGCGGGCAGTAGGGCGCCAGGATCACGTCGAGATTGTCGGGTTCGGCGACAAAGAAGCTGACGTCGCTCTCGCGCCCGACCTGCTGGTCCATGTAGGTGCGCCAGCCGCCTTCGCGCCAGGCCTTGGCCGACATCGCGAACTGCTGCTTGAAGGCCTTGGCGAAGGCCGCGTTCGACGGGAAGCCGCAGTCCTGGGCGATGTGCAGCACCGGCACGTCGGGCTCGTGGCGCAGCAAATGGGCGGCACGGCGCAGGCGGCGCTTGCGCTGGTATTCGACGGCCGAGAAGCCGGTCAGCTCGCGGAAGATGCGGTCGAAGTGGAAGGACGAGTAACTGGCCGAGGCGGCCAGGTTCTTCAGCGCCAGCGGATCGCCGACCGAATCGAGCATCAGGTCCATTACTTCGTACAGGCGCGATGCACGCGATATGCGCGGCGGCGCCTTCATCGGCGTGCCTTTGCACCGCCAGGCGGACAGGCTGTTGGCGCCTTGGAAGCGCGGTCGGGCAGGTGGCTGGGGCAGGGGCGCGGCATCGAGACGAACGGTGACGAAGTTGCAGTCATTATGGCTTAGAAATCATGCAATGGCGAAATATCGGGGCCGGGGCCGCGCCGGGCGTTGTATCCGATACGACAGCGCGTCCGGAGCAGTGCCGGTCCGGCCGCGGCGGCATGCTGGCGCCGGCGCCCGCGATATCGCATAGCGCCCGTACGTACAGGGCGTATCAAAAATGCACAGGCCTGGCGCGCCCGGCTTTTATGCTTGGCAACTGTCGCGTTTATCGATTAGCATCTTCCGGTTCCCAACAAATCCTATAACGGAGAGAAACATGAAGCGTACCCTGTGCAGCACCTTGATCGCGGGGCTGTTTGCCGTCGCCACCCATGCCGGCGCACACGGCGAAGCGGCAACTGCTGCAGCATCGACGGCCGCGGCCAATGCGGTATCGGGCGTCGACAAGGCGGCGATGGACCCGGCCGTGCGCGCACAGGACGACTTCTTCCGCTACAGCCAGGGCAAGTGGCTGCAGGACGTCGAGATTCCGTCGGACCGTTCGAGCTGGAGCGCCTTCAGCGTGGCCCAGGAAAACGTCGAGAACCAGATCCGCGCGATCATCGAGCAGGCCGCCGCCGACAAGCAGGCCGCCAAGGGTTCGAGCGCGCAGAAGATGGGCGACTACTACGCCAGCTACATCGACGAGGCGCGCCGCAACGCGCTCGGCCTGGCCCCGTTGAAGGCCGAGTTCGCGCGCATCGCCGCGCTGAAGGACAAGCGCGGCATCGCGGCGCTGTCGGCCCACCTGGAGCGCATCGGCGGCGAAGCGCCGCTCGGCATGTACGTGGGGCAGGACAGCAAGGATTCGACCCGCTACGTCGTCAGCGTCGGCCAGTCGGGCCTCGGCCTGCCGAACCGCGACTATTACCTGGCCGACGAGGCGCGCATGAAGGACTTCCGCGCCAAGTACCAGGCCCACATCGAAAAGATGCTGACCCTGGCCGGCCACCAGGACGCCGCGGCGCAAGCCGCCAACATCCTGGCGCTGGAAACCGCGATCGCCAAGGTGCAGTGGAGCGCCGTCGAGAACCGGGACCCGGTCAAGCGCTACAACAAGATGAGCTTCGCCCAGCTGAAGGACCTGATGCCGGGCTTCGACTGGACCACCTGGATGAAGGATGTCGGCGTGGCCGGCAAGGTCGATTCGCTGATCGTCGGCCAGCCGAGCTACCTGGCCGGCCTGGACAAGATCATCGCCGCCACGCCGGTCGAGACCTGGAAGTCCTACTTCACCTTCCACCTGCTGAGCAGCTACGCGCCCTACCTGTCCCAGCCCTTCGTCGACGAGAACTTCGCCTTCCGTGGCGGCGTGCTGTCGGGCGCCAAGGAAAACCGTCCGCTCGAGAAGCGCGCGATCGCCCAGGTCAACCGCGACCTGAGCGAAGTGGTGGGCAAGGTCTATGTCGAGCGCCACTTCCCGGCCGAGCGCAAGGCGCAAGTCGAGGAGATGGTGAAGAACTTCGTCACCGCCTTCAAGGAAGGCATCCAGACCCTGGACTGGATGAGCGAGGAAACCAAGAAGCAGGCCCAGATCAAGCTGTCGAAGATGAACGCGAAGATCGGCTACCCGGAGAAGTGGCGCGATTACTCGTCCCTGAAGATCGAGCGCGGCGACCTGGTCGGCAACGTGATGCGTTCGCGCGAATTCGGCCACGAGTACGGCATCAACAAGCTGGGTAAACCAGTCGACCGCCAGGCCTGGAGCATGAGCCCGCAGACCGTCAACGCCTACTACAGCCCGAGCATGAACGAAGTCGTGTTCCCGGCGGCGCGCCTGCAGTATCCGCTGTACGACGCCAACGCCGAGCCGGCGGTCAACTACGGCGCGGTCGGCATCTCGATCGGCCACGAGATCAGCCACGCTTTCGACGACAAGGGTTCGCAGTTCGACGGCGACGGCAACCTGCGCAACTGGTGGACGAAGGAAGACGCAGAAAAATTCGCGGCGCGCGGCAAGGTGCTGGTGGCCCAGTACGCCGGCTACAGCCCGGTGCAGGGCTACCACCTGAACGGCGAGCTGACGCTGGGCGAAAACATCGCCGACAACGCCGGCGCCATCATGGCCAGCCGCGCCTACAAGATCTCCTTGAAGGGCAAGCCGGCCCCGGTGATCGACGGCTTCACCGCCGAGCAGCGCCTGTTCATGGGCCTGGCCCAGGCGCGCCGCGGCAAGGCGCGCGACGCCGCCCTGATCGCCCAGGTCAAGTCGGACCCGCACTCGCCGTCGGAATTCCGCGTCAACGGCAGCCTGCGCAACCACCCGGGCTATTACGAAGCCTTCGACGTGAAGCCGGGCGACAAGATGTACCTGAAGCCGGAAGAGCGGGTCATCTTCTGGTAAGCCGGCCGATCGGCTGATGCAAAAGGAGCGCTGCGGCGCTCCTTTTTTCATGTTGCGAGCATCGTAGGGTGGGCACGCCGTGCCCACGCGGAAGCATGAGCGGTATTGGCCAGTTCAGCACCGCAATATACGAAACAAGTTGGCGCCCCGGATGATCAATCGAGATGTCGCGTCAGTGCAGCGATAGCGATTCCTACGGCGCGAACACTGCGCCACGTTCCGCGTGGGCACGGCGTGCCCACCCTACAACAGCGCGTGCCCATCGTTTCCACGGCAAATCGTACTTCGGACAACACATTTGCTTATGTATATTGTGTCTAAGCCCAATTTGTAGGAAAACTGGAAATCCCCTAAAATACGGTGCTTTGCCATGTTGGCGGCCCCTCCTTGCGCTGACGCCGCGGCACCCCACCATAGATAGGACTGTTATGACCCACGTTGTCACCGAATCGTGCATCCGCTGCCGGTATACCGACTGCGTCGATGTATGCCCGGTCGATTGTTTCCGGGAAGGCCCGAATTTCCTCGCGATTGATCCCGACGAGTGCATCGACTGCGCCGTGTGCGTGGCCGAGTGCCCGGTCAATGCGATCTATGCTGAAGAAGACGTGCCGGGCGACCAGCAGCAATTCATCAAGCTCAATGCCGACCTGGCGCGCTTCTGGCCTTCGATCACCAAGACCAAGCCGGCTCTCCCCGACGCCGAAGAGTGGAAAGACGTCAAGAACAAGCTGGACCAGCTGGCCCGCTGAGTTAATGTACGTCACGTGACCTGCTGCCCGCGGTTTTCAACCGCCGCCAGCAGGCTCACGACATCCATGGCACACTAGCGGCCATCGCGTCACCGCCCCCTCTTTTAAAAAATCAACAGGATTGAGTGCATGACTATCAGTGCCACCCACGATGCGGGCAGCATCGCCCCTAACAGTTCGTTCGCCGGCGCCATCGACGCCGACGCCGTCATCATCGGCGCGGGCCCGGTCGGCCTGTTCCAGGTCTTCGAACTCGGCCTGCTCGAGATCAAGGCCCACGTCATCGACTCGCTGCCGGCCGTCGGCGGCCAGTGCGTGGAACTGTATCCGGACAAGCCGATCTACGATATCCCTGCCGTGCCCGTGTGCACCGGCCAGGAACTGACCGACAACCTGCTCAAGCAGATCGAGCCTTTCGAGCCGACCTTCCACCTGGGCCAGGAAGTGACGACCGTGCAGCGCCGCGAAGACGGCCGCTTCAACGTCGAGACCTCGACCGGCACCCAGTTCATCACCAAGACCATCTTCATCGCTGCCGGCGTCGGTTCGTTCCAGGCGCGCACGATCAAGGTCGAAGGCATCGAGAAGTTCGAGAACAGCCAGCTGTTCTACCGCGTCAAGGACCCGGCGCTGTTCGAAGGCAAGAACCTGGTCATCTGCGGCGGCGGCGACTCCGCCCTGGACTGGGCCCTGAACTTCGTCGGCAAGGCCGAGTCGGTCGTGCTGGTGCACCGCCGCGAGGACTTCCGCGCCGCCCCGGCCTCGGTCGCCAAGATGAAGCAGCTGTGCGAAGAGTACGAAATGCAGCTGATCACCGGCCAGGTCACCGGCTTCGACGAAAAGGACGGCCAGCTGTCCGAAGTGAAGGTCACCGGCGCCGACGGCGTCACCCGCCGCGTGCCGCTGGACATGCTGATGGTCTTCTTCGGCCTGTCGCCGAAGCTCGGCCCGATCGCCGAGTGGGGCCTGGACATCGAGCGCAAGCAGCTCAAGGTGATGGACACCGAGAAGTTCGAAACCAACGTGCCGGGCATCTTCGCCGTGGGTGACATCAACACCTACCCGGGCAAGAAGAAGCTGATCCTGTCGGGCTTCCACGAAGCCGCGCTGGCCGCCTTCGGCGCCGCGCCGTACATCTTCCCGGACAAGAAGATCCACATGCAGTACACGACGACCTCGCCGAAACTGCACAAGATCCTCGGCGTCGAGACCCCGGTCTTCGATTAAGAACGACCGTTCAGTTAAAAAAAAGCGACAATGCCCCGGCCCGCCGGGGCATTTGTTTTTATGTGTGTCGCATCACGGACGCCCTATCAAAAACGGTGCTATAAACCTTCCAAGCGCGGATCAAACGCTGGCCGGACGGAACAGAAATTTCCATCCGTAAATGATTTAAGCCTATAATGATTTGATCAAAATTCGCGCACAAGCGCGAAGCGCTTCACCGAAGAAGGATTTATATGCTCTATCAACTGCACGAGATGCAACGCTCCTTCCTGACCCCGCTGATGCAATGGGCGGATGCGTCGTCGAAGCTGTTCTCGAACCCGGTTTCCCCTTTCGCCCACACCCCGTTCTCCCAGCGTATCGCCGCCGGGTACGAGCTGATGTACCGATTGGGCAAGGACTACGAAAAACCGGCGTTCGGCATCGACACCACCACGATCAAGGGCGAGACCGTCAACATCATCGAGCGTGTTGCCGTCAACAAGCCGTTCTGCAAGCTGCTGCACTTCAAGAAAGACCTGCCTGACGCGGCTTTCAAGGCGCTCGACCAGCCGACCGTGCTGCTGGTCGCCCCGCTCTCGGGCCACCACGCCACCCTGCTGCGCGACACCGTGCGCGCCCTGCTGACCGACCACGACGTGTTCATTACCGACTGGGTCGATGCGCGCATGGTGCCGCTGTCCGAAGGCCCCTTCCACCTCGACGACTACATCTACTACGTGCAGGACTTCATCCGCACGCTCGGACCCGACGTGCACGTGATTTCCGTGTGCCAGCCGACCGTGCCGGTGCTGGCCGCAATCTCGCTGATGGCCAGCGACAACGATCCGAAACTGCCGAAGACGATGACGATGATGGGCGGCCCGATCGACCCGCGCAAGTCGCCCACCGCGGTGAACGACCTGGCCACCGAGAAGCCGTTCTCGTGGTTCGAGAACACCGTGATCTACTCGGTGCCGGGCAACTACCCGGGCTTCGGGCGCAAGGTCTATCCGGGCTTCCTCCAGCACGCCGGCTTCATCGCCATGAACCCGGGCCGCCACGCCCAGAGCCACCGCGAGTTCTACCAGCACCTGGTGCGCGGCGACGAGGAATCGGCCGAGAGCCACCGCAAGTTCTACGACGAGTACAACGCCGTGCTGGACATGCCGGCCGAGTATTACCTCGAGACGATCAAGACCGTGTTCCAGGAACACCGCCTGCCGAAAGGCACCTGGGAAGTCGGCGGCAAGCTGGTGCGTCCGCAGGACATCAAGACGGTCGCCCTGTTCACCATCGAAGGCGAGCTTGACGACATCTCCGGCGCCGGCCAGACCCAGGCCGCCCACGAGCTGTGCAGCGGCATCCCCGAGAACATGCACCGCGATTATGTCGCCGAGAAGGCCGGCCATTACGGCATCTTCTCTGGCCGCCGCTGGCGCGAAATCATCTGCCCGAAGATCGGCGAGTTCATCCGCGAATTCCGCTAAGCGCGGCGCGTCCCCGACAGCCCCGGCCGCCTTCCAGGTGCCGGGGCTGTTTTCATTTGGGTGCGCGGTGCTTGTGACAAATGGTGAGAATTTGCCAATTGTCAATACGGTATTCTCTGCTGGCGGCATGCGCCGCTTCCAAAACCATAAAGGGGATACAACAATGAATACCTCGATCGGCAGCGCGCTTCGTCGCGCCGCCAGCGCCGCGCTGTTGGCGGGCTCCGCCCTGCTCACCGGTTGCGCCAGCTTCTACGTCGACACCGCCACCCGCGACGTTCCGGTCGCCCAGTTCAAGAAAGTCGCCAACCCGAAACCGGTTGCACTCACCTTCGACTTCCAGTCCCGCGGCGCGCCGAATCCGCGCGCAACCGAATTCCTGCGCGCCCAGGTGCAGGAACAGGTGGCCGCAAGCGGCCTGTTCTCGACGGTGGCCAGCGGCAGCGGCAGCGGCAGCGCCAGGCTGAACGTGGAACTGAACAACGTGCCGCTCGATGGCCAGAACGCCGCTGCCAAAGGCTTTGTCACCGGCCTGACCTTCGGCCTGGCAGGCAACGTCGTCACCGATGTCTACGAATGCAAGCTGACCTACCTGGCGCCGGGCCAGACCACGCCGGTTGTCACCAGCGCCCGCCACGCCATCCATACCTCGCTGGGCGCTACCGACGCACCGGCGAATGCGACGAAGTCGGCCAACATGGAAGACGCCATCCGCACGATGACACGCCAGGTCATCGCCAACGCACTGAACGACCTGTCGCAACAGGCGACCTTCAACAACTGAGGAGACAAGAATGACCTATAAAGCATTTCGTGGCTTCGGCCTGGCCGCGGCGGCGGCAATCGTCCTGCAACTGACCGGTTGCGCCATGCCGATGGGCGCCCCGCAGGCAAGCATCGACAATACTGCCAAGCTGCGCGTCGCCGGCCCGGCGCGCGCCAACCTGGGCAGTTTCACGCTCGCTCCCGGCCAGGCGGCCGACATGGACAAGGGCGTGAGCCTGCGCGGTTCGCAAGTGCAGTCGCCGTACAATGGCTCGTTCGCGCAGTACCTGAAAGAGACGCTGCGTGTCGAACTGGACGCGGCAGGACTGCTCGATCCGGCTTCGCAGACCGTCATCAGCGGCACGCTGACCGAAAGCGACGCCGACGCGGCAATCGGCCAGGGCACGGCGAAGCTGGGCGCACGCTTTGTCGTCACCCAGGGCCAGACGGTGAAATACGACCGCACCCTGAGGACCGACGCCAGCTGGGAGTCCTCGTTCGTCGGCGCGGTGGCCATTCCTCTGGCGGCGGGCCAGTACCAGGGACTCTACCGCAAGCTGGCCGGCCAGCTGTTCGACGACCCGGCCTTCCTCCAGGCCCTCGCCAACCCGGCGCCGGCAGCGGCGGCAGGGCAATAAGGACCGACCAGACCGGCCGGCCAGGCCGGCTGAATGAAAAAATGCCGCGGATCGCCGCGGCATTTTTCATTTCCCATACCCGATCGGGCACGCGCCAAGCTATCCCTGGCGCGGATCGTCCCGGCGGTCTTCGCCGCGGCCGAATTCGGCATCGCTGTCGTCCTTGTGCGTATCGCGGCGGTCGGGACCACGGCGCTCGCCCGAGCGCTCATCCGGCCTGTCCTCCCCTGCTCCGCCTCCCTCATGAGGGCTGCGCACCGGCGCACCCGTCGGGTCGGTCGCCAGCAACGGGGCAATGATCCATTCCTGCATGCTGTTCTCCTTGCTTGTCTTAATTGCCGAGCAGGACGCTCGCAATGATGCCGGTGGCAATCGCCGCCAGCACGTAATCGTTGCCCACTTGCACCCAGTGGTAGCCGCGGGGCGGGGCGCTCAGGCGGTGCGCGCGCCAGTTGTCGACCACGTACTGCTTGTGGTGGTAGGTCGCCGGCAGGCGCTGGCCGCGGTAGAGGTCGTGGCGCGGACCGGCGCCGCGGCGGGCCGCCCTGCGCTCTTCGCGGCGTTCGTCGCGATAGTCACGCCGGTCTTCGCGGCGTTCGTCCCGGTACTCGCGGCGCTCCTCGCGCCGTTCGTCGCGATAGTCGCGGCGGTCGTCGCGGCGCTCTTCCCTGCGCTCCTGGACGCGGTCGTGGCCGTGCTGGGCAAAAGCCGGTGCGTTGGCGGCCAGCAGGACCGCGACCAGGGCTTTGGCGATGAGGTGTTTGTTCATGTTTTTCCTCGTGAAAAGGTGGCTGCGCGGAGGCGCCTGGCCGATTTCACTAGTAGACCAATACTGACCTTGAACATCTGTTCGTTGCGCCACTTACTGGACGAAACAACAAGCAAGGGCGCGCCATCCGGGCTTTTGTCGCGCATTTGTTGGATAATGTCGGCTTTACCCCGCCGCGCCATCGTGACCAAGACTCTTGCCGACCAGATTGAAGACCTGCTGCCGCAGACCCAGTGCACCAAGTGCGGGTATCCGGCCTGTCGTCCCTACGCGGAAGCAATAGCCAGCGGGGAAGCCGAGATCAACCAGTGCCCGCCAGGCGGCCTGGAGGGTGTGCGCCGTCTCGCCTCGGTCACCGGGCGTCCCGTGATCCCGATCAATCCCGCCAACGGCGTCGAACGTCCGCGCCCGGTCGCCTTCATTGACGAGAACCTGTGCATCGGCTGCACCCTGTGCATCCAGGCCTGCCCGGTCGACGCCATCACCGGCGCTGCCAAGCAGATGCACACCATCCTGCCTAGCCTGTGCACCGGCTGCGACCTGTGCGTGGCGCCCTGCCCGGTCGACTGCATCAGCATGATCCCGGTCACCGGCGATGCGACCGGCTGGGCCGCCTGGTCGCAGGAAGCGGCCGACGCCGCCCGTGCGCGCCACGACTTCCGCAGCGAGCGCCTGACGCGCGAACGCGAGGAAAACGATGCGCGCCTGGCCGCCAAGGCCGTGGAGAAGATGCGCGCGGTCACCGCCGAAGCCACGAACACGCCGGAAGAACTGGCCGAGAAAGAGCGCAAGCGCGCCATCATCGCCGCCGCGATGGAACGCGCACGCCAGCGTGCAGCCGGCACGCCGCCTGACGAGAAAAAATGAATCCAGCCAAACGCCTCGAGATCTTTACCCGCTTTCGCGACGCCAACCCGAAGCCGACCACCGAACTCGAATACACGACGCCCTTCGAACTGCTGATCGCGGTGCTGCTGTCGGCCCAGTCGACCGACGTCGGCGTGAACAAGGCCACGCGCCGCCTGTATCCGGTGGCGAACACGCCCCAGGCCATCCTCGACCTGGGGCTGGACGAACTGAAGAGTTATATCTCGACCATCGGCCTGTACAACACCAAGGCCAAGAACGTGATGGCGACCTGCCAGATCCTGGTCGAGCAGTATGGCGGGGAAGTGCCGCGCGAGCGCGAAGCCCTGGAAGCCCTGCCGGGCGTGGGCCGCAAGACCGCGAACGTGGTGCTGAACACGGCTTTTGGCGAGCCGACCATGGCGGTCGACACCCACATCTTCCGCGTCTCGAACCGCACGAAAATCGCGCCGGGCAAGAACGTCGACGAGGTGGAAAGGAAGCTCCTCAAGTTCGTGCCCAGGGACTTCCTGCAGGACGCCCACCACTGGCTGATCCTGCATGGGCGTTACACCTGCGTGGCGCGGCGCCCGAAATGCTGGAACTGCATCATCAACGATTTATGCGAGTTCCGCGACAAGACGCCGACGCCGGACGGGATCATTGCGCCGGAGGCGGCTGATACGGTGTCGCTGCCGCCCGCCTGAGCCGAGGGCGGCGCGGTCTCCTCAAGCGCGCGCGGCGGCGGGCAG
>DEKZ01000233.1 GCA_002354135.1 Massilia sp. UBA2709 | reverse complement strand
GCGGTGACGTTCGGGTTGCCGTCACGGTCGCCACCCATCCACGAAGCAAAGCGAATCGGTGCAGCCTCCAGGGGCAGGCGCAGGCCGGTGGCGGCGTCGAGCGCGTTCGGCTCGTCGCCGCCTTCCGTGCGGAAGTCCAGTTCGATGCCGCCCTCGGGCCTGGCGTAACCGCCCGGCATGGCGGCCTGGCGCAGCATCTGGGGATCCGGCAGGTCGGGCGTGAGGTCGGCGCGCCGGTCCTCGCTGGCGCTGGCGACCAGCCTGCCGTCGGCGTCGAGCAGCATGGCGCTTTGCATGCCGTTGGTGTCGGTGATGGTCTGGGACAGCACCAGCTGGGCGCCGATGTCGCTCTGGCCGGACAGGGTGGCGGCCACGGTCTGGGCGTTCACGACCAGTTCGGCCTGGGCCTCGTCGAGGGCGGCGCGGCCCAGGTTCAGGCCGGACGAGAGCGCGGCCTCGATCTTGACGTCGAACCAGGACTCGATCGAGTGCGAGACGAACTGCACCGAGACCATGAAGATGACCAGGCCCGGCAGGATGCCGATGCCGGCGAACAGCAGCACCAGCCTGGCCATCAGGCGCGAGCCGAAACGTTTGGCTTTGTAGCGCGAATACAGGCGGCCGAGAGCCACCACCACCAGGATCAGCAGCAGGAAGGCGATCGTGGCGTTCAGCCCGAGCAGCCAGGCGTAGTAGCGGTCGAAGAAGCCGGAGTTGTTCGAGGCCGAGGCGAGCAGGAACAGCAGGATCGAGACAACCGCCCCGCCGACCACCAGCGCATAGCGCATGGCCTGGTTCACGCCTTACTCCGCACGGTAATTGAAGGTCTTCTTGTTCGAGGCGAGGCGCCAGTCGGAATTCGAGAACGCGCTGACCTGCAAGGGCTTCTGCAGGTAGTCGCGGTCCATGAACATGCGCAGGCTGACCTCGTAGGTCTCGCCGTGCTTGAGCGCATTCTTCGGCGCGATCAGCCAGCGCCCCGGGCGCCGGATCTGGAACATCGCCTCGTCCAGCGTCTGGTAGGTTTGCTGCACACTGCCCATCGCCGCCACGTAGTACTGGCGCAGCAGCACGTCGTAGGAGATGCTCACGGTGCGCCTGGCGAACACGGCGCGGTCGTCGCGCCAGTACCAGCGCGGGCGCACCAGCTCGATTTCGGTCGTGAAGTACAGCTTGATGCCATGCTGCAGGGCGTCCTCGAGATCGCGGCTCAGGTCGAACGAGTAATTGGCGGCGAGGCGGTAGCCGTCGTCGGACGCCTCGATTTTCGCCATCGTGATGTCGATCCCGTCGGCCGCCTGCGCCGTTGCGCACGCGAAGACCAGCAGCAACTGGCAGGCGAGGAGGCGGAAAAATCGTAAAGTCACAGGTGGGCCGGAACCTAAATTAATCGAGCTTGTTATGGAGCGGTTCTTACATTCCCTTCTTGTGGAAGAGCGCATAGAACAGACCGTCATGATCCAGCCCGGCGCCGCTTGTCGGAAGCAGCTGGCCCGGCGCATCGAGGCGGGTGGCATCAATGTGGCGCGCCGCGAAGGCGGCCGCCTGCGCCTCCGATTCCTGGGGCCAGAGCGAACATGTCACAAACAGCAATTTACCATCGGGCCGCAGCATCTGCCAAAGATTGTCGAGTATCTGCGCGGAAAGTGTTGTAAGTTGGCGCGTGTCGGTCTTGCGGCGCAGCCAGCGGATGTCCGGATGGCGCCGCACGATGCCCGAGGCGGTGCACGGCACGTCGGCCAGGATGCGGTCGTATTGACGGCCATCCCACCACTGCGTCGTCTGCGCTTCGGCCGCGACCAGCGTGGCTTGCAGCCCCAGCCGGCCGAGGTTGTCGCCCACGCGCGCCAGGCGCTGCGGATCGGCGTCGACCGAGGTCAGCTCGACGTCCGCCAGTTCGAGGATGTGACCGCTCTTGCCGCCCGGCGCGGCGCAGGCGTCGAGCACGCGCATGCCGTCGGCCAGGTCGAGCAGCGGCGCGGCCAGCTGGGCGCCGGCATCCTGGACCGAGGCGAGGCCATCATGGAAACCCGGGATCTGCGCCACGTTCACGGCCTGTTGCAGGCGCAGCGCCTGGGGACCGATCCGTTCGGCCCGGACGCCGTTTTCTTCCAACAGGCGCAGGTAATCCTCGACCGAGGTCTTGCGCGTATTCACGCGCAGGGTCAGGGGCGGATGGGTATTGCCGGCCGCGAGGATCGCCTCCCAGTCGCGCGGGTAGGCGGCTTTCGTCGCGTCGATCCACCACTGCGGGTAGTTCCACCGGGCCAGCGGCTCGGCCAATGCGGCCTCGACCAGCTTGTCCCGTTCGCGCAGGAAGCGGCGCAGCACGGCGTTCACCATTGCCTTGGCGTGGGCGAAATCCGGGTGGCTCGCCGCCGCCGTGACGGCCTGGTCGACGACCGTAAACGCCTCGTACGGCGCGGCCTGCCCTTCCGGCGGGTCGAGCAGGGCCAGCGCGCAGCACAGCAGGCCGGCGAGCTGGGGCGCATCCGGCGCCTTGGTCGTCATCAGGCCGAGCAAGGTCTCGCTGCGGCCCATCTGGCGCATGCTGCGATACGACAGGTCCTGGATCGCGCCGCGCGCCTGGGGCGTGACGCCCCAGGTCTGGAACACATGGGCCAGCGCCTGCGGCAGCGCGGTGCCGGCGCCCACCTGGGCGATCGCATTGGCCGCGCCCAGCAGGGCCAGGG
>DEKZ01000058.1:19655-19914 GCA_002354135.1 Massilia sp. UBA2709 | reverse complement strand
CGGAGCCTCGTCGGTGCCTGCCGCGCCGGGCGCCGCCCCGGCCGTGGACGCCGCCAGCGCCGAGGATGACACCTTCCTGCTGCTGCGCGAGGCGGCCCGCCAGAACGATGCCGCCCGCGCCAATGCGCTGGCCTCGCGCCTGCCGAACTACGCGCTGCCTGGCTATGTCGACTATTATCGTCTCAAACCGCGCCTGCGCGACGCCACGCCGGACGAGATCCGCACCGTGCTCGGCCGTTACGAAGGCAGCGCGATCGCC
>DEKZ01000058.1:13731-19513 GCA_002354135.1 Massilia sp. UBA2709 | reverse complement strand
TCCGAGCTGCAGGTGCGCTGCTACGCCTTGCTGGCGCGCGCGCTGCGCGGCGAACGCGTCGCATCGGAAGCGCGCGCCCTGCTGAACAATCCCCCCGCCTATGGCGAGGGCTGCGCCGCCCTGATGACCCAGCTCGTGCAGATGGGCCAGCTGGGCCAGGACGAGCTGCTGGTGCAACTGCGCCTGGCCGGCGAAATGGGCGCCACCGGGCCCTCGCGCCGCATCGCCCAGCTGCTCGGGGCCTCGGACACCCGCGCCGCCCAGGCGGTCGACGTACCGGCGGTGGCGATGGCGCGCGGCATCGGGGCGAACCGCGCCGAACACGAGATCTACCTGGTCGCGCTGGGCCGCATGGCGCGCACCAGCCTGAAGCTGGCCGTGGTCGCGCTCGAGAAGAACAGCGGCAAGCTGAACCAGGAGGAACGCGCGATCGGCTGGGCCAATATCGCCCTGGCGGCCTCGATCGCGCTGGCGCCGGAAGCCCACGACTACTGGAAGCGCGCCGAGGGCGCGCCGCTGTCGAATTTCCAGCTCGAATGGAAGACCCGGATGGCCCTGCGCCGCGGCGACTGGAAGACGGTGGCCGCCACCATCGACGCGATGCCGCCCGGCCTGGCCGCCGAATCGGGCTGGCTCTACTGGCGCGGCCGTGCCTATGAGGCGCAGGGCCGCAAGGAAGACGGCGAGGCCCTGTTCCGCCGCATCGCTACCCAGAACAATTTCTATGGCCAGCTCGCGCTGGAAGAGCTGGGCGAGCTGGTGACGGTGCCGCCGCCGGCCGCGGCCCCCACGCCGGGCGAAGTGGCCTATGTGGCGGCGCTGCCGGCGATGCGCCAGGCGATGAAATTCTATGCCTTGCGCCTGCGCGCCGAAGGCAACCGCGAGTGGAGCTGGGCGCTGCGCGGCCTGTCCGACCGCCAGCTGATCGCTGCAGCCGAATACGCGCGCCGCAACGACCTGCTCGACCGCATGGTCGAGACCTCGCTGCGCACCCGCAACGAGCTCGATTTCAACCAGCGCTTCCCGGCCCCGCACAACGACATCCTGCATCCGACCGCGAAAGACCTGTCGCTCGACACCGCCTGGGTATATGGCCTGATCCGCCAGGAATCGCGTTTCATTTCCGACGCCCGCTCGGGCGTGGGCGCTTCCGGCCTGATGCAGGTGATGCCGGCCACCGGCAAGTGGGTGGCGGCGAAGATCGGCCTGACCGACTTCGTCCACGACATGCTCAACGACCTGCGCACCAACATCACGCTCGGCGCCAACTACATGAACATGGTGCTGGAGAATAACGGCGGCTCGCAGGTGCTGGCTACCGCCGCCTACAACGCCGGCCCGGCACGCTCGCGCACCTGGCGCGGCCGGCTCGAGGCGCCGATGGAAGGCGCGGTGTTCGTCGAGTCGATCCCGTTTTCCGAGACCCGAACCTACGTGCGCAATGTGATGTCGAACGCAACGAACTACGCCGCGCTGTTCGAGAAGCGGCCGCAGTCGCTCAAGGCGCGCCTGGGCACGATCGACCCGCGCGGCGCCTCGAGCTCACTCCCCTGACACCCAACATCGAGGACCCCATGCGCGACCTGTCGGTGGTGGTATTTGGCGGTTCCGGATTCATCGGCAGTCATTTGCTGGCGCTGCTGGCCCAGGAAAGCATTCCGGCGCTGGTGCCGACGCGCCACGCGGCGCGCGTGCGCCACTTGACGACCCTGCCCGGGGTCGACGTCGTCGAGGCCGACATCCACGACGACGCCACCCTGCGAACGCTGCTGAAAGGCCATACGGCGGCGATCAACCTGGTCGGCATCCTGCACGGCAGCCGCGCCCAGCCCTACGGGCCCGAGTTCCGGCGCGCCCACGTCGACCTGCCGCGCCGCATCGTCGAGGCTTGCGCCGTCATGGGCGTCGAGCGCTACCTGCACATGAGCGCGCTGGGAGCGAACATCGACGGTCCCTCGATGTACCAGCGCTCGAAGGCCGACGGCGAGCTGGCCGCGCGCAGCCGGCCCGAGGTGGCGGCGACGATCTTCCGGCCCTCGGTCGTGTTCGGTCCGGGCGACCATTTCCTTACCGTGTTCGCGCGCCTGCAGCGGCGCTTTCCCGTCATTCCGCTGGCCTGCGCCTCGGCGGTGTTCCAGCCGGTCTACGTCGGCGACGTCGCCCAGGCCTTCGTCAATGCCTTGCGCAACCCGGCATCGCGCCACCAGGTCTACCAGCTCGGCGGGCCCAACGTCTACACCCTGGCCGAACTGGTGCGCCTGGCCGGACGCTACGCCGGCTGCGAGCGGCCCATCGTCGAACTGCCGCCGCGCCTGGCCCGGCTGCAGGCGCGCCTGTTCGAGTCGCTGCCGGGCGAGCCCATCATCACCCGCGACAACCTCGACTCGATGAAGGTCGATAACGTGATCGACCCGGCCATCCAGGACTTGACAGCCGCGTCGCTGGGAATCAAGCTCACTGCGCTTGAAGCGGTGGCGCCGCACTACCTGGCGCCCGACGAACCGCTCGACCGCCTGCGCGCCCGCGCCGGCCGCTAACCCCTGGACAGGAAGCTTATGCAGACCACGGAACTCGACCCGACCCTCTCGAATACCCTAGAGCAGGCACGCAAGCCCGGCCTCACCCTCGTCATCGGCAACAAGAACATCTCCTCGTGGTCGATGCGGCCCTGGGTGGCGGCGGTCGCGTTCAACATTCCGTTCACCGAAGTGCGCCTGCTGCTCGACCAGCCCGACACCGCCGCCAACATCGCGCGCTACTCGCATGCGGGCCGGGTGCCGGTGCTGCTGGCCGGCGAGATGACGATCTGGGACAGCCTCGCCATCTGCGAATACCTGGCCGAGCAGTTCCCCGACAAGCACATGTGGCCCCAGGACGTGGCCGCGCGCGCGCTGGCGCGCTCCATCGTGGCCGAGATGCATTCGGGCTTCCAGGCACTGCGCAACGACATGTCGATGAACATCCAGGCCAGCCTGCCGGGCCGCGGACGCACGCCGGGCGCCCAGGCCGACATCGGCCGCATCTGCGAAATCTGGGAAGAGTGCCTGGCGCGCTTCGGCCACCGCGACTTCCTGTTCGGCGACTTCTCGATCGCCGATGCCTTCTATGCCCCGGTGGTGACCCGTTTCAAAACCTATGGCGTGGCGCTGGCGCCGGCGCTGCAGGCCTATTGCGACCGCGTGCTGGCCCACCCGGCGGTGGCGCGCTGGGTGCAGGAGGCGATGCGCGAAACCGACCCGACCCCCTTGCACGACGCGGACCTGCCGCGGGATTGACACTGGCGATGAGCATGAAGACGTACGTTGTCGGCGGCGCCGTGCGCGACGAGCTGCTCGGCCTGCCGGTGCAGGACCGCGACCATGTCGTGGTCGGCGCCACCCCGGACGAGATGATTGCCGCGGGCTTCCGCCCGGTCGGCAAGGATTTCCCCGTTTTCCTGCATCCCGAGACGCAGGAGGAATATGCCCTGGCGCGCACCGAGCGCAAGACCGCGCCCGGCTACCACGGCTTCGTGTTCCACACTTCTCCCGACGTCACCCTGGAAGACGACCTGGTGCGGCGCGACCTGACCATCAACGCGATGGCGCGCGCCGACGACGGCAGCATTGTCGACCCCTATGGCGGCAGGCGCGACCTGGGCGCGCGCCTGTTCCGCCACGTGTCCGAAGCCTTCGCCGAGGACCCGGTGCGCATCCTGCGCGTGGCGCGCTTTGCCGCGCGCTTCGCCGAGTTCCGCGTGGCCGAGGACACCAATGCGCTGATGCGCAGGATGGTCGAGGCGGGCGAGGTCGATGCGCTGGTGCCCGAGCGCGTCTGGCAGGAACTCTCGCGCGGGCTGATGGAACGCCGGCCCTCGCGCATGTTCGACGTGCTGCGCGACTGCGGCGCGCTGGCGCGCATCATGCCCGAGCTCGACGCCTTGTGGGGCATGCCGCAGCCGCGGCGCCCCGAAGTGGACAGTGGTGTCCGCATCATGGAGGTGATCGACCACGCCGCCGGACTGGGCCGCACGCTGGCGGTGCGCTGCGCGGCGCTGATGCGCGACCTTGGCGGCGCCGACGCGATCGCCGGGTTGTGCAAGCGCCTGAAAGTGCCCAACGAATGCCGCGACCTGGCCTTGATCACGGCGCGCGAGCACAGCCACGTCGAGGCTGCAGCAAAGCTCGACGCCGCTGCTCTCGTCGCCCTGTTCGGACGCTGCGACGCCTTCCGCAAGTCCGAGCGCTTCGCCGAGATGCTGCTGGCGGCCGCATGCCACGGACCCGTGCCGCACGCCTGGCTGCTGGCGGCGCTCGAGGTGGCGCGCGGCGTCGACGCGGGCGCAGTCGCGGCCCGCTTCGCCGGGGACAAGGCGAAGATTCCGGAAGCGGTGCTCGCCGCCCGCGTCGAGGCTGTCGGGCGGTGGATGGCGCAGTCGCCGCCGCCGGATAGAGCTGGACAGTTGTCGTAAATACCACGTGCGCGAAGACGGCCGCCGTTTTGATATGCTCTTGCAACTATGAGTAGATTGTTACGTTGGTCGGACAGCTTGTTTGCGGGATGGATGCGTCGTATCGAAGCCTTGCACCCGCGACGGCGCCTGCAATTCATCGTCGCTGCGGCGCTGCTGCTGATTGCCTTGCTGGCGGTCCTGTACACGCGCACCACCGGAGTCGATGTCGATAACCAGAACCGGGTGATGTTCGACCTGCACGAGCTGCAGCAGCTCGACGCCGAGTGGGATGCGAACCTGCTGCGGGCCCATATCGGCAGCGGCCTGGCCGATGCGCGTCTGGTGGCGCCCGGCACGCAGATGCGCCAGTTGATGGAACGCCTGGAGGAGGCGCTACCGATGACGCGCGGGCGCGGCGCGCGCCAGATTCATACGGAGCTGGCCGGCGCGCTGCGCATGAAGGCCGACCTCGTGAACGAGTTCCGCGCCCTGAACACCCTCTTGCGCGCGGCCCTGCAGACCTTGCCGCCGGCGCTGGCCGACCTCAAGACGGAGCTGGGCGGCATCGAGGGCGCGCTGGCGCCGGGAATGGTGGTGGTGCGCCTGGACGCATTGCTGAACGACTTGCTGGCCGATACCCTGCGTTACAACCTGGCGCCCTCGCCGGCGCTGGCGCGCCGCATCGAGAACAGCCTGGCCCAGATCGAGGACCAGAAGTCGCGCTTTTCGCAGGCGGTGGTGGACCAGATCGACGCGCTGGCGCGCGATACCCGCATCATCCTGGCCAACCGGCCGCGCGAGAACGAGGTCGAGTCCCAGATCGCCGCGCTCGGCACCGGCGAGATGATGGCGCGCCTGGGCCGCGAATTCGACCGTTCCTTCCAGGGCGAGGTGCTCGAACGCCAGCGCTACCGCGGCTTCCTGTTTGCGTATTCGATCCTGCTGCTGGCGCTGCTGGCCTATGCCGGCTGGCGCCTGCGGCGCAGCTACCGCATCATTAACGACGTCAATCACCGCCTGCAGGCCGCCAACGACACGCTCGAACACCGCGTGGCCGAGCGCACCGCGGAACTGGAAGAGCAGTCGAAGAAGCTGGCGCGCCTGGCCCAGCACGACAGCCTGACCGGACTGGTCAATTACGGCCAGCTCACGCGCCTGCTGGAACTGGCGCTGGTGCGCGCGGCGCGGCGCGACAGCGTAGTCGCCACCATGTTCATCGACCTCGACGGTTTCAAGGGCGTGAACGACACCTGGGGCCATGCCACCGGCGACCTGGTGCTGCAACTGGTCGCGCGCCGCGTGCAGAAGGTGCTGCGCGCCGAGGACGTGCTGGCGCGCCTGGGCGGCGAC
>DEKZ01000058.1:0-13659 GCA_002354135.1 Massilia sp. UBA2709 | reverse complement strand
GGCCGCGCCGGCGCCGAGTGGGGCGCGGCCGCCTTGCTGGCCGACGCCGACAAGGCGATGTATGCGGCCAAGCAGGCCGGCAAGGGCACTTTCATCGTCAGCCCGAATGCGCACTGGGGCAGTCCGGAGACGGAGGTGTCCAGCGCCGCGCCCGCCGGCATGGCGCCGCCCGCACCGGACGATCCAGCCTGAGGCGTATCCGCCACAGCCGGCGGCGCACTGGAGAGCAGCCCCGGCAGCCGGCGCGCGCAATCCGCTACAATATCGCCATGGTGCAGTGCACAAAAACGAACAGCGAAAACGACTCCGTATGCGCGACAATCCGCTAACCCACTGGCTGGCCAGCCTGGCCGGCAAGACCGACCGCCCGGCGGTGCTGGTCAAGGAACTGGGCAAGCGCGACCGCCGTCGCATGCTCAAGCACTTCCTGGCGCTCGACGATGGCGACCGCCTGCTGCGCTTCGGCACCGTGCTGCCCGACGAGCAGATCCACGCCTACGTGAACAAGATCGATTTTTCGCGCGACATCGTGTTCGGCGTGTTCAGCCACGTGTTCCAGCTGGTCGGCGTCGGCCACCTGGCCTTCGGCCCCGCCGAGCCGGGGCGCTCGGCCAACACCAGCAAGGAGCGGGTGGCCGAGTTCGGCGTTTCGGTGTCGAAGTCGGCGCGCGGGCAGGGTGTCGGCACCCGCCTGTTCCAGCGCGCGGCCATCCATTGCCGCAATTCCGACATCGACACCCTGTACATGCAGTGCCTGTCGACCAACCGCACCATGATGCACATCGCCAAAAAGGCCGGCATGGAAATCAAGCGCGAATACGGGGAAGCCGACGCCTACCTGCACCTGCCGCCGCCGAGTCCGGGCAGCGTGATGCGCGAAGCGCTGGAAGAACAGTTTGCCGTGATCGATTACACGGTGAAGGCAAATGCGCGCGCGGCGGTGAAGTGGTTTACGCCGAAGAAGCGTAGCGAATAGACTTTTGCTGTTGTAGGGTGGGCTCTCNNNCCGCGTGGGCTCGAGAGCCCACCCTACGAAACCCCGATTACCGCGCCGCTGGCGCCTCGATCGGCAGCGCCGTCGTCTCCTTGATCCGCTGCAGCGCAAAGCTCGACTTCACGTCGAGCACCGAAGGATGGCGCAGCAGGGTCGCCATCATGAAGCGCGAGAAGTGGTCCATGTCTTCCACGTGCACGCGCAGCAGGAAATCCATCTCCCCCGTCATCGCATAGCAGGCCACCACTTCCGGCCAGCCCGCCACCGCCTGCGCGAACTCGAAACGCGGCGACGTGGCCGGTACGCGCGAGTTGGCAGGGCCCTCGCTGTGTTTCTCCAGGCGCACGTTGACATAGGCCAGCAGGCCCAGCCCGATCTTGTCGGGGTCGACCAGGGCGACGTACTGGCGGATCACGCCGGCTTCCTCCAGCCGCTTGATACGGCGCAGGCAGGGCGAGGGCGAGAGGTTTACCCGCTCGGCCACATCCTGGTTCGACAGGCGGCCGTCGGCCTGCAGGATTTCCAGGATTTTGCGGTCGGTTTTATCCAGCTCGATCTTTGACATAAATTTCCTTGCTACTGATTGAAGCCGCAATTTTATTGCGCAATTGCCTCGGCGTGGGGAATTGATTGGTATTTAATGCCGAGGGCACAAGACTATACTGTCGCCAATCACGGAGGAGACCTCTCCGTCGCGGCGCAAACAATAAAAACAAGGCGCCAACACCGCTAGGACGACAAGAAATATCTGTATAGATAGTGCGGAAACGCTGCCCCACAAGGGTGGCGCTGTCCGCTGCCTTGCGTCCCGCTCAACACAACGGAGACAACAATGAACGCACCCCTGGACCGTTCCCAACTGCAACCATCGCAGCCGGAGCACGAGATCACGCTCGACGATAAATGGACGCTCGAGCGCGGCCGTGCCTTCATGACCGGCACCCAGGCGCTGATCCGCCTGCCGATGCTGCAGCGTGAACGCGACTTGAAGGCCGGCCTGAACACCGCCGGCTACATCACCGGTTACCGCGGCTCGCCCGTCACCGCCGTCGACCAGACCGCGATGAAGGCGAGGAAGCACCTCGACGCCCACCATGTGAAATTCCATCCGGGCATGAACGAGGACCTGGCGGCGACCGCCGTCTGGGGCACCCAGCAAACCAACCTGTACAAGGACGCGAAGTACGACGGCGTGTTTGCCATGTGGTACGGCAAGGGCCCGGGCGTGGACCGCTGCGGCGACGTCTTCAAGCACGGCAACAACGCCGGCTCCGCGAAACACGGCGGCGTGCTGGTGCTGGCCGGCGACGACCATGCGGCCAAATCCTCGTCCACCGCGCACCAGTCCGATCACATCCTGACCCACTGCGGCATCCCTGTCCTCTATCCTTCGTCGGTGCAGGAATACATCGACTTCGGCCTGCATGCCTGGGCCATGAGCCGCTACACGGGCCTGTGGGTGTCGATGAAGTGCGTCACCGACATCATCGAGTCCGGCGCCGTGGTCGACCTCGACCCGGACCGCGTCCAGATCGTGACCCCGCTTGACTTCGAGCTGCCGGAAGGCGGCCTGAATATCCGCTGGCCGGACGCCGTGCTGGACCAGGAAGTCCGGATGAGCAACTACAAGTGGTACGCCGCGCTGGCCTATGCGCGCGCGAACAAGCTCAACAAGATCATCTGGGACAGCCCGCAGCCGAAGATCGGCATCATCACCGCCGGTAAAAGCTATGTCGACACGCGCCAGGCGCTGGCCGACCTCGGCATCGACGAGCAGGCGGCGCGCGACATCGGCCTGCGCCTGTACAAGGTCGGCATGACCTGGCCGCTCGAGTCCGAAGGCGTGCACGAATTCGCGCGCGGCCTGGACGAGATCCTGGTGGTCGAAGAAAAGCGCCAGGTGATGGAATACGCGCTGAAGGAAGAACTGTATAACCTGCCGGATGCCGAGCGTCCGCGCGTGGTCGGCAAGTTCGACGACACCGGCGAGTGGCACAACAAGAACCGCACCGGCCACGGCGACTGGCTGCTGCCGGCCACCTACGAGCTCAATCCCGCCCAGATCGCGCGCGCCATCGCTTCGCGCATCTCGCACTACTGCGCCGGCCACCCGGTCGCCGAGCGCGTCAAGGAACGCATCGCCTTCCTCGAAGCGAAAGAACTGGTGCTGAAGAACATCCCGGCCAAGGCGAATCCGGAAACCGACCGCATTCCCTATTTCTGCTCGGGCTGCCCGCACAACAGCTCGACCAAGGTGCCGGAAGGCTCGCGCGCGATGGCCGGCATCGGCTGCCACTACATGGTGCTGTGGATGGACCGCGAGACCTCGACCTTCACCCACATGGGCGCCGAGGGCACGACCTGGATCGGCCAGGCGCCGTTCACCAGCGAGAAGCACGTGTTCGTGAACCTGGGCGATGGTACCTACTTCCACTCGGGCATCCTGGCGATCCGCGCGGCGGTGGCGGCCAAAGTGAACATCACCTACAAGATTCTCTACAACGACGCGGTCGCCATGACCGGCGGCCAGAACGTCGACGGCCCGCTCGATCCGGGCATGATCACGCGCCAGATCGCCGCCGAAGGAGTAAAGCCGATCATCGTCGTCACCGACGAACCCGATAAATACCCGAGCGACTACGCCTGGGCCGAAGGCGTCACCGTGCGCCACCGCTCCGAGCTGATGGACGTGCAAAAAGAGTTGCGCGAGATGCCGGGCGTGTCGGCCGTGATCTACGACCAGACCTGTGCGTCTGAAAAACGCCGCCGCCGGAAGAAGGGCGAGTTCCCCGACCCGGCGAAACGTGCCGTCATCAACGAAGCCGTGTGCGAAGGCTGCGGCGACTGCTCGGTGCAGTCGAATTGCCTGTCGGTCGAGCCGCTAGAGACGGAACTGGGCCGCAAGCGCCAGATCAACCAGTCCTCGTGCAACAAGGACTTCTCGTGCGTCTCCGGCTTCTGCCCGAGCTTCGTCACGGTGGAGGGCGGCGGCCTGAAGAAGCCGAAGAAAGCCGCGAGCACGGAGAATGCCCCGCCGGTGCTGCCGGCGCCCGTGGTGCCGCGGATCGGCGCGCCCTTCGGCATCCTGGTGGCAGGCATCGGCGGCACCGGCGTCGTGACCGTCGGCCAGATCCTGGCGATGGCGGCCCACGTCGAAGGCAAGGGCGCGATCGTGCTCGATCAGTCCGGCCTGGCCCAGAAGGGCGGCCCGGTGATGTCGCACGTGCGCCTGGCCCAGCATCAATCGGACCTGCACTCGACCCGTGTCGGCACCGGCAGCGCGGATCTCGTGATCGGCTGCGACCAGATCGTCACCGCCAGCCGCGACGCCTTGTCGCGCATGGGAGAAGGGCGCACCTGGGCCGCGGTCAATGGCACCGGCGCCACCACGGCGGCTTTCGTGAAGAACCCGGACTGGCAGTTCCCGGCCGAGGGCTCGCGCGGCGCCATCGTGCAGGCTTGCGGCGAAGGCAACGTCGACTTCATCGACGCCGGCCGCATCGCCACCGCGCTGATGGGCGACGCGATCGCCACCAACATGTTCATGCTCGGCTACGCCTTCCAGAAGGGCCATGTCCCTTTGAGCGAAACCGCGCTGATGAAGGCGATCGAACTGAACGGCGTCTCGGTCCCGTTCAACAAGGCCGCCTTCAACTGGGGCCGCACGGCCGCGCACGACCTGGCTGCGGTGACGAAGCTGGCCACGCCCGCCAAGGTGGTCGAGTTCAAGCGCGCCCAGACGCTCGACGAGTTGATCAACCGCCGCATCGAGCTGCTCACCGCTTACCAGAACGCCGACTACGCCGCGCAGTACAAGCGCTTTGTCGACCAGGTGCGCGCGGAAGAGGCGAAGCTGGGCAAGGGATCGCGCCTGACCGAGGCGGTCGCGCGCTACTACTACAAGCTGATGGCCTACAAGGACGAGTACGAGGTCGCGCGCCTGCATACGGACCCGGCCTTCCGCGAGAAGATCGCGAACATGTTCGAAGGCGACATCAAGCTGAAATTCCACCTGGCGCCGCCGCTGATGGCCAAGCACGACAAGGAAGGCCGCGCGCTCAAGCAGGAATACGGTTCGTGGATGTTGAAAGCTTTCGGCGTGCTGGCCAAGCTGAAGGGCCTGCGCGGCACGCCGTTCGACGTGTTCGGCTACACCGAAGAGCGCAAGACCGAGCGTGCGCTGATCCAGCAGTACCGCGACACGGTGGCAGGCCTGCTGCCGAAGCTCACGGCCGACAACCTGGCGCAGGCGGTGGCGATCGCCAGCATCCCGGAAGACATCCGCGGCTACGGCCACGTGAAGGCGCGCCACCTGAAGGCGGCGAAGGAAAAAGAGGCGAACCTGTTGTCTGCTTTCCACACCCCGGGAGGCGTCACGCGCGTCGCCTGAAGACGCTTTGTGCGGCATCTCCCGCGCCGGGACTGGCTTTGCGCCGGCCCGGCGTTTTTTTTCGCTCACAAAATAAAACTTATCAAAAAAAAATTTAATAAATGCAATCGTGTGGGGCTTCTCAAACCGACGAGCTTGGCATACCCTTGCCTGACAAACTTGTCCTTTATTTAACGAATGCCATGAAGACGCCAACTACTTCCAAAGGTCAGATGACCACTTCGCTCCGCTTGATCTGCGCCGCCGTCGTGGCCGCATCCGCGCTTGCCGCCTGCGGCGGTGGTGGCGGTGGCGGCGGCGGTGGCGGTGGCCCGATTGCAGGCAACCCTCCGCCGAGCAATCCAGCCCCGACCGATCCGAACAAGGCGCCGGATCCGGATCTCGCTACGCTCGGCGACCCCTTCGCTTACCAGAACCGCTGCGAAACGCCGCGCACCGGCATCGATCCGTACACCGGTCAGGCCTACCCGGACAAGCAGGGCACCCTGCGCGACGAGCTGACCTTCCTGCGCGCCTGGTCGAACACGTACTACCTCTGGTACAACGAGATCCCGACCGACTTCAAGATGGCCGATTTCACCGATCCGGTGGCCTATTTCGACAAGCTCAAGACGCCGGTGGAACTGGCGCCTGGCGTGCCGAAGGACCGCTTCCACTTCACCTATGACTCGGCCGAGTGGGACAAGCTGAGCACCGAGGGCATCGAAATGGGCTACGGCGTCACCTGGTCGAGCAGCGGCCCGACCGCGCCGCGCACCTGGTATGCGACGACCGTCGAGCCCGGTTCCCCGGCCGCCCAGCAAGGCCTGCGCCGCGGCGACCGCCTGACCGTGGTCGACGGCGTCGACTTCGTGAACGCCACCGACGAGGCTTCGGTCGCCAAGATCAATGCCGGCCTGTTCCCGAGCAAGATCGGCGAGCAGCACAGCTTCACCGTCACCCGCGCCGGCATCGCCGTGCCCGTGACCCTGACGGCGCAGGACGTGAAGGCCACCCCGGTCAAGAACACGCAGACCTTCGACATCGCCGGCGGCCGCCGCGTCGGCTACCTGACCTTCGACAACCACACCGCGGTTGCAGAGCGCCAGCTGATCGATGCCTTCAGCGATCTGAAGTCCAAGAACGTCAACGACCTCGTGATCGACATGCGCTACAACGGCGGCGGCCTGCTGTACATGGCGGCCGAGCTGGCCTACATGGTGGCAGGCGAGCGCGCAATGGTGGCGCCTGGCAACCCGACCGGCAAGGTGTTTGAACGCCTCCAGTACAACAACAAGGTCATTCCGGACGCCCGCGATACGGTCTATTTCAAGCGGACCGCCGAAGGCTTCGCGGCGCCGAACCAGATCACTCCTGGTACCGTGCTCCCGACCCTGAACCTGCCGCGCGTGACGATCCTGACCACGGAGGGCACCTGCTCGGCGAGCGAAGCGGTGATCAACGCGCTGCGCGGCGTCGACGTCCAGGTCGACATCGTCGGCAGCCAGACCTGCGGCAAGCCGTATGGCTTCACCCCGGTGCCGAACTGCGGCACGACCTACTTCTCGATCGAGTTCAAGGGCGTGAACGCGAAGGGTGTGGGCGACTACGCACAAGGCTTCGCGCCGACCTGCGCCGTGGCCGACGACCTGACCCGCGAGCTGGGCGACCGCAACGAAGCCCTGCTGGCCACCGCGCTGAAGCACCGCGAAACCGGCACCTGCCCGACCCAGCCTTCCGCGGTCGCGATGTCGCTGGCGCAGCCGAGGACCCTGGTGCGCAAGCACGTGTCGGAACTGAAGATCTACAGCCGTCCGCGCTGATCGCCGTCCGGTCTTCAGACAGGGAGAACGCCACCTTCGGGTGGCGTTTTTTTATGGTCTGCCGCCACGCAAACCCGACTATAATTTTCCGCTTTGCCTCTTGTCCAACTGCCGGAGCTTCATCAATGATTCGTTCTGCGTTACTGCTTGCCCTGCTTGCCGCCTTGCCGCTGTCCCATGCCGCCCCTGATCTCACGACCGTGTCCGAGCGCTCCGGCTTCCAGGCCACCGGCCGCTACGACGAAGTCATCAAGCTGTGCGGCGAATTCCAGAAGGCGTATCCGAAGGAGGTCAAGTGCATCGAGTTCGGCCGCACGCCGGAAGACCGCCCGATGCTGGCGCTGGTCGTCACCCGGACTGGCGCCTTCACCCCGCAGGCGGTCGCGAAGAAGGGCCTGCCGGTCACGCTGATCCAGGGCGGCATCCATGCCGGCGAGATCGACGGCAAGGACGCCGGCTTCCTGGCGCTGCGCGAAATGCTGGCCGGCCGCTTGGCCAAGGGCGCGCTGGACAAGCAGGTGCTGCTGTTCGTCCCGGTCTTCAACGTCGATGGCCACGAGCGCTTCCAGAAATGGAACCGCCCGAACCAGCGCGGGCCGGTCGAGATGGGCTGGCGCACCACGGCCCAGAACTTCAACCTGAACCGCGACTACGTCAAGGCCGACGCGCCCGAGATGCAGGCCATGCTGGCGCTGGTGAATGCCTGGGACCCGCTGACCTACGTCGACCTGCACGTGACCGATGGCGCCAAGTTCCAGCACGATGTCTCGATCCAGGTCGAGCCGGTCTATTCCGCCGACCCGGACTTCCGCAAGGCCGGCCTGCAACTGCGCGACAACGTGATCGCCGACATCAGCAAACAGGGTTCGAGCCCGCAGTCCTATTACATGTCCTTCGCCAAGACCGACGACCCGATGTCGGGCTTCGTGGACGGCGTGTCGGACCCGCGCTTCTCGACCGGCTACTTCCCGCTGCGTAACCGCATGGCGATGCTGGTCGAGACCCACTCGTGGAAGGACTATCCGACCCGCGTGCGCATCACCCACAACAGCTTCGTCTCGGTGCTGGAACAGGTCGCGAAACACGGCAAGGAATGGCAGCAGGCAGCCGCCGCCGCCGACGCGCGTGCAGCAAAGCTCGCGGGCACGCCGGTGGCGTTGACGTATAAAACCACCGAGAAATCGAAGATGGTCGACTTCAACGGCTACGCGTACACGCGTACCCCGTCAGATGTCTCGGGCATCCTGATGACGCGCTACGACGAGACCAAGCCCCAGGTCTGGCGCGTGCCGCTGCGCGACGAAGTCGTGGCCGACCTCGAGGTGGCGGCGCCGCGCGCCGGCTACATCGTGCCCGCCGCCCACGCGGCGATGGTGGCCGCCAAGCTGACCCAGCACGGCATCGCCTTCCGCAAGCTGGACAAGGCCCTGGAACGCTTCGACACCGAGACCTTCCGCGCCGACAAGGCCACGTTCGGCGCCAAGTCTTTCGAATCGCACCAGCGCCTGACGGTCGAGGGGGGCTGGAAGAGCGAGCCGCGCAGCATCGGCCGCGGCGCCCTGTTCGTGCCGATCGCCCAGCCGAAGGCGCGCCTGGTGATGGCGATCCTCGAACCGCAGGCGCCGGACTCGCTGCTGGCCTGGGGCATGTTCAACAATGCCTTCGAAGCCAAGGAATACATGGAGGAGTACGTCGCCGAAGACGTGGCGCGCGAGCAGATGGCCGCCGACCCGGCGATCGCCGCCGAATTCCAGCGCCGCATCGACACCGACCCGGCTTTTGCCAAGAGCGCCCATGCCCGCCTGGAGTTCTTCGCGCGCCGTCATGCGTCCTGGGACGAGCGTCTGAACCTGTATCCGGTGCTGCGCACGAACGTGGCGCCGTAAGCGAGGTCACAGAACGTGAAAACGGCCGAGAATCCCGGCCGTTGTTTTTGTAGGGTGGGCACCTGTGCCCACGCGGTATGGCACGGATGAGTAATCGAAACGCTTGATTCAGGAGGCTTTCGAATCGGCCTGGAAGCATGCCGCGGATAAGCATCGGTCCTATACAGCGTGGACACGGGTGTCCACCCTACAACTGCGCGAACGGCAGACATCATCCGCTCCAACGGTGGGTTCGAGAACCCACCCTACGGCGCTGCGCCCGTCTCCGGCAGCGACGTGAACACCACCGTCGTCACGCTCCCATTCGCCCCCGCAATCAGCTGGTACACCCGGTCGAACTCGTTATCGGTAATCTCGTCCCCGGCATGCCCGCCGAACAGACGCACCAGCTCCGGCAGCGTGTTTGAATGCCCGACCACGAGCACCGGTCCGGATAAACCCTTCACCTTCGCCACCAGGGCCTGCGGCGCACGCGGGTCGTAGAGGTCGACCTGCAGCCCGTTGCGGTCGGCCAGCGGCTGGGCGGTCTGCCGGGCGCGCGTGGTCGGCGTGGCGAAGACATACTGGATGCCGGCCTTGCCCAGCATGGCCGCGATGTTGCGGGCGCGCTGCAGGCCCTGCGCCGTCAAGGCCGGATCCTTGCCGATCGATTCTTTTTCACCGTGGCGCACGAGGTAGATCATGGCGGGATCAGCGACGGCGGCGCAGGGCGCCAGCATGGCAAGTGCAAGCGCGAAGACGGCGGACAGGCGTGGCAGCAGGGGCATCGTGGTCTTTCATGGCGGTGGCAAGGGTTGGCTCGAAGGGCGCGGATGCAAAAGTATCACAATGTTAAGGCTTGACGTAAACTACAGGTCAATATGTCTTCGCCAGGAAGCACCGTGACCGTCCACCCTCCCTCCAGCGCACCCAGGATCGTCCTCCAGACCGAGCGGCTGCTCATCCGGCACATGACGCCCGAGGATGCGGCCTTCATGCTGGAGCTGCTCAACGGCGACGCCTGGCTGCGATTCATCGGCGACCGCGGCGTGCGGACCTTGGTCGAGGCGCGCCGCTACATCCTCGACGGCCCGGTCGCGATGGTGGACCGGCTCGGCTTCGGCTTTTATATCGTCGTGCTGAAGGAGAACGGCTTCCCGATCGGCGTGGCCGGCCTGGCCAAGCGCGACTTCCTGGACGACGTCGACATCGGCTACGCTTTCCTGCCCGCGTATTGGGGCAAGGGTTACGCCTTCGAGGCCGCCGGCGCGGTGCTGGCCTATGCGGTGGAAGACCTGGGCTTGAAGCGCATCGTCGCCACCGTGCGCGCGGAGAACGCGTCGTCGATCGACCTGCTGAACAAGCTGGGATTGCGCTTCGAGCGCGCGATTGCGCATCCGGACGGCACGCGCGACCTGCAGCTGTTTGCGATCGTCATTCCGTGAGCGGCGGGACAGGAATGGACAAGCACGCGAAAGCCGCACTGGATAGCTTGCCGGGCCCGCGCTCCCTGGCCGAGCGTCGCCCCTTTCTGACCGCCTTCGCCCTGGCGCTGGGCGCGGCCATTTCGCTGGGCCTGACGCGCTTTTCCTATGCGCTGCTGTTGCCGCCCATGCGCGCCGACCTGGATTGGTCCTATTTCCTGTCTGGCGCAATGAATACCGGGAATGCCCTGGGCTATTTTCTCGGCGCCCTGGCGACGCCAGGCCTGATGCGCCGCTATGGCGCGCATGCCGCCCTGGTCGGCGGAGCGGTTCTCGCCGGCCTGTTCATGATGCTGTCCGGCTTCGTGGTCGATGCCGATCTGCTGATCGGCCAGCGTGTCCTGGCCGGCATCGCGAGCGCCTTCATCTTCATTTCCGGCGGTCTGCTGGCGGCCCGGCTGGGTCTGCTGCACCCTGAGCGCTCCGGCCTGCTGCTCGGCATTTATTACGGCGGCACGGGCCTGGGTATAGTCGCCTCCGCTTTGCTGGTGCCCGTGGTCCTGGACGCGGCCTCGGCCCATGGCGTGGCGCATGGCTGGCAATGGGCCTGGATCGCGCTTGGCGCCCTGTGCCTGCTGGCGACGCTGGCAATGGCGGTGCCGGCGCGCCAGGTCGACGGCGCGGCGTCAAGCGCGAACGGGCAGGGCGGCTTCCGGCCGAGGGACTTCGGCTTCGGCTTGCTGGGCTACCTGATGTTCGGCGTCGGCTATATCGGCTACATGACCTTCGTGATCGCCCTGCTCCGCGAGCAGGGGATGAGCGGCGCCACCGTCACGCTGTTCTATGCGGCGCTTGGCCTGGCCGTGATGGCCTCGTCGCGGATCTGGGCGCGCATGCTGGACCGTTTCAAAGGTGGCCAATCGATGGCCATCCTGAATGCCTTATTGGGCGTGGCGACGATCCTGCCAGCCCTGACGGCCGCGCCCGTGCTGATGTTCGTGTCGGGCCTGCTGTTTGGGGGGATTTTCCTGTCGGTGGTGGCATCGACCACCGCCCTGGTGCGCCACAACCTGCCGCAGCACGCCTGGTCGTCGGGCATCAGCGCCTTCACGACGGTGTTTGCATTGGGGCAGATCGTCGGGCCGTCCGTGATCGGCTGGATCGCCGACGGCCCCGGGGGCTTGCAGCGCGGGCTGGTGTTTTCCGCGCTGGCGCTGTTTATCGGGGCGCTGCTGGCATCGCGCCAGCGGCCCCTGAGCTAAATTAGAGCTGGGTCAGCGAAATCGTATTGACCGCCGGCGTCGAGCACGGCTCCTCGTCGAAGGCGATGTCGCCGTTTGGGTTCGGCACGCCGTCCGTCTTCAAATCGGTGAAGCCGAACAGGTCGCGGTCCATCAGGTGCGAGGGCACGACAGTCGTGAGCGAGGAGAAGATGTTTTCCACGCGGCCCGGGTGCTTCTTTTCCCATTCGCGCAGCATGGCCTTGATCTGTTTTCTCTGCAGGTTTTCCTGCGAGCCGCACAGGTCGCACGGAATGATCGGGAAACCCTTCACCTCGGCATAGCGCTCCGTGTCCGCTTCCTTTACGTAGGCCAGCGGGCGGATCACCATGTGTTTGCCGTCGTCCGACACCAGCTTCGCCGGCATGCCCTTGATCTTCGCGCCGAAGAACATGTTCAGGAAGAAGGTCTCGAGGATGTCGTCGCGGTGGTGGCCGAGAGCGATCTTGTTGCAGCCGAGTTCGTCGGCGACGCGGTACAGGATGCCGCGGCGCAGGCGCGAGCACAGCGAGCAGGTAGTTTTACCCTCCGGGATCAGGCGCTTGACGATGCTGTAGGTGTCCTGGTTCTCGATATGGTAGGGCACGCCGAGTTTATCGAGGTAGGCCGGCAGCACCTCGGCCGGGAAGTTCGGCTGCTTCTGGTCGAGATTGACCGCGACGATGTCGAAGTGGATCGGCGCGCGCTCGCGCAGGGTCATCAAAATATCGAGCAGGGCGTAGCTGTCCTTGCCGCCGGACAGGCAGACCATCACCTTGTCGCCATTCTCGATCATGTTGAAATCGCCGATCGCCTGGCCCACCAGGCGGCACAAGCGCTTGTGCAGCTTGTTGTTCTCGTGCGCGATTTTTTCCTGCTTCTTTGCGTCCACGCCTTCCGGGGACACCTCATTCAATACTGCACTCATGCTTCATCCTTGATCTGGAATACTTCCACGCCGACGCCTTCGCAGTCGGGATACACGTCCGGCTTCATCGTCGACACGCAGGCCGCGCGCACACGCGGGTGCGCCAGCATGGCACGCACGACGTCGTCGCACAGGGTCTCCTGCAGGTGCACGTGGCCCTGCGCCATGCGGCGCGCGANNACCACTTCGTCGAGCTGGTCGGCCTTCGGGGTCGATTCGGCCAGCGGGATGTAGAGGTCGACGTTGATCAGCACGCGCTGTTCGCCCTTCTTCTCGAAGTCGTGGACGCCGATGTTGATCATCACTTCGTAATTGCGCAGGAACAGCCGGCGGCAATCGCGCAAGCTCGGGTGGGACAGGGCGGACAGCATAGGAAGCCTTAATAAGTTATTTGGTAAGGAACATTACGTCGCGCGCCAGCGGCACCAGGTGCTGGCCGCCGTCGACCACCAGCGTGGTGCCGGTGAGCGCGCGCGCCGACGCCGCATACACGACGGCATCGGCAATATCCTGCGGAGTCGAGGAACGTCCCAGCGGCGTCACCGTGTGCGCCTGCTTGAAACCTTCCTCGCTCTGGTCGCCCGACACCATGGTGATGCCGGGCGCCACGCCAACGATGCGTACCGTCGGCGCCAGCGCCTGGGCCAGCATCTTGGTGGCCGTGTCGAGCGCCGCTTTCGACAGCGTGTACGACAAAAAATCCGGGTTGAGATTGTACAGTTTCTGGTCCAGCAGGTTGACCACCACCGCCTGGCTGTTTTCCGGGGTGGCCGCGTGCAGGGCCTGGGCCAGCAGCAGGGGCGTCGCCAGGTTGGCGCTCATGTGGGCGGAAAGTAAAGCCGGCGAAAACGTGGTCGCGTTGTCGTATTCGAACAACGAAGCGTTGTTGACGATGCAAGTCACGCGGCCCAGGGCTTCGGCCGCGCGGCCCGGGAGGGCGCGCACCGCCGCTTCATCCGTCAGGTCGCAGGCGAGCAGGGCGGCGCGCCGGCCCAGC
>DEKZ01000067.1:916-3371 GCA_002354135.1 Massilia sp. UBA2709 | reverse complement strand
GCGGTGCCGGGAGTCGACGAGCCGGACACGATCGAGGTGACCGGCATCCGCAAGCCGGAAGTGCACAAGTACAAGGCCATCCTCGCCGGCCTGGACACGTTCGACAAGCACCATGCGCTGGCGCCGAACGTGCCCGAGCTGCGCTTCAGGATCAGGGCACTGCGTGGCGCCGGGTTGCCGGAACAGCCGCGGGTGCGCATCGAGGGTGAGGACGGTTTCGCGCTGCCGCTTGCGCTCGACGCCGCCAACCGCTTCAGCGTGCCGCGCAACGAGGCCGCGCTCGATGCCGACGCCGAGCTGGCGCTGAACCAGAAGCGCAAGTTCTACCGTATCGAGCCGGACGTGCGCACGCCTGGCCTGCCCGGCAACGTGCGGCGCCTGGGCGACCTGCGCCTGGAATGCCGGGTGATGGTGGGAATCGCGAAGGAAGAAATTTCGCTGGTTTGGGTATTGGCGATCAACGGCGTGCTGCGCACCCGCGACTGGTGCGGCTTCACGCTCGAGGATCCGCCGAAAATCGGCTTCGACGCCGGAGCGCCCGTCCTGAAGGCGACCCTGCGCGAAGGCGAGCGCAGGAAAGAACTGGAAACCTCGAAGAACGGCTTCAGCGTGGCGCTGAGCGATTCGTCCTGGAGCGACGAGGCGCTGGTGGAACTGGAGTTCGGCGCGCCGCCGGACGCGCAGGCGCCAGAGGCGACGCCGGCGGCCGGCCAGCAGCAGGTCGCAGCCGCCGCCTCTACTGGAACTGCTGGCGAAACGCCTCGAACTGCGCCTTGAGGTCGGCGACCTCGGCGCGCAGCGCGGCGACCTCGCCTTCCAGCTGGCCGATGCGGCTCGAGGGCGCAGGCGCGGCTGCGGCGCCAAAGGCGGAGTCGTCGCGCGCGACGGAAATTTCGCCGCCCAGCAGTTGACCGTAACGCGATTCCTTGGTGCCGGGCGCGCGTTCCAGGCGGGCGACGATGGGTGGATATTTGTCGATCAGGAACTGCAGCACGGCCTCGACCTCGGCCACGCTCCTGAACTCGTGCAGGCGTCCGGTACGGGTGCGGATCTCGCCGGCGGTCTGCAGGCCGCGCAGCATCAGGACGGTCAGCACGGCAAGCTTGTCCTGCTCGAGCGTCCACTTGATGCGCATGCGGTGTTCGTACTTGGTCACGCGCGCGCCGGCCTGGGTGATGCCATTGACCAGGCGCCGCTCGATCAGGCGCTGCAGGGTGTCGTGGACGGTGTCGTCGGACAGTTGCATCACCGGATCGCGGCTTGAGAGCTGGTTGCAGCCGGTGACGATCGCGTTCAGCGACATCGGGTAGTTGTCGGGCGTGAGCGCTTCTTTTTCCGCGAGCACCGCGAGCACGCGGATCTCGAAGGGATCGAGCACCAGGTCGGTCCCGTCCTTTACATCATCAGTCATGGGTATCCTCAGTCGACCAGCCGGTTCAGTTCGGCCGAATCGAGTTTATCACCCTCGCGCACATTCGGACAGGCAATGCCGGCCGCCTTGATGGTCGCGGTCAGGCATTCGATCTGCTCGTCCTGGCGCGCCACGTGGTCGATCAGGCCGCGCAGGGCTTTCGACAGCGGGTCGTCGCCGTTCGGCGTGACGCCATAGGCGGCGAACATGCGGGCGCTGCGCGACTGCTCTTCCTTGCGCATGATGTGGGCCGGGTTGCCGACCGCGGTAGCGCCGGCCGGGACCGGCTTGACCACGACCGCGTTCGAACCGACCTTGGCGAACTCGCCGACCGTGAAGGCGCCCAGCACCTGGGCGCCGGCGCCGACGATCACGCCGCGCTCGAGCGTCGGGTGGCGCTTGGTCCCCGCCACCAGGGTGGTGCCGCCCAGGGTCACGCCCTGGTAGATGGTGCAGTCGTCGCCGACCACGGCGGTTTCGCCGATCACGACGCCGAAGCCGTGGTCGATGAAGACCCGGCGGCCGATGGTGGCGCCGGGATGGATCTCGATGCCGGTGAGGATGCGCGCGATGTGGGAGATGAAGCGGCCGAGCCACTTCAGGTTCATGCGCCAGCAGCCATGCGCCCAGCGGTGGAGGACGATGGCGTGCAGGCCGGGATAGCACGTGAGCACTTCCCAGCCGTTACGGGCGGCCGGGTCGCGTTCAATGATGCTCTTGATATCTTCGCGCAACGAGGAAAACATAATCAATACAGAAGCAAAACAGCGGCAATGGTAGCTTATCCGGCGGCCGGCTGCTTGGGAGGTGGTCAATTTTGGAGGGTGTTGCGGAGCGTGCGCGCGGTGCGCAAGTGCACGTGGGGCTGTTGCCTGCGCTGCTACTGGTGCGTTGAATCCGCGTGGGCACGGGTGCCCACCCTACGGATGAGGCCTCGGACTAGCAGTAGGAAGATCCGGTAATGCGCCGGGGTTCGGTGCTTGCGACCGGCAGTCCGTAACGCATCCTGTAGGGTGGGCACCCTGTGCCCACGCGTTACGGACG
>DEKZ01000067.1:0-859 GCA_002354135.1 Massilia sp. UBA2709 | reverse complement strand
GGCGGCGCATGCCCTCGCCTTCCGAACCCATCACCAGCGCGACCGGGCCGGTGAAGTCGGCTTCGTACAGGCCCTTGTCGGCGTCGTCCGAGGTGCCGATCAGCCAGATGCCGCGTTCCTTCAGATCGCGCATGGTGCGCGCCAGGTTGGTGACGGTGATGTAGGGCACGGTCTCGGCCGCGCCGCTGGCGACCTTGGCGGCGGTGGCGTTCAGGCCGACCGCGCGGTCCTTCGGCACGATGACGGCATGTGCGCCGACGCCGTCGGCCACGCGCAGGCAGGCGCCCAGGTTGTGCGGATCGGTGATGCCGTCGAGGATGAGCAGCAGCGGCGGGCCTTCGATGGCATCCAGCAGCTCGTCCAGGTTGCGCGCCAGCGCCAGCTGGCTGGCAAAGGCGATTACGCCTTGGTGGCGGCGGGTGCCGACGATCTTGTCGAGGCGGGCCGCGTCGACCGGCATGACGCGCACGCCGGCTTCCTTCGCGCTGGCGATCAGGGCCTTCATGCGGGCGTCGTTGCGCTCGGCGTCGACAAAGATCTCTTCCACCGATTGGGCCTCGTGGCGCAGCCGCGAGGTCACCGCGTGGAAACCGAAAATCATTTTGTTCTTCATTCTTTACTTCTTTTCCTGGAACTCGTTTTGGATGTAGTGCTGTCGGCCTTGGCGGCCGGCTTCTTCTTGGCGCTGCTCTTGGCGGCAACGCTTTCTGGTTCTGCCACGGTGGCCGTTTTCGCAGTGCGCGTGCGCTTCGGTTTGGCCGGCGTGTCGACTGCGGCGGCGATCGCCTCCGCGGCGCCTGGTGCGGTCACGGCGGCCTGCTCGGCGGCCTTGCTGCGGCGTACGCTGTTGGCGGCGACC
>DEKZ01000075.1 GCA_002354135.1 Massilia sp. UBA2709 | reverse complement strand
GATTTCGAGGCCGCCGGCAGCACCGAGCGCCTGCGCGACGTGCCGCGTCACCCCGGCCTGCACGGGCTGCTCGGCTACGCCTCGCGCGGCCTGATCTGGGCGCCGCTGTGTGCCGAGCTGCTGGCGGCCAAGCTGGAAAACGAGCCGCTGCCGCTGGAAGCGGCGCTGGTGGACGCCCTCGATCCGGCCCGCTTTGTGTTGCGCGCACGCCGCACCAGCCGCGCTCCGCAGGCTCTCATGCCAGATTAAGGAGTACCTGCGTGCGCGCAAGGCGGAGACGCCGTCTTCTGTGCGTATAATTGGCGGTTGGCAACTTTTGCGCCGGAAGGAGGGCGCCGGCGCATGGACGACACCCAACATTCCCAGCAGCTCGCGCTGTTCCTGGCCTCGACCGCGCATGACATGAAGAACTCGATCAGCGTGCTCTCGGGCACGCTCGAGCGCCTGCTCGACGAGGCTTCGCCGCAAACCGAGAAGGCCTATCCGCAGATGGCGCAGATGCTATACCAGACGCGCCGCCTGAACGACAACCTGATGCAATTGCTGGCCCTGTACAAGCAGGTCGGCCAGCCGGAATATCCTTTCGACGTGCAGCCGATCGCGGCCGCCGAGCTGGTCGAGCAGGTGGCGGCGCTGAGCCGGGTGCTGCTGCAGGCGCGCGGAATCACGCTGGACGTCGAGGTCGATCCCGAGCTCATCTGGCATCTCGACGAGGACCTGATCGTCGGCGTGGTCTCGCACGCCGTCAACAATGCGGTGAACTACACGCGCGACCGCGTCCGCCTGGCGCTGCGCCAGGACGGCGACCTGCTCGAGATCCGCGTCGAGGACAATGGCGAGGGCTATCCGCAGTCCTTGCTGGAGGCCGGCGCCGCATCCCTGAGCGGCGTCGCCAGCGGCGTCAATTTCCTGACCAACAGCGCGGGCCTGGGCCTGTACTTCGCGCGCGAAGTGGCGCGCATGCACCGCCACCGCGGCCGCGCAGGCAGCGTGCACCTCGAGAACGGCGGCCGGCTCGGCGGCGGCTGCTTCGTGCTGACCCTGCCATGAATCAGTCCATGCAGCAGCCTGTAAATCAGATGCCTCAGCCTGCCGAGCGCAAGGCCGAGCAGATCGACTGGGCCGGCAAGAACTACCTCGTCGTCGACGACTTCGTCGGCGTGCGCCAGTTGCTGCGCGAGAGCCTGCGCAGCCTGGGCGCACGCAACATCGACCAGGCGGCCAGCGGCGGCGAAGCGATCGCCTTGCTGGCCAAGATCCGCTACGACGTGGTGCTGTGCGACTTCAACCTCGGCGACGGCAAGAACGGCCAGCAGGTGCTGGAAGAAGCGCGCGTGCGCAACCTGCTGCTGCCCTCGAGCGTGTGGATGATGGTGTCGGCCGAGAAGAGCGTCGAGTCGGTGATGGGCGCGGCCGAGCACCAGCCCGACGCCTACCTGGTGAAACCGATCACCGAGGGCGTGCTGCTCACCCGGCTGAACCGCGCCTGGCACCGCAAGCAGGTGTTCCGCCCGATCGACCAGGCCTATGCCGAGAAGGACTACCTGCGTGCGGCGCGCCTGTGCGACGAACAGATCGCGGCCAGCCGCGTGCACGAGATCGAGCTGCTGCGCATGAAGGCGCGCCTGATGGAAAAAAGCGGCGAGCCGGAACGGGCGCGCGAAGCCTACGAGCGCGTGCTGGCCCAGCGCGAATACCAGTGGGCGCGCGCGGGCCTGGCGAAGATCCGCATGGCCAACGGCGAGCTGGAGCAGGCGCGCCAGATGTTCCTTGGCGTGATCGCCGAGAACCGCTACTACATCGACGCCTACGACCAGCTGGCCCAGGTCTACCAGCAGATGGGCAAGCTCGAAGAAGCCTGTTCCATCCTCGAACGCGCGGCGAAACTGTCGCCGAATTCGGTGCCGCGCCAGCGCAACCTCGGAACGATCTGCCTGAAGCTGGGGAACGTGGGGCTGGCCGAGAAGGCCTTCCGCCGCTGCATCTCGGTCGGCGAGTATTCGGTGCGCAAGACGCCCGACGCCTACCTTGGCCTGGCGCGCGTGTGCGGGCGCAAGAACGACCCGAAGGAAGCGCTGGCGCTGCTGGCGACGGCGCAGCGCGAGTTCGGCGCCGAGCACGCCGACATCGGGCTGCGCGCCAAGATCACCGAGGGCCTGGTGTACCACGAGAGCGGCGACTACCGCCTTGCACGCAAGGCCGGCGACGAACTCGAGGCCCTGCTGGAGGCGCGTTCCGAGCGTCCCGACGTGCCGACCTGCCTCGAGATGGCCACGCTGCTGTTCGCCGTCGGCGTCAAGGAAGCGCCGGTCGAGCTGCTGTGCTACGTCACCCGCAACAACCACGACAACGCGGTGCTGCTGGACGAGGTCCAGGCGATTTTTGAAAAGGCGCGCATGGGCGAGGAGGGCGAAGAGCTGATCCGCGCGGCCAAGAAGCAGGCCTCGGACCTGATGAACCAGGGCGTGCTGCTCTGGAAGACCGGCAAGCTGGGCGAAGCCGTCCGGTGGATGCGCAGCGCGCGCGCCAAGCTGCCGAACAACCAGCGCATCCTGTTCAATGCGGCCCAGGTGCTGGTGTCGCACATGCGCGAGAAGGGCTACGACGAGCTGCTTGCAGCCGAGGCGCACGAGGTGCTGGCCCACGTCGACCGGCTGCAGCCGGGGCAGCAGCGCTTTGCGCAACTGATGGAACAGCTGGCGGCGCTGGCGCCGAAGCAGGAGACACAGGAGCCGGATTCCGCAGCGCCGGATGACACGACGGCCTGATCGAAGGGCGTAGGGTGGGCTCTCGAGCCCACGCGGTCGTGCGGTTGATGTGGCGCGGACGAGCCGTCAGTCGGTACGTCGACGTCGCGACGATTGTCAGCGTTCCCTTGTCATCGCAGTGCCATACCGCGTGGGCACAAGTGCCCACCCTACGAAACTCGAAAACCACAACAGTTCGCGGATTGCTCCAGTCACGGTTCCGTAGTCGCTGATGGGTTCGACGTCACCGCTACCCGGGAGCGCAAACGCACGTACCGCTTGGGCACAGGTGGCCACCCTGCAACGGCGAAGCCACCCACCCTACCTGAACGCATCGCGCCCGCAGCCGCACACGCCTTGCGTGCCGCACCCGCACGCTGGCCGTGCCGGCACGGGCGGCACGGCCGGCGCCAGCCCATGCTCGCGCAGCAAATGCGCGCACAGCTTCGCGATATCGTGCCCATCCCCCCGTTTCGACGCCGCCGCGCTGCTGAGCGCCGCCTTGGTGATGTGGTAGCCCAGCGCCCGGTAGCTCTCGAACTGGGCCTCGTCGAACCACTGGTCGGCGGTGCTCTGGTGTGGGTAGTCGGGATGGGCCTTGCGGTAGTTGAGCACGTCCGCGTTTTCCGAGCCGACGATGGCCGGCTTGATGTACAGGAGCGTGCCGTCGACGCCGTCCGGGTCGACATGGCTGTAGCGCACCGCGCCCACCGCGCAGCTGCCGCCGCACAGGCCGGTGCCGGCCTTCAGGTCCATCTTCGACACGTCCAGGTCGATGCTCACATGCAGGTCGGTGGCGCACTTGCGGATCGCGTTGCCCAGGTCCTCGAAGGCCATTTCGCGGTCGCTGGCCACGTCCACCGCGACGATCAGGCGGCAGCGCCGCCGCACCAGTTCATAGATGCCGAGGTTCTCGAAATGTCCGCCGTCGGACAGGTAGACGTAGTTGGCGTCGGCGTTGGTCATGCCGAACAGCTCGGAGATCAGGCTGAACAGGCCGATGCTCGGCGAGGAGTGGGTCCAGGTCGCCTTGCGCGGGTTGGGGCACCAGCGGCCCAGGCGCACGTTAAACATCGTCATCAGGAAGTTCAGCGGCGGCGAGGAGTGCGTGCCCATGTTGGGGCTGGCCGCCGCGCCCGAGAGCGCCACCGCCATCCCCAGGCGCACGGTGTCGTCGATGTCGGAGGCGCCGGCCTTGGAGGCGTATTCGCGCGTCGGCCGGTAGGCGCCGCGCTGGGCGTCGCGCAGGCCCTGGTTCGGCCCCTGGGCCGGCATCAAGGGCATCTCGAAGCCGCAAAAGCGCGGCGTGAACACGAAGGAGGCGGCTTTTCTCGTCTGCCAGGCCAGCTCTTCGCCGCTGACCAGGTTCAGCGCCGTGTTGACGATGTGGTAGGGACGCTGGTTGGCCATGTCGGCCAGTTGCGGGTCGTCGTCCGGATCGAAGCCGGTGAAGGGATGCGGCTTGCGCCTGCGGCTGCTGGCGCCGAAGTAGGCGCGTACCAGGCGGTTCCGGTACAGCATGTAGAGCGAGAACTTGTTGATGTCGACGCGCCAGCCGAGCAGCAGGGCCGCGCCGAGGAAGAAGCCGAAGGCGATCAGGAGAGTGCTGCCGTTCGTTGCCAGCGTGGCGTTCGCATGTGCGGCATAGATGCAGGGCAGCGAGATCGGCTTCGGACAGCGCTGGTCGGGCAGGGCGACGCTGGCCTGGACCAGGCTGGACAACAGCGCGAACACGCCGACGGTGAAGAAATAGGGCGCCAGGCGCGCCACCAGCTCGCGCTTGGCGCAGTTGCCGCCTGGGGAGCCGGTGGCGCTGCCGCTGCCGGCCTTCAGGCCCAGCCAGGTCATCACCAGCCAGCCGATCGCGGTGCCGGCGTTGGCGAGCGGGTCGAACGTGAGCCAGGCCCAGTGCAGCAGCGGCGCCCCGAAGAAGGCCACGCCGAACATCGCCACCCAGACCAGCGAGAAGATCGAGGACCAGGCGCCCTGGCGGCTCCACCATTCGCGGCTGGCGTCGCTGTAGAGCGAGCCGATCAGGCCGATCATGAGGGTCATCGTCACCGAGAACAACGTCATCATCAAGGGCATGCCGAAGCTCGCCAGCGCGATCGCATTGTTCAGGATGCGGTGCTGCTGGGGATTCGGCAGCAGCGACAGTCCCGCCAGCAGCAGCAGGGTGCCCACGGCCAGCGCGCCGATGGCGCAGGCGAAGTGGCTGAAGCCTTCCTGCAGTTCGGCGCGCGAGACATCGGGGATGCAGCGGCCGCGCCCGAGCCGCCGCTCCAGCGCCAGCGCGCCGGCGCCGACCAGGAGCGCCGCCATCATGGCCGGGATCAGGGGCCAGGCCAGCAGCTGCGCCCACTTCAGCGGCATCAGGTGGGCCACGGTGTCCGGCGCGAAGGCCAGCGCCGCCTTGAGCGACAGCGCCAGCACCGCCGCGGCGGCGGCGCCGCAGACGACATAGCCCACGTTGCTGTAAGGGCTGGTGCGGTCGTGGGCCAGGTACCAGCCGCTGGCCCAGACGATGAAGTAGACCAGGCCCGGCACCAGCAACCAGGCCAGGCCCCAGCCGTCGAAGCGCGCCGGCAGGCCGTGCTCCCAGATCGCCGGCACCACGCCGCCGTGGCGCCACAGTCCGATGCTGACCAGGAAGCCTGCCGCCAGCAGCGGCAGGTTGATGCAGACCAGCACTGCCCCCTGTTCGAGCGGGAAGCGGCGCAGGCCGCGCGAGCTTTCCGGCTTGCTGGAAATGCTCAGCGCAATGCAGAAGACAGCGCCCAGGAACAGGGTGACGCCCAGCAGCCAGGCGGCGTCGGACCAGGCGGCCCAGGGAGCGCCCGGCCCGATGATGCGGTGCACGCCCCAGACCGCGAAGCGCGGCAGGATCAGCAGGGCGCACAGCCAGGCCACCAGCATCGCCAGGTTCAGGCAGGTATTGCGCACATAGGTGCCGATCAGGGTCCAGGTGTCGGCGCTGAAGGTCCCGCTCTTCGGCGTCAGGTAGTTGCTGTACTGGCGCAGGAACTGGATCTCGACCGGTTCCGCGGACACCGCCTGGCCGCTGGCGCCGGGCGTGAGCAGGGCCTCGACCGCACGCACGTCGCCCTGGCGCTCGCGGATGCACTTGGAGAGCCAGCCGCCGATGAAGCCGCCGCCCGACACCGTCGACAGGTAGTCGACGTCGCGCAGCAGGCGCAGTTCGGCCAGCGCCTGCAGGGCGCCGAGGTTGAAGGTGGCGCTGCGCACGCCGCCGCCGGACAGCGCCAGCCCGGCCAGCGCCGCCCGGTGCGAGCGCTGCAGCAGTTCGGCGGAGCAGGCCGGCATGAGTTGCTTCGGGTCGCCGTCCGCGCGCGGGCGCAGCAGGTCGAGTTCGTTCTGGAAGACTTCGCTGAACACGCTGCCGCTCTGGGCATCGAGGCGGCGCCAGGTCGCTTCGTCGAGCGGGCCGCTCGTCGCGATGCCCTGCTGCTTGCGGAAGGCGGCGATCGCGTCGTCCAGTTCCGCGAGCGTGCCGGCGTGCGGCGGCAACGTGCAGCCGGCGCTCTCGAGCTTGCGCCGCAGGTCGGCTACTTGCGCGGCCGTCAGTTGGGAAAAATCGACAGTGGACATGGCCAGCCCCCACGAAAAACATGCAGGCCGGAAATGTGAACAGCGTTGAAAGTCAAGCGCCCCGGCCGTGCTTCCAGTTCAGCACGGCTGGGGCGTGTGTGATGCCCGTCAAATCAAACGAAGGGCTGGCGGCGGTGTATTAATGCTGTAAGGATTAGCTTTTGTCGGCTTTCGTGCGATTCTGGCGCGCGCCGCCCATGTCGGTCGGTTCCTTGGCGGGTTGCTCCTTGGCTGGCTTGGCCTCGGGATTGGCGGCGCCGTCGGCCGGCATGGTGCTGGCCACCGCTTGGCGGAACTGTTCCTGCAGCAGATTCCACCATGCAACGGCAGCCGGCATGGCCTGTTCCGCCGTCGCCGCGGGATCGGCCCCGGCGCCAGGCATGCTGGTGCCCGCCTCCTGGGTACCGCCGGGCGTGAAGAAGGCGGAGAAGGGCGGGACCGAAGCGGTCTGGTCGCCCTGCTTGCCCATGGCCTGGACCATGCTGTCGCTCATCGACTTGAGCGCCGCGATGGTGCCGCGCTGCACTTCGAGCGCCTGGATCGAGGTGCGCAACATCGACAGGTTAAGGTTGAGCCAGTTCTCGACCGCCTTCAGGTCGGTGATCCGTTTGTCGAGCTCGTCCGTGGACAGGCCGGTCATTCCGGCCGAACCCATGCCGGGCATGCCGGCGCCGGGCACATTCATGCTGCCCCACAAATTCTTCACGAACTCGAGCGTATCCGTCATGCCGGGCACATTCTGCGAGGGAGGTTTGAGCATGGTGGTCTCCGTTGGTTGTCGCCGCTTGGTTGTCGTCCTAGCGTAGCAGATAAATAACAGTCGTTCAAAGGCTGGCTGCAAGCTGCTGGGCGGCAAGGCCGTACGAGGGCGGGTACACTAGGGCCATGGGTATTGTTTCGTACATTTCCACACGGCGCCGCGCGCTGCTGCTGGGCACGCTCGTGGTGCTGTTGCATGCGCTGCTGTTCGCCTGGATGGGAGGCTATGCCGGCATGCCGCGCGTGGTGGCGCCGACTGCCGGCATGGACATGGTCCAGACCCGCCTGCTGCGCGAGCCCGCTCCACCGCCGCCCGAGCTGCCGCCGGCGCCGCCGCCGAAGCCCTTGCC
>DEKZ01000074.1:4079-4288 GCA_002354135.1 Massilia sp. UBA2709 | reverse complement strand
CGGCCGCGCGCTGACGCTGCGCCGGCCTGGCTGGGCTGCGGTGCGCCGGCTGGCGCCCCCCCGGCGTAAGCTGTGCCACTTCCGCGGATCCTGCGGCATCGGCCGCACTGCGCAGCCGGAGGCAAGATGGCAAGCGAACCCGACACCGGTATCCCCGTGCCCCTCGACGAGGTGCTGATCACCGCCGAGCTGGCGCGGCGGGCCGCGCA
>DEKZ01000074.1:2586-3881 GCA_002354135.1 Massilia sp. UBA2709 | reverse complement strand
GCATCCTCGAGTCCGGCGATGCGGGCGACAGCTTCCGCTGGCACGCCACGGCCGGCGCTTTCTCAAGCAGCCTCGGCACCATCCTCCCGCGCCATGCCAGCCCCTGCGGCATCGTCCTCGAGCGCGGCACAAGCCTGCTGTTCGACCGCCCCGAACGCTGCTTCCCCGCCCTGCGCGGCGCCGGACCGCCCATCCACGAAGCCCTGCTCGCCCCCTGGACCGCGGGCGGACAGGCGATCGGCACCGTGTGGGCGATCAGGCATGCGCCGGCCCGGCCTTTCGACGCCGAGGACGCGCGCCTGCTGCAAAGCCTGGCGACCCATGCCTCGGCGGCCCACCGCATGGTGGCTGCGCTGGCCGGGGCCCAGGAAAACCGGCGCGAACTCGAGCAGCGCGTCGCCGAGCGCACCTCCCTGCTGACCGAGTCCAACGCGCGCCTGCAACACGAAATCGACCAGCGGCGCCAGGCCGAGTCGGCGCTGCTCGAGACCCAGGCGCAGCTGCAGGCGGCGCTCTCGATCGAAACCGTCGGGGTCCTGTTCTTCAAGCTCAGCGGCGCCATCGTCGACGTCAACCCGGCCTTCGCACGCATGACAGGCTACAGCCGCGACGAATTACGCACGTTCACCGACTGGCACGTCCTGACGCCGCCCGAGTTCGGCGGGGTCACAAGCCAGGCCGCCCAGGCGCTCGCGACCCAGGGCCACACGACGCCCTACGAAAAGCAAATGGTGCGCAAGGACGGCAGCCGCTTCTGGGGCCTGTTCGCGCCGACCCGGGTCGCCGACCGAGGCATGGAGTCCCTATGCGTCGAGTTCATCCTCGACATCAGTGCGGCCAAGCAGGCCGAGGCGGGCCTGCGCGAAAGCGAGGCGCGCTTCCGGGCGCTGGCCGACGCCTCGCCGGCGCTGATCTGGCAGGTCGATGCCGAGGGCAAGGCGGTCTACTTCAACCAGCGCTACCTCGAGGTGGTCGGCCTGGCGCCGGAACAGCTGCTCGGGCATGGCTGGCACGCGGTCCTGCACCCGGACGACCTGCATCCCTACCTCGAGACGGTGCAAGGCGCGTTGCGCAGGCAGGCCAGGTACCAGCGCCGCGTCCGCATCCGCATCAAGGACAACGGCTGGCACCCCTTCGACGCCCATGGCGCGCCCTGGTTCGGGGCGGACGGGCGCTTTCGCGGCCACGTCGGCATCTGCATCGACATCAGCGCCACGGTCCAGACCGAGGAAGCCTTGCGCGACGCCGACCGCCGCAAGGATGAATTCCTCGCCACCCTGGCCCACGAGCTGCGC
>DEKZ01000074.1:0-2550 GCA_002354135.1 Massilia sp. UBA2709 | reverse complement strand
TCGAACAGGCCCGCCCGCTGATCGAGGCGCGCGGCCATGCCTTCGAGCTGCAGGTCGAGGGCGGCGGCTGGGTCGACGGCGACCGCACCCGCCTGGTCCAGGTCTTCGCCAACCTGCTGAACAACGCCGCGAAGTACACGCCCCAGGACGGACGCATCGCGCTGTCGGTGCAGCGCGGGCGCGACAGCGTGACGGTCGCGGTGCGCGACACCGGCANNAACCTGCTCAACAACGCCGCCAAGTACACCGACCGCGGCGGCCGCATCTGGCTCGAGGCCCGGCGCGACGGCGACATGGCCGTCATCGCGGTGCGCGACACCGGCATCGGCATCGCCGCGGACATGCTGCCCCATGTCTTCGACCTGTTCACCCAGGCCGAGCGCACGCCGGACCGCTCCCAGGGTGGCCTTGGACTGGGCCTGGCCCTGGTCAAGAGCCTGGTCCAGCTCCATGGAGGCAGCGTGGAAGCGCGCAGTCCCGGGCTCGGCCAGGGGAGCACCTTCAGCGTGACCCTCGGACTGGCCGGGCAGGACCCGGAGAGCGCGGCCGCGATGGGGCCGGCTTCGGCTGCGGCGCCCTCGCCCCAGGCCGGACGGGCGCGCATCCTGATCGTCGACGACAACCTCGACGCCGCCAACTCGCTGACCGAGGTGCTGCGCGCCTTCGGCCACGTGGTGGCCAGCACCGCCTCCTCGCGCGGCGCGCTGGAGATGGCGGCGGCCGACTGGCCCCAGGTCTTCATCCTCGACATCGGCCTGCCCGACATCGACGGCTACGAACTGGTGCGGCGCCTGCGCGAACTGCAGGACGGCCGTCCCGCGCTCTACCTCGCGCTGACCGGCTATGGCCAGGCACACGACCGCGTGCTCTCGCGCAGCGCCGGTTTCGACCACCACTTCGTCAAGCCCGTCGACCTGCGCGCGCTGGTCGCCGTCATCGACGGGATCGGCGCGGCGCCCTGAGCGGACGAGACGGGATGGCCCCGCTTCAGCTGCGCAACAGCTTGAGGATGGTCTCGATCCGGTAGGGTTTGGTGGCGAACAGGTAGCGCCGCTCGCGCTCGGCCAGCAGCGCCGGCAGCGTGTAGCCGGAGGCGAGCACGATCTTGACCTTCGGATACAGCTCGGTGACGGCATCGGCCAGCTGCAGGCCCGTCATGCCCGGCATCACGACGTCCGAAAAGACCGCGTCGATCTCGCTGTCGCTCGCGAGCATGCGCAGCGCCTCGTGCGCCGAATAGGCGACCACGACGTCCAGGCCGTGGGCGCCGAGCAGGGCCTGGGCCATGTCGGCCAGGTCCCGCTCGTCGTCGACGACCAGCACTCTTCGTAACTGCGGTAACTGCGGCAACTGCGCCGCATCCGGCCCCTCGACAGCGCCTGCAACATGGCCGGCGAGGGGTGGCCGGTCTGCACTATTGCACCTGTGAATGTTCCACGTACCGAGCATGGCAAGTCCTTCATTAACTCCGAGTTATTCTATCGCCATTTCGATTCCTTGCGGCCAAGCGTGCGGGCCAGCCACAGGCTGCAAACGAATGCCAGGATGCGTCCAGGCGCGCTAGAATCGGGGTTCGACGACCGCAGAGGAGAGCATATGGCCCCGCTTCCGACCACCGGCAGGCGCAACATCGTCGTCATCGGCGCCTCCGCGGGAGGCATCGAGGCTCTCCAGCGCCTGTTCTCCGGCCTGCCCGCCGATGCGGGGGCCAGCTATTTCGTGGTCCAGCACCTCGCCGCCCATACGCCGAGCCAGCTCGACCGCATCCTGCAGGGCGCCACGGCCATGCCCGTGCACTTCGCGCACGACCGGGAACCGATCCTGCCCGACACCGTCTACGTGGCCGCGCCCGACCGCCATCTGTTATTGCAAGACAACGAGACCCGGATTACCCGGGGTCCGAGGGAATGCCGCGCCCGCCCGGCGATCGACGTGCTGTTCCGCTCGGCGGCCCTGGCTTTCGGCCCGCGCGTCATCGGCGTGGTGCTGACCGGCAGCCTCGACGACGGTACCGCCGGGCTGTGGCAGATCAAGGACCGCCATGGCCTGGCTTTCGTCCAGGATCCTGACGACGCCAGCCACGCCTCGATGCCGCAGAGCGCGATCGAACACGTGGATGTCGATTTCGTCGGCCCCATCCCCGCGCTCGCGCGGCGCATTGCCGATGAGGTTGCCACGGCCCGTTCCTTGCCCGGGAACGGAACGCCGCGTCCGGGGCAGCGGGTCGAGTACCAGGTCGCCATGGAGGGGAACGGAATGCAAGCCGGAGTCATGAATCTGGGACAGGTCTCGAGATACACCTGCCCCGAATGCCATGGTGTACTCGTGCAGATCGAGGAAGGCCGGGTGGTGCGTTTTCGCTGCCACACGGGCCACGCCTATTCGCCCAAATCCCTGCTCGTCGAGGTGAACGAGGCGATCGACAATGGCATCTGGGACGTGGTGCGGGTGGTCGAGGAGCGCATCCTGCTGTTGCGGCAGACGGCGGACATGGCCGCGGCCGCCGGCAAGGGTCGCCAGGCCGAGCGCCTGCGCAGCAAAGCGGCGCTG
>DEKZ01000072.1:11715-14669 GCA_002354135.1 Massilia sp. UBA2709 | reverse complement strand
CGACCGCCTGGTCGATGATGGCCTCCACGTCCTTGGGGTCGCCGGGCCGGCTCAGGAGGGCCTGGCGCGCCTGCGGCGTCGGCCCGGGCAGGCCGCGCCGGCCGCTGCTCGACATGATCGAAGTGAGACTGAGCACGCGCTGCGGATGGCGGGCGGCGAGGATCTGGGCGATCATGCCGCCCATCGAGACCCCGACCAGGTGGGCCTTGGCGACGCCCAGCGCGGACAGGACGCCGAGCGCGTCGTCGGCCATCTCCTCGAGTCCGTATGGCGGCTTGAACGGCAGGCCGAGGCGCGAGCGGATCCAGCTCCAGATCAGGCTGGGCTTGCCGGCGCGGTCGAACTTGGTGGACAGGCCGCAATCGCGGTTGTCGAAGCGGATCACATAAAAGCCCAGCTCGACCAGGCCGTCGACGAACTCGTCGGGCCAGTTGGTGAGCTGCATGCCCAGGCCGTGCACCAGCAGCACCGGCGTGGACTTGGCGTCGCCGGCGGTGTCGAAGGCGATGCGGATGCCGTTGGCGGTCAGCGTCGGCATGGCGGCTGGACCGGCGTGCCCGCAAGGCGCCGGCGCTTGCTAAAGGAAGACAACGCTGAGGACAACGTCGGAGACGAGTCCGGAAACAACGCTAAAGACAAGGCAAAAGACAAGGCTGCTCTCCTTCCGCTGCCAGGCGGCAGCGCGAGAACCAGCATAGCATTTTCAGCGCGGCGGCGGCGCTCGCACAGGCGTGCGTGCGCCCGTGTTTACGGCGCCACGCTGCGGCGCGCGGCGGCGCGGCGTTCGGCGAAGAAGGCTTTCAGCATGGCGCTGGCGTCCTCGGCCAGCACGCCGCCGACCACCTCGGCATGGTGGTTGAGCTGCTCGTGGGCGAACAGGTCGAGCACCGAGCCGCAGACCCCGGTCTTGGGGTCGCTGGCGCCGTACACGATGCGCGCCAGGCGCGCGTGCATCATCGCGCCCGAGCACATGGCGCAGGGTTCGAGGGTCACGTAGAGTTCGCAGCCGGGGAGCCGGTAGTTGCCGAGCTTTTCGGCGGCGGCGCGCAGGGCATTCACCTCGGCGTGAGCGGTCGGGTCGTGGCGCCCGATCGGCTGGTTGTAGCCGACCGCCACCACTTCCCCATCCTTGACGACGACGGCGCCGACCGGCACCTCGCCTTCGAGACGGGCGCACTCGGCCTGGGCAAGGGCCAGGCGCATGAAGTCCAGGTCCGCCTGCGCGAACGCCGGCTGGCCAGCCTGCCCCTGCGACAGACCGGCCTCGGCCGCTGGCGACAGGAGCGCTGGCGATGGCACGGTGTCAGGCATCGGTGATCTCGGCCCAGCAGTTCGGGGTCTCGTGCAGCACCAGCTTGTGCAGGCGCAGGCCGGTGCCGTAGCGGTCGGTGTAGGCGGCTTTCAGGATCTCGAAGGCGACCTGGGCCAGGTTCTCGACGGTCGGGATGCGGTCGATCACGACAGTCTTGTGGCCGGGCAGGCTGGCGAGGAACTCGCGCACCTTGTCGTCCTTTTCGTAGACCAGGAAGGCGTGGTCCCAGACATCGACCAGGTGCTCCTTGGCGAGCGCCTTGATGTCGGAAAAGTCCATGATCATGCCGTTGTCGGAATTGCCATCGAGCTGGATGACCGCGCCGACCAGCGTGATCTCCAGGGTGTAACGGTGTCCGTGCAGGTTGCGGCACTGGCTCTTGTGGTCGGGAATCCGGTGGCCGGCATCGAATTCGAGCTTGCGGGTAATGGTCAGCATCAGCTTTTTACTCTGTTATGGTATCTGTAGCAATTTATGGGTCTGGAGGCTGAGCTTCCACTTCGGATTACGGCGGCAGGTCTCGATGGCCAGGCGCGTGTTCTGGGCCGCCAGCGGGCCATCCATCGGCTGGACAAAGAAGTTCTCGAAGTCCAGCTGCTCGTAGGCGGACAAATCCTGGTTCGCCTGCGGGATCACGACCTTGATTTCGTTGCCCTTCTCGACCACCAGCTTCGAGCCCATCTTCGGACTGACGCAGATCCAGTCCACGCCGGGCGGCACCGGCAGGGTGCCGTTGGTCTCGATGGCGATCGTGAAGCCGCGCGCATGCATGGCCGCGATCAGGGCTTCGTCGAGCTGCAGCAGCGGCTCGCCGCCGGTGAACACGACATACTTCGACGGCGCGTAGGTGGCCGGCCACAGGCTGTCGATCTCGGCGGCCAGGCTGGCGGCGTCGCGGAACTTGCCGCCGCGCTCGCCATCGGTGCCGACGAAGTCGGTGTCGCAGAACTGGCAGATCGAGGTCGCGCGGTCCGCCTCGCGGCCGGTCCACAGGTTGCAGCCGGAGAAGCGGCAGAACACGGCCGGGCGCCCGGCATGGGCGCCCTCGCCCTGCAAGGTGTAGAAAATCTCTTTGATGCTGTAAGTCACAGTAAGCCTCTCGTCAACCTTCCATTATAACCCTGCGGGACGCTCCTTGCCGACCCCCGCCGCCCGCAAAGGGCGGCATTGTGGGAATTGCCATACAGCACGCATATTGACTATCAGCAAGATGAACGCGATCGACAAGCAGTAACTTGGGGCCGGAAAGTTCTGATAACCCGTCGGAAGGATCGTCATGAAAACAGCGCTTGCCCGCTCGGCGAGCTTCCTGCCCGCCCTGCTCATCCTGGGCGCCAGCGTGGCCGCGGTCGCCCTCCCGGGCGGGCTGTTCCCCTCCTCGGCCCTGGCTGCCCTGGCCTGGCTGCTGGCGGCCACGGGCGGCGCCTGCCTGCTGCTGCGCCACGGCATCGATCTCGACGACAAGGCGCGCGACATGGCCGCCCGGCTCTGCCTGGAGCAGAAGGCGCGCGCGACGCTCGAAGCCAGCCTGGCCGACACCCAGGCCGTCCTGGCCCGGGTCATGCGTCAGCAGGAAGGCGTGCGCGACGCCGAGCGCAGCCGCGTCGCACGCGATATCGACCAGGACCTGGGCCAGACCCTG
>DEKZ01000072.1:365-11695 GCA_002354135.1 Massilia sp. UBA2709 | reverse complement strand
CATCCATCCGTCCACCCACCAGAAGACGAGCGCGATGATCGTTACCCTCGACCTGGCCTTGCGCTCGCTGCGCGCCCTGGTCGCCGAGCTGCGTCCGCTGGCCCCGGGCCAGGACCTGGGCTGCGCGGTCGCGGAGCAACTGGCGGAGTTCACCCGTAGCAATGGCATCGCCCACCGCTTCGACTTCGATCCGGCCGAGCTCGCCGCCGTGCCCGGGTCCGGGCTGGACGCGCTGCTCTACCGCATGCTGCAGGAAACGCTTTCGCACATCGCCCGCGCCGCCAGCGCCACCGAGGTGCGCGTCAGGCTGGCACGCGGGGCGAGCCGCCTCACGCTCTGCATCGAGGACGACGGCTGCGTGGATGCCGCCGCCGCGCGTCTGCACGCCGCCCTGCGCGAGCGGCTGCGTACCGCTGGCGGCGCCCTGCAGGTGGAAACCAGGAAGGACGGCGGCAGCCGGATCGCCATCGCGCTACCCCATATGCATGGCTTGTTGGCGGGCTGAGAAGTCAATCCGGTCGACATTGCTACAAATCAATGGCGCTCAGGTCTTGAGGTAGCAGAATCGGCTCTTGTCAGCAATCAATAGATTGCTCAACGGATACTTGATAAGGCCGCCACATGACCAGCACAACCATGCATCGCCTGATCGAAAGCAACCCGGGCCCAAGCCTCATTCCGCCGGGCAAGGACCTCGCTTTCGCCCACCAGTTGATGGAGATGCTGGCGATCCCGGTGTTCGTGTTGGACAGCAATGCGCACGTCCTGATCTGGAACCGCGCGTGCGAGCGCCTGACAGGCGTGCCGGCCGAAGAGATCATCGGCACCGACAATCACTGGCGCAGCTTCTACGAGCAGCCGCGCCCGACGCTGGCCGACCTGGTCCTGCAGAACCGCACCGACGAAATCCGCCACATCTATCCGCGCCACAGCAAGGCGCCCCACCTCGCTTCCCACCTTTCGGTCGAAACCTGGTGCGACATGCCGCGCGCGGGCAAGCGCCGCTACCTCGCTGCGGACGCCAGCCCCATCCTGGACGAGAAGGGTCAACTGAAGGCCGTGGTCGAATCCCTGCGCGACCTTACCGAGGAAAAAATGGCCCAGATCGCACTCGAGAAACTGGCCACCCGCGACGGCCTGACCGGCCTGGCGAACCGCCGCTGCTTCGACGAGACCCTCAACGCCGAGTGGCAGCGCGCCTTGCGCCAGCGCCAGCCGCTCTCGCTCCTCATGGTCGACGTCGACAATTTCAAGGCCTACAACGACGCCAACGGCCACCTCGGCGGCGACGAGTGCCTGAAACGCATTGCCACCGCCGTGGCCAGCGAGATGCGCGCCAACGACCTCGTCGCCCGTTATGGCGGCGAGGAGTTTGCCGTGATCCTGCCGAACCAGTCGCTCAAGGGGGCGGCCATCGTCGCCGAGCGCATCCGCCGGCGGGTCGAGCAGCTGCGTGTTCCCTTGCACGGAACGGCGGGCCTGGCCGCGATGCAGCATGTGACGGTGTCGATCGGCGCCGCCACCGCGATCGCCGGTCCCGACAACGACGCCAGCCAGCTCGTGGCGATCGCCGACGCCGCCCTCTACCGCGCCAAGCACCTCGGGCGCAACCGGATCAGCCTGCCGATGACGGACAACGGCTGAGCCTCGGCCCGCCACGCCCGGCCGGCGCCGGACATCGCCAGCATGCATATCTGATACCGCTGTTCATTCCTATGGGAATATCTTATGCTTCGCGCTAGATTTTTTCCCAAGGAGACAGTGTGTCCAAACTTATTCCGATGGCGCTCCTCGCGTTGTCCGCGCCAGGCCTGGCGCTCCCTGCCCTGGCTGCACCGGCCAAGCCGGCGGCCGCCGGCCAGAGCGACGTCCTGCCCTTCAAGGCCACCGAAAAGACCCTGGCCAACGGCCTGAAGATCATCGTCGTCCCGACCGGCTTCCCGAACCTGGTGTCGGTGACGATTCCCGTGCAGACCGGTTCGCGCAACGAGGTCGAACCGGGCAAGTCGGGCTTCGCCCACTTCTTCGAACACATGATGTTCCGCGGTACGCCCAGCTACCCGCCCGAGAAGTACCAGAAGGTCATCACCCAGGCCGGCGCGCGCCAGAACGCCTATACCAGCGACGACCTCACCAATTACTACACCACCTTCGCCAAGGAAGACCTGGAAACCGTGCTGAAGGTCGAGGCCGACCGCTTCCAGCACCTGTCCTATCCGATCGAGGCCTTCAAGACCGAGTCGCGCGCCGTGCTGGGCGAGTACAACAAGAACAGCGCGAACCCGATGCAGAAGCTGTTCGAGGTCCAGCGCGACGCCGCCTTCACGACCCACACCTACAAGCACACCACGATGGGCTTCCTCAAGGACATCGAGGACATGCCCAACCAGTACGAGTATTCGAAAGTCTTCTTCGACCGCTGGTACCGACCCGAGAAGACCACCATCATCGTCGCCGGCGACGTCGAGCCGCAAAAGGCCGTCGCCCTGGTCGAGAAATACTGGTCGAAGTGGCAGAAAGGCAGCTACAACGCACCGGTCCCGGCCGAACCCGCACCGCGCGGCGCCCAGTACCGCCACGTGCCCTGGCCCGCCCCCACCCTGCCGCTGGTGACCGTCGCCTTCCGCGCGCCGGCCTTTTCCGACACGATGAAGGACCAGGCGGCGCTCTCGATGCTGCTCTCGCTCTCCTTCGGCCCGACCTCCCCGCTGTACAAGCGCCTGGTCCAGGACGAGCAGAAGGTCGACCAGCTGTTCGACTACACCCCGAACCGCGTCGACCCGACCCTGGCCACCATCGGCGCGCGCGTGAAGAAGCCGGCCGACGCGCTCTACGTGCGCGACGCCATCCTGCAGACCATCGCGAGCCTGCGCGATACCCCGGTGAGCGACAAGGAGCTGCTTGACGCGAAATCGGCGAACAAGTACGGCCTGGTGCGCTCGCTCGACAACACCGAGCAGATCGCCGCCACCCTGGCGTCCTACGTGCACTTCAACCGTTCCTACGGCACCCTGAACCGCTACTACCGCCTGGTCGACAGCCTCACCCCGGCCGACCTGCAGCACGCCGCACGCAAGTACCTGGTCGACGACGGCATGGTCGTGACCACCCTGGCCCACGACGCCCTGCCGCAGGGGATCGAGGCGCTGCCGAAGCTGGCCAGCCTGGCCCCGAAAGCCGCGGACGCGAAGTTCGACGTGCTGGTGCAAAAGTCGGCGCTGCCGCAGGTGCGCTTCAAGCTGCTGTTCGCGGCCGGTTCCGCACACGACCCGAAAGGCAAGGAAGGCCTGGCGGCCCTGACCGCCTCGATGGTCGCCGAAGCCGGCTCGCGCGAGCGCAAGATCGACGAAATCACCAAGTCCCTGTTCCCGCTCGCGGGCAGCTTCTCGGACCAGGTCGACAAGGAAATGACGACCTTCACCGGCTCGATCCACAAGGACAAGTGGAGCGAATTCCTGGATATCGCGCTGCCGATGCTGCTCGAGCCGGGTTTCCGCGAAGAGGACTTCCGCCGCGTGAAGGACGCACAGAAGAACGCCCTGGTGCTGGACCTGAAGGACAATAACGAGGAAGAGTTCGGCAAGGAGCGCCTGCAGGCCAATGTCTACGCCGGAAGCGGCTATGGCCATCCGGTCCTGGGCACCGTGAAGGGCATCGACGCCATCACCCTGGACGACGTGAAAGCCTTCTACCGCCAGGCCTACACCCAGGGCGCGGTACGCGCCGGCATTTCCGGCGATGTCAGCGACAGCATGGTCGCCACGTTGAAGGCCGCGCTGGCGCGCCTGCCCCACGGCGGCGGCTTGCCAGCCACCACTGTGCCGCAAGGCCGCAAGCCGCAAGGCCTGGAAGTGGAAATCATCGAGAAGAACACCCGCGCTACCGCGATCTCCTTCGGCCTGCCCCTGGAAGTGACCCGCCGCCACCCGGACTTCCCGGCGCTGTGGCTGGCCAAGACCTGGCTGGGAGAACACCGCGCCTCGAGCGGCCAGCTCTACCAGCGCGTGCGCGAACTGCGCGGCCTGAACTACGGCGACTACGCCTACATCGAAGCCTTCCCGGGCGGTATGTACGGCTTCTTCCCGCGTCCTAACCTGGGCCGCAAGGCGCAGTTGTTCGAAGTCTGGATCCGTCCGGTGGCGCCGCAGAACGCCCACTTCGCGCTGCGCCTGGCGCTTTCGGAACTGGGCAAGCTGGTCGATAATGGCATGAGCCAGGAAGACTTCGAAGTCACCCGCGGCTACCTGATGAAGAACGTGTTCGTGATGACCGCCACCCAGGACCAGCGCCTCGGCTACGCCCTCGATTCGCAGTGGTACGGCACGCCGGAATTCACGCAGATGATGCGCGATGGCCTGGCGAAGCTGACCGTGGCCGACGTCAACGCGGCGATCCGCAAGCACCTGTCGGCGAAGAACCTGTCGGTGGTCTTCATCACCAAGGATGCGGCTGGCCTGAAGCAGGCCCTGGTGTCGGACGCCTTCTCGCCGATCAAGTACGACGCGGCCAAGCCGCAGGCGGTGCTGGACGAGGACCAGGCGATCGGCAACATGAAGCTGGGCATCCCGGCCGATAACGTGAGGATCACGCCCGCGGCCCAGGCTTTCGCCGAGTGACGTGATTGCAGCCGGGCCAGGGAAGTCCGAATCCATCGGCCCGGCTGAATCAACGTGGCGGCCCTGATGCCCATGCGGCCAACAAGCCTGCCACCAACGAGCATGCCAATAGCGAGCATGCCGACGACAACGGGCGCCCTCGGGCGCCCGTTGTCGTTGATGCGAAGCCGCCAGCCGAGGCCGGCGGACTTCAAGCGGGGATCACGAGGTCATGCGGTCCCAGCCGTGACGGACGGCCGCCTTCATGTTTTCCCAGGTCGAACCGGTGCTGCCGGCGTGCTGCTTTTCCCAGTTGCTGCGCAGGTCGGGCTCCACCTCGTCCCATGGACGGTTACGGTAGAGATCGCTGCTGCGCATCTGCGAACCATAGCTATAGGCCGGCTTGTACTGGTCGTAGTCGCCGCCCATGCTGCTGTAGGTGGCGTTGTAGTGGTTGCGGTAATAGGAATCGTCGTCGTCCGTCGTCATGCGGTCCCAGCCATGGCGCACCGCGGCCTTCATCTTTTCCCAGGTCGATCCGGCCTTGTTGCCGGCGCGGGTGGACCAGTCGCTGGACAGGTCGGTTTCGACGTCGTCCCACTTGCGGCCGCTGTACTTCTGGTTGCGCGCCATTTCCGAACCGTAGCTGTAGGCCGGCGCATAGTCCTCGTACGAGGCGCCGGTGGTGCCGTAGTTGCTGGTGAAGTGGTTGCGGTAGTAGTCGTCGTCGCTCATCATGCTCGAGCGGGCCGAGCCGGCGCCGAGCTGTTCGACCTCGACCTCGGTGTGGCGCACCGTGTCGTGGATCTGCTGCTCGCGCTGGGACACTTCCTTGTTGACCATTACTTCCTCGACCACGCGAGCCGATTTCTCGACCACGGCTTCCTCGGCCGTTTCGCGCATTTCGATCGACTGCTCCTTGAAGGCGGTGGCGTCGGTAGTGCTGATCGGCTCATCGACCGTCCGGCGTTGCACGTTGACGTGCTCTTCGCGCAGGCCGATGGACTCGTTCACCGGGGTCTCGACCACGCGCGAGAACACGCGCACGCCGCCACGCTGGACTTCACGCTTGCCGACCTTGAGCTGTTCCTGCACCACGGGAATCGCTGCGGTGCTGGTGTCGCGCTGCTGGGAGCCGGTCAGGCTCGATGCCTGGGTCGCGGCGGCCGAACCTTCGAGCGCCGAGCCCTGCAGGGAGGTGCCCGAGGCCGACGCAGCCTGCGAAGACAAACCTTGCGACGACGAGGCCGAAGCCGAGCCGCCCTGGCCGAGCGAGGTGCTGCTGCCCATGCTGGTCTGCAGGTTGCCGCTGCCGGAGCCATAGGTGCCACGGCTCAGTTCGTCGTTCGAGGACATCGGTTCCTGGTAGGTCGTGCCCATCGGGTTCGGGTCGTTCAGCGACTGCTGGTTCAGCGGCAGGCGGTCGGTGTCGGATTGCATCGACATCGACGGCGAGCCCTGCAGGCCGCCTGCGCCGACGCCCATGACGCCCGCGCCGACCGAGTTCATGCTGCCGCCCATGCCGGCGCCGCTGGCCCATTTTTCAGACTGCTCGTCGATGTCGACCGGGCCGTAGCGCTCGACGATGTCGGCGGCGCGCTCGACTTCGGGCTCGCTGTCGGTGTTCACGGTCAGCACATGGTTGCCGCGTTCGATCGCCGTGCTGTACTTGGCGTGGTGCTCGTTGTTGTCGGTGCCGAAGATATCGCTGAAGAAGTTCTTGATGCTGGCCCCGATGCCCGGCTCGGTACCGGCGTCGGCGGTGTCGGCCATGGTGGTGGTGCCAGAGGCCGCGATCGACGGATCCTCGTTGCCATGCGACAGGCGCACATCCTCGCGGGAGAAGCCCGACGAGAGCAATTCGTTCAACGCATTGGTAGCGTCGTTATGGTTGTCGAAGACGGCAATCAGAGTATGTTGCATGATCATTCCTCCAAATATATTGGTCATTTCGTTGGCGGGGACCCGGATTCGTCGAAGCGTTCGACGTTGACCTGCTCGGCCTTGAGGACGACGGACTCCTGGTGATGTTCCTCGCGGCGGATCCGGGTGATATGGAGCTCTTCCTTGATGCGTACCCGCCGCTCGACCACCAGCACTTCCTCGAGAATCGGCACGATCAACGTGTCGCCATCGTGGCGGGTGGTAGGCGCCTCCTCGGGAGCGACGAGGCGGTCGACCGGGACGTGCCTGACCTCCACCTCCTCGCGCCCGAGGCGCTCGTCGATGGTGACCGGCTGTTCGACCACGGTCTTGTGGATGCGGACGCCGCGCCCGGTGTCCACCGTTCGGGTGCCGACCGCGAGCTGTTCCGCGACAACGGGAATCCGCAAGGGATCCTGTGCTGTCGGGTCTGACGGGTTTCCTGCCATCGGGTTGGGCTCCGTAAGGTCGCTGACGCGAGACCAGATCAGCTTACTCCAAACACCCGGGGGCTAGCGCACCATTGACCCCTATAAACGGATGAGGTTTTGAAGCACTGGATTTCGCACCGCGCCAGTCCGGATCGGCGCCGTTCGGAACGGAGGGGCTAGCGCGGGACGGACGCGGCGCATCCCGGGGAGGAGACGATGGCCGCGGCGGAGAGAGGCCGGGCGAGCGCATCGGCGCCGCCCGGAAGGGGGATCAGTTGAAGGGGTTGTCGACGTGTTCGACGTTCGGCGGAGGCAGGCGCTCGGGCAGCTGCGCGCCTTCCATCCTGCCGACGATCTCGCCGAGCAGCGCGTGCAGGCGGCGCGCCAGGGCAAGGCCGGCCTGGTCCAGGGTCAGGTCGACGTCGCCCGACAGCGTGATGCGGTCGAGGCGGTTCTCGAGCATCAGGTCGCCGACGTGCAGCACATCGGCTTCGTTCGCGAACGGCACGAAGGTTTTCTCGGATTTCTTCTTTGCGGTCATGGCATTCCTTTCTCGGGACGGCGCTCAGGACGAGCGCCCCTTCTTCTGGCGGATCTTCGGCAGCTTGAGCATGCGTTCCTTCTGCTTCTGGCTCAGCGAGGGCAGGAATTCGATGCCGACGATGCGCTCGAGTTCTGCCACCGGGATCACGTGGATATCGGCGTTCGCCCGGTTTTCCGTGAACCAGGCGGCGGCCAGCTTCTGGCGCGGACTGTACACCACTTTGTACAGGTGGCTGGGCACGATCACGTTGCCGACCTTGCGCAGGTTGGCGCCGAGGAAGGCCGGGCCCGTGATCACGTACAGCTGCCCTTCCTTCTTCGCCATTTTTCGCACCGCGCCTTCGATCGGCGCCCAGATATGGCGGTTGTGGTCGCTGTCCTGGGGCACCATGTTGGCCAGCGTGAAGCTCTCGCGCTGGGTGCGGCGGTCGGGCATGTCGCCGTTCGGCGCCAGGTGGCCACGGTCGAAGCCGCTGCGCGCATAGTCGGACAGCTCCGCGCGCTGGGAACGCGGCAGGCGCGATTCGGCGTGGAAGTCGTTGTCGCGCTTCATGCCCTGGGCCGACTCGACGTTCTCGGCGCGCAGGTTTTCGGCCGACCACAAGGGCGTACGGGTGACGCCGGAATGCATGACCCCGAACACGCCGTAGCACAGCTCGCGCGTGGCGGTGGCCAGCTTGGGATTGCGGATCTCGGGGGCGCGCCCGTCGGCGTAATGGTCGGGACAGCCGGTGGCTGCGGCCAGGCCGGGACTGAGCAGCGCGCCGGCCAGGAGGGCGGCGCTGAAGAATCTGAAAAACATGTGTGCAGCGGAAAGAATGTGGCGGGGCCGCATTGTAGCCGACACATAATCCCACACACCAGCCCATGACGCGAGCATGCTGGACCGGCGCACGATAGGATGTGCATTGTCCAGCGGAATCCTCTAGAATACCCGCTCTTTTGATAACATTCCGTAACGGAAACAAACGACCGTCAATGGACAAGGCCCCGATCCCGGAGGACCTGCGGCGCTTTGTGCTTACCAGCATTCCGTCCGTACCCTTCCTCGAAGCGCTGCTGCTGTTGCGCGCCAATCCGGCCCAGCAATGGCACAGCGACATGCTGGCGCAGCGCCTCTACGTGCGCGAGCGCACCGCCCACGCCCTGCTGGAGGACCTGTGCCGTGCGGGCATGGTCGCGCCCTGCCCCGACACGCCGCAGGCCTGCTACCAGTACCAGCCGAATTCCGAGCACCTGCGCGAGCGTATCGACGCGCTGGCCGACCTGTATGCCAAGCACCTGGTCGAAGTCACCCTGCTCATTCACTCCACCCTCGACCGCAAGGCGCAACAATTCGCCGACGCCTTCAAACTGCGAAAGGATTCGTAAGTGGCGGAAACGATCTATATCCTGTGCATCCTGACCTCGCTGGCCTGCGCCTGGCTGCTGTTCGCGAGCTACCGGCGCACCCGCTACCGGCTGCTGTTCTGGAGCGGCTCCTGTTTCGCGGTGATGACACTGAACAACCTGTTCCTCTTGCTCGACAAGATCGTCTTCCCCAATATCGACTTCCTGCCGGCGCGGCTGGTGAGCGCCCTGGTCGCGGTCGCCCTGCTGCTGTACGGCCTGATCTACGAGAAAGAATGACATGACCGAACTGTTCACCGGCGCGATCACCATGGGTTCGCTCGTCATCGCGCTGTTCTTCCTGCGCTTCTGGCGCAATTCGGGCGACCGCTTCTTCATCTATTTCGCGCTGTCCTTCTTCATCGAAGGCCTGCACCGCCTGTACTCGGCGGTCCACGACAACGGCGGCGAGGATTCGCCCCTGCACTACCTGATCCGCCTGCTCGCCTATGGCCTGATCATCTGGGCGATCCTGGAGAAGAACCTGCCGCGCGAGAAGGGCCGCAAATAGGGGCGGCAGACAGGCAGGGAAGCGATGCCGCCGGGCCCGGCGCACGGAGCGTGCGCCGGGCCCGGCTTGTCTCGGTGATAATGAAGTCATGATCCCAATCTGCATACGGAGGAAACCATGACGACGCCAGGACAGGCCGGCCAGCCGGGCCAGCCCGAGGACAAGCAGTCCAAGACCGATAACCTGAACCGTTCGGAGAACCTGCTCCCGGGCGACGAAGGCGCCGAAGACGGCCGCTTCGAGGTGGCCGAGGAAGTCAACCTCGACATGCAGTCCGACGACGCACGCCGCGTCGGCCAGGTCCCCGGCAACATCACCGAATCGCTGCCGGACACGGTCAGCACCGAACCGGAAAGCGAGGACAAGGGCAAGCCCTGATCGGCCCTGCCCTCCTGCCGCCAGCGCCTGCGCCGCGTCCTGCCGCGCAGGCGTTTTTTCGCTTACACGCTCATCCAGGCTACATCGTCAGGCCCATGCGCAGGCCTTCGATGGTGTGCGCCTGCACGATGGGCTCGAGCCGGTCCACCACGCGGCAGGTGATGTGGCGGCGCAGTTCCGGCGCCAGGCTGTCGTAATAGCCGCGCGTGAGCTGCAGGTCGTGCTTGTCGGCGTTGTGTCCGTCCGGCGCGTCGACCCCGAGCACGAATACCGGACGCGGCCGGTTCGACACGTTGGCCGTGCCGCGGTGGATGGTCAGCGCCGAGCGCGCCGAGATGTCCCCCATGCGCGGCAGCTTGCGCTGGGCGCGCGCCTCGTAGCGCGCCCAGGTTTCGCGCGCCGGGAACATCGGGTCGCCGCCCGCCAGGTCGTCCCACTGGGTCCCGGGCGCGATCTCGAACGGGCCCATATCCTCTTCCACGTCCACGGTGGTGATGTTGAAGGCCAGGGAATTCAGGCGCCGCCCGACCAGGGTCTCCGGCGGCGACGGGAAGTCGCGGTGCCAGGGCTGGTGCAGGGCGCCGGGGCCGGGGATGTCGAAGCCTGTTTCGACCACGCGGTATTCCGGCCCCAGCACCGCGCGGCACACGGCCACGACCCAGGGGTGGCCGATGATGTCGGCGAAACCGGAAATGCGCTCCGGGTGGACCTCGACGTAGTAGCGGCTGGGTCCGCGCTCCAGGGCGCCGCCGGGCTGGCGCCGCGCCTCCTCGAACAGGGTGTCGATGTCCTGGCCCAGGCGCTGGACCCAGGACGGTTCGAATGCGCCCTTGCAGGCGATGATGCCGTCACCGTAGAGGCTTCCCATGATGGTCGCCACGTCGTACGGGTCGGCGCTGTGTGCTGCGTCTTGCATTGCTGTCTCCTCGGGTCTCGCTGTGTTGTCCGCACCTGCGCGCACTGCGCCTTGCCATGCTACTCCGAAAAATCGGCATCGCGACGGTCGGCCGCTCCCGATCGCCTCGCCTGTGGAAACAATGTCACAGCGTAAGGGGACGCGCACGGCAGGCCTGAAAGGTTGACATCGTTGCGTAGCGCTTTTACATTCTTATCCCGAGCACAACAAAACTGCCGGCGGCCACGCCGTTCCTGGCGACGTATCGATGACCATGTGCATGCACCTGTCCGCGCCCGGCGCGGCCCCCGGGTCGCCGACCGGGGAGACCGGCCGGTGAGCCCCGGCGCCGCAGGCCTGATCCTGTTCGTCTGCGAACGCGAAGCATCCGACCCGGCCGTGACCCGCGTCGGCGCCCAGCTGGGCCAGGACGTCGTGCGTGCGCACTCGGCCGGCCAAGCGCTGGCCCTGGCCCGCGACACCGACTTCGCCCTGATCCTGGTCGGCTATGCGGGCGCGCTGCCCTGCCTGCTCGACACCGTAGGCCTGATGCGAACCAACGGCCGTTCCAGCCATACCCCGATCGTCGTGCTCGGCGTGCCTTCCGCGCCGGACTTCCCGCTCGAGCAGGTGTACGAAGCCGGCGCCATCGCCGTCCTGAGCGA
>DEKZ01000072.1:0-332 GCA_002354135.1 Massilia sp. UBA2709 | reverse complement strand
CCTGAGCGAGCCGGTGTCCCCGATCATCCTCGCGGCCAAGGCCCGCTTCTATCTCGGCGCCTTCAATAACGCCGCCGAGCGGCGCCGGGCCGAGCATGCCCTCGGCGCGGCCCGCGAGCGGCTCGAGACCATCCTCGCCGCCGCCAATCTCGCGGTATGGGAATGGGACATCGGGAACGACCGCGTGCATGGCGACGCCCGCCTGGCGGCGATCTTCGGCGACGCGGTGCCGGACGGCGCGCCGATGGCGTCCTTTTTCGCGGCCATCCATCCCGACGACCTGGCCGCCACCCGCACCCGGCTGGAGACCGCGCTGCGCGAGGGCAGCGGCT
>DEKZ01000412.1:7996-8295 GCA_002354135.1 Massilia sp. UBA2709 | reverse complement strand
GGCACCGACTGCGCCAGCGCGATGCGGTGCAGCAGCGTGCCGAGGTCCTGCAGCGCGCCGTTGTAGGACAGGCTGCGGCTGGCCATCTCGTCGGCCACCGCCAGCAGGTCGGCGCCATTCTCTTGGGCCAGGGCGTCGAGCAGGCGCACGAGATACGACTGGTCGAGCGCGCCGAGCATGCCCTGCACGGCGTCGAGCGTGACCGCGCCGGCGGCGTAGGCGATCGCCTGGTCGGTCAGCGACAGCGCGTCGCGCATCGAACCGTGGGCGCCCTGCGCCAGCAGGCGCAGCGCCGGCTG
>DEKZ01000412.1:0-7922 GCA_002354135.1 Massilia sp. UBA2709 | reverse complement strand
CAGCAGGCGCAGCGCCGGCTGTTCGAAGCTCACGCCTTCCTGTCCCAGGATGTTCTCGAGGTGGCCGACGATGTGGCCGGGCGGCATCTGCTTCAGGTTGAACTGCAAGCAGCGCGACAGCACCGTCACGGGAATCTTCTGCGGATCGGTGGTCGCGAGAATGAACTTGACGTGCTCGGGCGGCTCCTCGAGCGTCTTCAGCATCGCATTGAAGGCGTGGTTGGTGAGCATGTGCACTTCGTCGATCATGTAGACCTTGAAGCGGGCATTGCTGGGCGCGTACACGGCCTGCTCGAGCAGCTGCGCCATTTCGTCGACGCCGCGGTTCGAGGCGGCGTCCATCTCTATATAGTCGACGAAGCGGCCGGCGTCGATCGCGCGGCAGGCTTCGCACTGGCCGCACGGCTCGGCCGTGATCCCGCCCTGCCCATCCGGGCCGGTGCAGTTGAGCGACTTGGCAAGGATACGCGACAGCGTGGTCTTGCCGACGCCGCGGGTGCCCGTGAACAGGTAGGCGTGGTGCAGGCGGCCCGTGTGCAGCGCATGGGTGAGCGCGCGCACGACGTGCTCCTGGCCGACCAGCGTTTCGAAGTTCTTGGGACGGTATTTGCGGGCGAGGACTTGATAGGACATGCCGCGATTTTACCGCAGTTGGCGCTTGCCGCGAACATCAGCGGCTGAGGCACTTCCGGATCGGCCTATCGAAATTGCAACAAATGTTTTAACTGCCGAACAATTGTTCAACATGAAGAGCGACTCGGGATAAACAGCGCAGAGAGGGACAGCGGGGATACTACAGGGGAGACAGCAGGGGGAGACAGCAGGAAGGAAAACGAAGGAGGCGAGCCTGATCTGCGGCACTTGCGGTGAACGGCTTTGGCTGCTTCGTTCCCGACCTGACCAGGTAAACCATGCCACAATGCGCAGGGGCCCGCCAGCCCTCATTATACCCGACCCCACCGTTTTTGGGGGGCCGGGTTGCACGCCCCTCAGGAGCGGTTTTTCAGCAGGGCCAACAAGGCCTGCGCACCCGGCTCGGACGAGGCCGGATTCTGTCCCGTCACCAGCAGCCCGTCGGTCACGACATAGGGCGCCCAGTCCCCCGCCTTGCTGTACTGCCCGCCGTTCTTGACCAGCATGTCCTCGACCAGGAAGGGCACCACGTCCGTCAGGCCGACCGCGGCCTCCTCGGTATTGGTGAAGCCCGTCACGCGCTTGCCCTTGACCAGCGGCGCGCCATCGGGACCTTTGACCTGCCCCAGCACGCCCGGCGCGTGGCAGACCGCGGCGACCGGCTTGCCGCCGGCGATCATGGCCTCGATCAGCCGGATCGAATCGGCGTCCTGCGCCAGGTCCCAGAGCGGGCCGTGGCCGCCCGGATAGAACACGGCGTCGAAGTCCCGGGCGTTCACGCTCGACAGTTTCACGGTATTGACCAGGGCCTGTTGCGCGGCCGGGTCGCCCTGGTAGCGGCGGGTGGCCTCGGTCTGGGCATCCGGCTCGTCGCTTTTCGGATCGAGCGGCGGCTGTCCGCCCTTGGGCGAAGCCAGCGTGAGCCTGGCGCCGGCATCCTTGAACACATAATAAGGAGCGGCAAACTCTTCCAGCCAGAAGCCGGTTTTCTTGCCGGTATCGCCGAGCTGGTCGTGCGAGGTCAGCACCATCAGGATATTCATCGAGCCTCCATCTGCGTCGTGTTCAAAACCCGAGTCTAGCCCGACCCGGTCCGGCACGACGCACGGAAGCCGGCCCGATTACAAGCCGGGTTACAAGCCGGGTTACAAGCCCAACTGCTGCCAGATCGCGTCGACCCGGGTCTTCACTTCCGGCGTCATCGCGATCGGGGTGCCCCACTCGCGGCTGGTCTCGCCCGGCCACTTGTTGGTGGCGTCGATCCCCATCTTACTGCCGAGTCCGCTAATGGGAGAAGCGAAGTCGAGGTAGTCGATCGGCGTGTTATCGACCAGCACCGTGTCGCGCGTCGGGTCGACCCGGGTCGTGATTGCCCAGATCACTTCCTTCCAGTCGCGCACGTCGACGTCCTCGTCGACCACGACGATGAACTTGGTATACATGAACTGGCGCAGGAAGCTCCAGACCCCGAACATCACGCGCTTGGCGTGGCCGGCGTACTGCTTCTTCATCTGCACCACGGCCATGCGGTAGCTGCAGCCCTCCGGCGGCAGGTAGAAGTCGGTGATCTCGCTGAACTGCTTCTGCAGCAGCGGGATGAAGACTTCGTTCAGCGCCACGCCCAGCACGGCCGGCTCGTCCGGCGGTTTGCCGGTGTAGGTCGAGTGGTAGATTGGATCGCGCCGCATGGTGATGCGGTCGATCGTGAATACCGGGAAGCTGTCCTGCTCATTGTAATAACCGGTGTGGTCGCCGTAGGGACCTTCGACCGCATGCTCGAAGCCCGAGGGGTGGTTCTCATCCGGATAAATATGACCTTCCAGCACGATCTCGGCGGACGCCGGCACCCGCAGCTCGCTGCCGATGGCCTTGGTGAGCGCCGTGCGCTGGCCGCGCAGCAGGCCGGCGAACTGGTATTCGGACAAAGCGTCCGGCACCGGCGTCACCGCGCCCAGGATGGTGGCCGGGTCGGCGCCCAGGGCCACCGCGACCGGATAGGGTTTGCCCGGATTGGCGATGGCGTGCTCGCGGAAGTCCAATGCGCCGCCGCGGTGGGCGAGCCAGCGCATGATGACCTTGTTGCGGCCCAGGACCTGCTGGCGGTAGATGCCCAGGTTCTGCCGCTTCTTGTTCGGGCCCTTGGTGATCACCAGGCCCCAGGTGATCAGGGGCGCGATGTCGCCCGGCCAGCAATGCTGGATCGGCAGGCGGCCGAGGTCGACGTCGTCGCCTTCCCACACGATTTCCTGGCAGGAGGCGCCCTTCACTTCTTTCGGGGCCATGTCCCACACCGCCTTCACGAGCGAACCCAGGCCCATGATGTCCTTGAAGCCGCGCGGCGGCTCCGGCTCCTTCAGGCGCGCCAGCACGTGGCCGATGCGGCGCAGTTCGCCCACGTCGTCGGCGCCCATGCCCAGCGCCACCCGCTGCGGCGTGCCGAACAGGTTGGCCAGCACCGGCATCGCGTGCGCGGCGCCCTTCGCATCCGTCGGATTCTGGAACAGCAGGGCCGGCCCGGCGGCGCGCAGCGTGCGGTCGGCCACCTCGGTCATCTCGAGATGGGTCGATACTGGCAGGGCAACCTGCTTTAATTCGCCGATTTGTTGCAGTTGGGACATAAAATCCCGAAGATCCGAATATTTCATCAAGTTTTACTTGTTTTTTGCATTGCTTGAGGTTAATCAAATTCCGCAGCCAAGTGTTTGATTTGCCACGGTATTGATGAGCTCGCTCCGCAAAATTAAGATTTAAAAGTTATAAAGGGCGTTCGTGCTAGTATTGACTTGGTATATGCGACCTCCTACAATCTGCCCTACTTGATGAGGCGGCCACGTTTTTAAGCTGATTGTAGCCGTTCTCATAACTTCACGGGGTCGGGGCCCCACATGACATTTTGAGGAGTGTTTTCACAAGGCGTCTGCCTTAACCCCCGAGACAGTTGTTGAGCCACTGGTACGTCACCCGCCCTGGGTTCCTCGTCCAGCTGTAGCAAAGCAATGACGGCGTTTTGGCCAGCCCCAAGGATGGGTGGCCTGACGATTTTTCTGATGCACGGCATTGGTAACCCCACGTAGCGCCCAGAGCGCCGCGACGGGATGGCTTTTGCCGCGACAAAGGGGACTTCGATGATCAATCGTTTGTTCGGTACGAGCGCAAGGCTCGTCCATACCATGGCCAGCCAGCCAGTCACGTGGACTTCCGTGAGCAAATCGGCGCGTGGTCTGTTGACCACCATGCAGCACACCCTGACCGTTTTCGGTCTCTCGGCAGTGGCGGTACTGGCCCTGCTCTACACGAATCCTGACGCGGCAAAGAAAGTATCGCAACTGCTGCACCCGGAAACCGCAGCACCCGCTCCTGTCGCCAACGTTGCGGCGGCGCCGGCGCAACCCGTGGCCCAGGCCGTGGCCGTCAACCACGTCGAGGAAGTCCGGGACGCCAAGCTGCTGGGCACCACCAAGCAGCAGCAGAACGTGACCTCCTGGCTCGCCAAGCGCTACCGCGTGGCCGGCGACGCCGCCAACATGCTGGTCTCGACCGCCTACATGACGGCGCACGAGATCAAGCTCGACCCGCTCCTGATCCTGGCGGTGATGGCCATCGAATCGGGCCTGAACCCGTTCGCGGAAAGCCCGATGGGCGCCAAGGGCCTGATGCAGGTGATGGCCAAGGTCCACCACGACAAGTTCGAGGAAGTCGGCGGCGCCGAAGCTGCCCTGAATCCGGTCGCCAACATCCGTGTCGGCGCCCAGATCCTCAAGGATTACGTCAAGCGCACCGGTTCGGTCGAAGGCGGCCTGAAGACCTATGTCGGCGCAGCCGACTTCGAGTCCGACTCCGGCTACGGCGCCAAGGTGCTGGCCGAGTACAACCGCCTGAAGCAGGTTGCACGCGGCAAGTATGTGCCGACCCGCACTCCCCCGGCGCCCGCGCAGATGGTCGTCAAGCAGGCCGAGCCTGCGACGCCCGCGCCCAAGGCCGACGAAGCGGCCGTCGCCGAAGCCAAGTCCGAGACGCTGGCGAACCTGTAAGCACGCGAAAAGCACTCCTCACGGCCACCCTCGCGGTGGCTTTTTTTGTTGGGGCAAGCGCGTCGTTTCCGGCCCGCGGCCCCGGCGGAGGCGTAGGGTAGACACCCGTGTCCACGCGGTCGTACCGTCTTGTACCAATAGGCGTAGGGTGGGTTCTTGAACCCACGCGGTGCGGCGTATGCAGACGAGATACCCTGCCGGCAGCCGACACGCCTGCATCATTGGTTTTCGTGGCGATGGTGGTGCGGCCGCGGCACAACTGCGTGGGTTCAAGAACCCACCCTACGAAAACCCAACAAAAAAGCCACCGCGCCGCGAGGCAACGGTGGCTTGTCAGCCGGCACTACTAATATATATTAGCGACGCGCGTCAGCCGCCACTTCTTCCGGACGCAGCTTGCCCGCCAGCTTGTCCAGCACGCCGTTGACGTACTTGTGGCCGTCGATGCCGCCGAAGGACTTGGTCAGCTCGACCGCTTCGTTGATGACGACGCGGTAAGGGATTTCCGGATGGTTCTTCAGCTCGTAGGCGCCCAGCAGCAGCACGCCGTGCTCGATCGGCGACAGCTCGCCGATGCCGCGGTCGATCAGTGGCGAGATGACTTCGCGCAGTTCGAGCGAGGTGCTGATGGTGCCGTTGATCAGCGCCGAGAAGAACTCGCCGTCGGCCTTGTCGAAACCGTGGGCGTTACGGATGTTGTTGGCCACCGTGCTCGACGGCTCATTGTTCAGCAGCCACTGGTACAGGCCCTGGAGCGCGAACTCGCGCGCGCGGTGGCGCGGGGTGCGGTTCTTGCTCGGGTTGGCGTGGGTGGTCTTGTCAGTCATGGTGTTCCTTCTTGTTACTCTTCTTCTTCCGGATGCAGCTCTTCGAGCGCCATCAGGAGGTTGGCCATCTCGACCGCGACCTTGGCCGCGTCGCTGCCCTTTTCGGCCATGCGTGCCTCGGCCTGGGCGTCGTTCTCGGTGGTCAGGATGGCATTGGCGATCGGGATGCCGTAGTCCAGGCCGATGCGGGTGATGCCGGCGCCCGACTCGTTCGAGACCAGCTCGAAGTGGTAGGTCTCGCCGCGGATCACCGCGCCCAGCGCGATCAGCGCGTCGAACTGCTGGGTTTCCGCCATCTTCTGGAGGGCCAGCGGGACTTCCAGGGCGCCCGGCACGGTCACGTGCAGGATGTCCTCGTCGGCCACGCCCAGGCGCTTCAGCTCGGCCAGGCAGGACGACAGCAGGCCATGGCCGACGTCGGCGTTGAAACGCGCCTGCACGATACCGATACGCAGGTCTTCGCCTGTCAAATTGCTTTCATAAGTTCCTACCGTCATGGCTGACCTCTTCTTGTTTGTCGTATTAATAGATGGTGAAAGTGTACCGCGTCAGGCCGAGGGATTCGCGATATAACCGGTAACTTCCAGGTCGAAACCGGTCATCGACGGCATCTTGCGCGGATTGGCGAGCAGCTTCATCTTGCCCACGCCCAGTTCCTTCAGGATCTGGGCGCCGATGCCGTAGGTGCGCAGGTCCATCGTCGCGGCGCGGCCGCTCGGGCGCGCGCCCGGCGCGTCCATGGAGGCGAACTGGGCAAACAGCTGCTCGGCGGTCTCGCCGCAATTGAGCAGCACCAGCACGCCGGCCTCGCTCTTCTTGATCGCTTCCATCGCCGAGACCATGGTCCAGGAGTGGGTGGTGGCCTTGTGCTCCAGGATGTCGAGGATGGACACCGGCTGGTGCACGCGCACCAGGGTTTCCACGTCGCGTTCGATGTCGCCGTGGACCATCGCCAGGTGGGCGCAGCCGCTCGGCTTGTCGCGCCAGGCGATCAGCCGGAAGTCGCCGTGGGCGGTGGACAGCGTGCGCTCGGCCACGCGCTCGACCAGGCTTTCGTTCTGGCTGCGGTAGTGGATCAGGTCGGCAATGGTGCCGATCTTCAGGTTGTGCTCCCTGGCGAACTCGATCAGGTCGGGCAGGCGCGCCATGGTGCCGTCTTCCTTGATGATCTCGCAGATGACGGAGGCCGGGGTCAGGCCCGCCATCTCGGTCAGGTCGCACCCCGCTTCGGTGTGGCCGGCGCGCATCAGGACGCCGCCCTTCACCGCGCGCAGCGGGAAGATGTGGCCCGGCTGCACCAGGTCGTCCGGCTTGGCGTTCTTCGCCACCGCCACCTGGATGGTGCGGGCGCGATCGGCCGCCGAGATGCCGGTGGTGACGCCCTCGGCCGCCTCGATCGACACGGTGAAATTGGTGCCGAACGAGGTGCCGTTACGGGTGGTCATCATCGGCAGGGCCAGGCGGTCGCAGATTTCCTCCGCCAGGGTGAGGCAGACCAGGCCGCGCGCGTGGCGGATCATGAAGTTGATCGCTTCGGGCGTGACGAAGTCCGCCGCCAGCACCAGGTCGCCCTCGTTCTCGCGATCTTCCTCGTCGACCAGAATGACCATGCGCCCGGCGCGCAGTTCGGCAACGATTTCCTGGGTGCTGGAGATAGACATCTTGAATTCCTCGAATACGTGACGCGTCGTGCGTAATCCGCTATTTTAAAGGATTTACCAGCTTCCGGCCGCCTCCGCCGGCCCTCCCTGCTCGACAATTTAATAAGCGCCGCATTCCGGTCGCATATTCACGTTGCACCACTGCAACAAATTTCCATTTGTTCAAATACAATTGTTAAAGATTATGTTTTACTCTGCAACGTTGTGGCGTTTGCGACATCGGCTGGATTATGATGGATAGCGATCTGGTCTAACGCGCCGGCGTGCTGCCGCCGGCGTTTTTTTGGAGTAGTTCATGCTGGTACCGACAACCGACCGTCAGTTCACCGCCGCAGCCCGGGAGATTCACTGATGGCCACCATCCTCATCGTCGACGATCGTCCGAGCAACCGGGCCTATCTGCTGGCCCTGCTCGGCTTCACCGAGCACCGCCTGCTCGAAGCGGATGACGGCGCCAGGGCGCTCGAGCTGGTGCGCGAGCACCGCCCCGAGCTGATCATCACCGACATCCTGATGCCGAAGATGGACGGCTACGAGTTCGTGCAGCGCCTGCGCGCCGACCGCGAACTGGCCGCGACCCGCGTGATCTTCTATTCCGCCGTGTATGCCGAGCGCGAGACGCTGGCCATGGCGCGCAGCTGCGGCGTCGAGCGCGTGCTGAGCAAGCCGTCCGACCCGCAGGCCATCATGGAGGCCGTCAGCGCCGAACTGGGCCTGTCGGCCGCCGCCCGTGCGCCCCAAGCCACGCCCGCGCCCCCGATCCTGCCCCC
>DEKZ01000411.1:965-3586 GCA_002354135.1 Massilia sp. UBA2709 | reverse complement strand
TCGACTCGGTCATGCGCGACCCGTCGGTGGTGCGGATCCAGGTGCGCGGCGCCGCGGACGGCCCGGCGGACGCCGGCTTCATCGACGCCCGCGCGCCGGCGCGTCCGCTGGGCCGGGTGCTGCGCGCCGAACGCGGCATCGTGGTGCGCGGCCAGCCTATCGGGATGGTCACTGTCGAGATGGACGACCTGCGCAGCGAGCAGGCCCTGCACCGCAAGCAGCGCAACTACGCACTGGTGCTGGCGCTGCAGGTGGCGCTGTCGATGGCCCTGATCGTCATCTACCTGCGCACCAGGCTGTACCAGCCGCTGCGCACCCTGGCCGCCTTTTCCCAGCGGCTCTCGCGCGGCGACTTCGACACCCCGCTGGTGCTCAAGGCAAAGGGCGAGCTGGGCATCCTGGGGCGCCAGATGGAGCGCATGCGCGCCGCGATCCGCGAGCTGTTCGTCGACGTCGCGCGGCGCGAGGAACAGTTCCGCACCATCGTCAACCAGGTGCCGGGAGCGGTGTTCCGCGCCCAGCCGGGCGGCCGGATCGACTTCGTGAGCGACGCCATCGAGGAGATTTCCGGCTACCCGGCCGCCATGTTCATGCGCGGCAGCACCGACGACTGGGCAAACATCGTCTGCCCCGAAGACCGGCGCCTGCAGCGCCGCGTCTCGCGCGACGCCATCATGGCCGGGCGCAGCTACGAGGTCGAATACCGTATCGTCGACGCCCACGGCGCCGAGCGCTGGGTCCTGGAGAGCGGCCAGCCCCAGGGGCGCCCGGGCGAAGCGGGGTTCCGGGTCGACGGCATCATTTCCGATATCAGCGAGCGCAAGCACAACGAGATGCGCATCGAGGCCCTGCTGGTGGAGCAGGGCGCGATCCTGGACAACGTGATGTTCGGCGTGGTGTTCACGCGCGAGCGCCGCATCGTGTCGACCAACCGCCGCGCCGACGAATTGTTCGGCTATCCGGACGGCAGCCTGGTCGGCCAGCCGGCATCGGTATTGTTCGCCAGCAGCGGCGAGCATGCGCGCGCCGAGGACGTATTCTTCCCGCGCATGGCGCGCGGCGAGGACCCGCGCCACGAGCGCCAGTTCCGCCGCCGCGACGGCAGCCTGCTGTGGTGCCTGGTCAGCGGCAGTTCGCTGGTGCCGGGGAAGCCGGAAGCGGGCAATGTCTGGGTGTTCGCCGACATCTCCGAGCGCAAGGAGGCCGAGGAAAGCCTGCGCCTGTCGGCCACCGTGATCGCCCACATCGCCGACGGCGTGATGGTGGTCGACACCGAAGGCAGGATCGTCGCGGTCAACCCCGCCTTCACCACGATTACCGGCTATGCCGAGGCGGAAGTGATCGGCCAGCCGTGGTCGGTCACGCGCTCGCCGCGGCACGACGAGAACTTCTATGCCGACATGGCGCGCGAGCTGGACGCGGGCGGCTTCTGGCGCGGCGAGGTCTGGTCCCGCCGCAAGAACGGCGACACCTTCCTCGAATGGCTCACCGTCTCGGCGGTGCGCAACGACGAGGGCAAACTGACCCATTACGTGGGCGTGTTCAGCGACATCACGCGCCTGAAGGAATCGCAGGAACAGCTCGACTTCCTGGCCCACCACGACCCGCTGACGCGCCTGCCGAACCGGCTGCTGTTCCAGGACCGCCTGGTGCACGCGATCGGCCGCGCCGCGCGCGAGAACCAGGAGCTGGCGGTGATGTTCATCGACCTGGACCGCTTCAAGAACGTCAACGACACCCTCGGCCACCAGGTCGGCGACCAGTTGCTGGAACAGGTGGCCGGCACGCTGGGGATGCGGCTGCGCGAAGGCGACACCCTGGCGCGCCTGGGCGGCGACGAATTCGTCGTCCTGCTCGAGCATGTGGACGGCCACTTCGGCGCGGCCCAGGTGGCGCAGAAGATGGTGGCGCTGTTCGAGCAGCCCTTCCTGGTCGGCGGCCACGAGCTGTTCGTCACCGGCAGCGTCGGCGTGAGCCTGTTCCCGCGCGACGCGGTCGACCCGAACATGTTGATCCGCAATGCCGACGTCGCCATGTACCAGGCCAAGGCGCGCGGGCGCAACGGCTACCAGTTCTACTCGCCCGAGATGGACGGCGAGGGCGTCGAGCGCCTGCGCATGGAGGCCCTGCTGCGCCGCGCGATCGAGCGCGGCGAGATCTTCCTGCACTACCAGCCCCAGGTCGAGATCGGCAGCCGGCGCCTGATCGGCGTCGAAGCCCTGGTTCGCTGGCATAATCCCGAGCTCGGCCTGGTCAGCCCCGAGCGCTTCATCCCGATGGCCGAGGACACCGGCTTCATCAATCAGCTGGGCGAATGGGTGCTGGTGGAAGCCTGCCGCCAGGTGGCGCGCTGGGATGCCGCGGGCCTCGCGGTGCCGAAGGTGGCGGTGAACCTGTCGGTGCGCCAGGTCGAGCGCGGCGCGATGGCGGCCCAGGTGAGGGAGGCGCTGGCGGAGGCGGGCCTGGCGCCCGCCCGGCTGCAGCTCGAAGTGACCGAGTCGATCATCATGAACGCCGACGATGCGGCCGGCTTCGTCAGGGAACTGCACGAACTGGGCGTGGGCCTGGCGATCGACGACTTCGGCACCGGGTACTCCTCGCTGGCCTACCTGAAGCGCTTC
>DEKZ01000411.1:395-799 GCA_002354135.1 Massilia sp. UBA2709 | reverse complement strand
GTTACCTGTACGGCCGCCCGGTGGGGCCGGAAGAGCTGCTGGCGGATTGGGGATCGAAGGAGCATGAGAGACGTAGACGCAACCGGGCAACAAGCTCTTGATGAGCGCAAGACCGCCGCGAGGCGCTCGCGCCGCCGCTTCCTGCTGGGCGGCCTGCTGGGCAGCGGCGCGCTGCTGGTGGGCTGGGGCATGCATCCGCCGCGCCAGCGCCTGCACACGGCCGCGCCGCTGGCGGTGGCGCAAGGCGCGGTGGCGCTGAACGGCTGGGTCGTGCTGAACCCCGACGGCACGGTCTCGGTGGTGGTACCGCGCAGCGAGATGGGGCAGGGCGTGCACACCGCGCTGCCGATGCTGGTGGCCGAGGAGCTGGACGTGGGCCTGGACCGGGTGCGCATCGCCCCGGC
>DEKZ01000411.1:0-276 GCA_002354135.1 Massilia sp. UBA2709 | reverse complement strand
CCCGGCGCCGATCGACAAGATCTTCGGCAACCTCACCGTGCTGCGCGAGAACCTGCCTTTCCACCCTGACGAGCGCGGCAACGTCAAGGACGGCACCCAGTGGGTGCTGTCCAAGATCGGGCGCGAACTGGGCATCATGTTCACCGGCGGCTCGACCAGCGTGAAGGATGCCTGGGTGCCGATGCGCGAGGCCGGCGCGGTCGCGCGTGCGATGCTGGTGAAGGCCGCCGCCGAGGACTGGAAGCTGCCGGCCGCGCAGCTGCGCACCGAGGACGG
>DEKZ01000054.1:21565-21711 GCA_002354135.1 Massilia sp. UBA2709 | reverse complement strand
CAGCACGGTCACGGTCAACCCGCGCTACTACCGGGCGGCAGACGAAACGGACGTGCTGGCCGCCCTGCCAGCCTGGGCCCGCAGCGTGCCGCTGGCGGTGCTGGTCAACAGCGGCTCGGCCTCCTCGGCCGAGCTGGTGGCCGGCG
>DEKZ01000054.1:0-21321 GCA_002354135.1 Massilia sp. UBA2709 | reverse complement strand
AGCCTGGCGCTGCGCGAAGCCGACCTGGCCCACCACCTGCCGTCGCAGGACGGGAAAGCCACGCCGCCGCTCTCTCCTCGTCCTGCGCCGGAAAGCACGCGCATGTTCGGCACCGCCGGCGACAAGGCCCTGGCGACGGCGGTCGGCATGCTCGCGCCCGCCCCTGGACTGGCGTCGCACGCCACGGCCGTGCTGCGCAGGCTGGGCTGGAAGCTCGGGGTGGCCACGCCGGCGGCCGCGAAGAGCCTGTAGCCGTCAGCGAACTGTCACGCGGTTGTCAAACGGCTGTCACATCGTTGCGCGAGGATAGGCGTGTTCGCTCGAACACGGCAGCCTCGCTGCCCTACCGGCGCCGGCGGTCGGGAAATATACCGGCACCAGATTTCTCCTGCCACGACTGCAGAAGCGCATGTGTGCAGCGGCCGTACCGTTAGCGGAGTGGGACAACTATTGGATCACTTCCGCCAGGGAGGGGAATAGTTAGGGTTTGTCTCGTCCATAGAACAATCAACTTGCAGTGCCATTTATCGTCCAGTTACCGAGTTGTAGCAGTCGAGCTGTCTCTTTTGTAGCGGCGCTACACCTTCCCCGAAGTCAGCACTGACGAAATAAGCGAGGCGCCGCATGAGGTCTTGTGGCCTTCGAATGCCACTGGTTTGCCGCCTTCCAGCACCAGCGGATCGCCTTGTGCGATGACGCAGTTCGAATGTCCCTTGATCGGGCAAATGCAGGCGTCTCCCTGGCGGGCTACTGGGATACCGTTCACGAATGCCCTGCCGGACGCAGCGATTACCTTGCCGCCATGGCTGGTCGAGTCACCGAGTCGGATTACACCTTTCATGTTTTTCCTTCCCGAACATTGCGGCGTACACGAGCGACAAACAAAAATTCTGGTTGATACCGTCCAGGATTGCGTCCTCGATATCGTAGTCGCCCAAGCAGTCCGGCAATAGTCCCTCTCGCTGGTTTTATCGGTCGGCAATCCAACGCCACATCGTGAATCCGTACGGCGAACCAAGATGAAGCATTTTTTCTCCTGCCTCATAGGGTCGTTGCGCTGCGCCTGGATCAGTTGGTTGCCAAATGCCTGCCTTGGGGCAAGGTTGACCTGCTTTCGCCCAAAGTTCTCTATTTACCTCAGCCTGGTGTCCAGAAAGGATAAGCGGATGCCAGCTGGTAGCGACCGCTACTGTCTCCAGGGTTGGTAAGGAAGCCCCCTCGACTTCAGCTTCTTCTTTTGTTTTGACAATTCGATACACCGGCTGCATTCTTAGACCCTTAACGGCGAACGTCAGACTGTGGTACTCGAGCCCGGTCTCTGGAAACCACACGCCTGTCCACGGTACCTCATCTCCGGTTCGACAGCTGACTGAAGTATCGACCCGATATTCTGGCAACGGATCAGGAATCTTCCAGGCTAACGATTCTTTGTAGAGATTGGCATACGCGTCGTACACTTCGACTATTTCATTTCCTGGGAACCCATCATCATCATTAATTCGTTCTGGATAATTCGGACTCGGATTAAAAAAGTTTTCCGCCCCAACCATTGCATTATGAAGCGCTCTATTAATTGGACGGGCATAGCCCATGACCCTACCAATTCTAACCCTACTAAACTCTTGATATTCAGACTCGCTCATCCAACTATGAAGTGGCTGTTCCATCATGCCCCGAATATCACCTCTCAGGCAACGGGCAGTATCCCATACCAACTTATAGTCATCAAGCTTTGCCATTTCAGCGCCGCGCCTGAAATCACGCGCAAGTGACTTGAATGTATCAAAAATTTGGTTATTCCTACCAAAATTCACAACGTGCTTTGAAATAGCAGTAGATCCAAACCATGTCATGGTTTGCTCGCACTCTTTGGCAGCAGCCTCAAAAAACTCGTCCGAGGTAAATAGCGACCAAATAGCAGCTTCCCGATGTAAATTTCGCATGTCTTTTTCCTCGTCTCAAGGTTTATGGCTCACCGCGATGTCGGGACCGTCAACAGAATTCTTTTAGCCTCTTGCGGCGTGTAGTCTGTCGCGCCCCATCCAGTCTCGATCGGACCTTTAATGCGCGGATCTCTTATCCGAGCCCGCAGTTTCGTTGGAATCATTTCTCCCGTCACATCAGTGAACTCTACATTACGGTCAATATTTCCATTAATTTCAACAAACTCCCCAGTCTCCCGATCCACTCGAGGCATCGCCTGCACCATGTCGTCACGATTACCTGGAAAGAATACAATCTGTTCGCCTCCTCCTTCAAGGTAATAATCCGTCCCCTTGAGCTCTTGACTGGCCGCCGGACCACGCCAAACAGATAATGCTTCACCGCTCTTAACTTCATACTCAACATACCAGCCGTTCTGGTTCCATTCTGGCTTGACAGCGAACTTACTGCGCCATTCATCCCGATTCTTGATGGCTTTGAACTCTGCTTCCGTCACCCAGAAAATACCTCCAGCCTCATTGGAGGGGTCGACAATACGGTAAAGTTTCGCTGGCCCTTTTATGACGTCAGCCCGCATCCCTCCACCTTTTTTCGAAAACGTCTCGATCATCCAATCTTGAAGCTGCGGATGGTTCGGATTTCCTTTTACCAACGCTTGAATCTTTGGATCAGTAGAATCCAAAGACGGAAATCCCATTGGCCCTGACCTTTTTTTCGCCCACTTCGGCGGTTTCGCGTTGATCAACTTCGCCGAGCCCGACTCCGACATCGGCGCAATCCAGCCGCGATTGGTTCGATGAATCTCCACCCGCCATGCCTGATCATCCAGCTTCTTGGCAAACACCTTCAGCACGGTCTTTACCGGCTGTGTGAACTCCTGGATCGCGCCGCCGATCACCCGGCGCTTCGCATCCAAAAACTTCAAGGCATCGTCAACCTGTTCCCGGATAGTGCTTGGCACGATGGGCCGTATCTTTTGCAGCAGCGCCTTCAGGTCACCTATTTTTTCGTCCAACAGGCTGCTCAATTTCGTCGAACTGATCTTGTCCGATACCTCGCGAATAGTTTTTGCCACAAACTGGTACATATCGGGCAGCTTGTCCTTCGTCGCCCATTTCGCTACCCGGTTGTGCTGCAGGTACTCGGTAAGCTTCGGCAATGCCGCGTCACATGCGCGGTTGGTGGCCGCTACCAGTTTGCTGACATTGGTGATATCGTCGGCATGCTTGATCAGTGGTTTCAGGTAGACCCAGACAAGGCGAAGTGCACTCTTCACTACGGTGCCGGCTTCCGGAATGAAGCCAACAACCGTTGTCGCCATGAAGAACAAGGCGACTTTGTTGCCGGGTTCCTTACGGTATTGACGGATGTTCGCCCATAAATCGCGAATGTCGCACAAAGTATCGACAATCGGAATAAGCGATACCACCATGTCAAAGCCGATCTGCCCGGTCGATCGCTCGGGATTGAAATCTCCCTGCAATGCTCCCCATATCCATTCGCCCAAGCCGACATCGCCCGGTTTTTCCTGTCTCTGAATTTCGTTCAAGGCTTCCAGTGTCTCGTCCGATGCGGCCATCATTTCCTCCTCGGATCATGCGATGCATTCATCAGGTTGGGCTCCTGAGCTATGAGCGGATCGAGTTTGGACAGCAGGTCGCCGCCTGTCGGCCGCGCCTCGTCTTTAGCGGACGGCGCGTTGTGATACACAAGCTTGGAAATGGTGTCGGGCAGGTTGCGCTCTTCGGCCATCCCGCTGCCGTCGAGCGTGCCCTTCTTTTGTTGGCCGTTTGCGAAGTGCAGGGTGTACGGCACGCCCGCCATTGGTGCACCTTCGTAGCCGTCCAGGTCGAGCTTCAGCCAGTTGGTGTGCTCGGCGGCAGGGAAGAACGGCAGCTCCGCTTGTTGCCGGGCCGGGCCGTCCCACTTGTGCATACCCGCCTTGACCACGAATGTGCCTGGACAACCGAGTTCGATATTGCCTTCCGCAATTTTGATATAGGCGCCGCCGCATAGCAGGGTGACGCTCTTCTTCGCCGCAATGACGACCTCGCCCTGGCTGGCGCTGAGGTTCACGTCGTGGTCGGCCGCAATACCGATGCTGTCCTGCTGGGCCTGGATGTCGAGCTTGCCGGCGCGGGCGATATGCTTCATCCCGTCCTGGTGCGCGAACAGCGAAATTCCTTTGCCGGCGTTGATGTTCACGCGCTGGCCCGCAACTGCCTGGATATGCTGTTGCGCGACGATATTTTGCTGCCGGCCGCTGTAGCTCACGGATGAATTCGGCGTGGCACTGACAAATCCACCCTCAGCGTACTTGGCGATCAGGGGTGCGCCACCCTTTGCCGCCCCCGCAGACTGAGTATTACTCCCCTGCTCCGCATTTTTTAGCTCGTCCGCCAGTTGCTGGTGGGGTGCAAGATCGACGGGCATGGCTTGGTGCTGTTCGGCAAACTCTCCCAATTCCTTGAGCAGTGCCTGAGATCCCTCGAGCAGCGCCTGCAAGGGCTCTCGCTCAAGCTGTTTGCCCGTTGCTCCGAGCATCGCCTGGGTCGTCAGCAGCATCAGCCGCGCCGCGCGCACGACGACGGACTGGTCGCTGCGCAGTTCGGCCCCTTCGCCGCGCGCCTTGCCCTCACCACCGCTTCTCGGATGCGTCAGCCACCCGAGGTTCAACTGGCTATGACCATGTTCGCTTGCCAGTTGCGCACTGATCTGACCGGTAGTGTCGTCCAGCCTGAGTTGATTGCAACGCGTTCCTCGTACTTCCTTGCTCTTGATGCCGGCAACAAAACGGTTGCCCGGCAGTTCGCCCTGATGGCTGAATGCCGGTGGAACGGCCCTGCCGCCGTGCACGCGGCCCACGACAATCGGCTTGTCCGGGTCGCCAGCGAGAAATTCCACCAGTACTTCGTCGCCGACCCGCGGCAAGCTGATGCTGCCCCATCGGTCGCCGGCCCAATGACTGGCCACCCGCACCCAAGCCGAGTCCCGGTCCGTATTGCTGGCGCCAGCGCCGTCCGGATGATCCTCTTTTCGCGTTCCGGGAAAGCGCAGTTTGACGCGCCCGAGTTGGTCGCAATGCACTTCTTCGCCCGGCGGCCCGACCACGATGGCCGATTGCAGGCGCACGCGGGGCAGGTCAATGCGCGGATCGTAGGCCGGCACGATCGGTATCCCGCGGCGCACGCATGCGAAGCGATTGGTGTATTTGACGTCGCGCTGCTCGCTTGCCTGTTCTAGCGTGACATCGGCCGATTCCCGGTGCCAGCCACTGTCAGCAAACAGGCGCTGGGCGCGCTCATCGATTTCCTTGGGAAGATTGTTTTCTGCGACGAGCGATAGTTCCGTCAGCACGAACTCGCGCTCCTCATCCTGGTGCGTATCGATTTCCGGGTGTCCGTCGAGACGGAACCACTGGCCGACGCACAGGTCTCGAACGCCGCTTTCGCCATAGAAGCACTTGGCTTCGTATTCGTGCCGCTGGATCCGCAATTGGCCTAACCGGCGGTAGTCGCCGCCATCGTCGCCAACGTGCGGCGCGTCAATCTGATAGTCCTCCAGACTGTAGGCAAATTGGTTGCCGGCCTCTCCCTGTTGCATATTGGTCGGCCAATGGACAGACATCATCCGCCCCTGCAGATAATCCGAACATTGCCTGGTAACGCTGCCGGCGCTCAAAGTACGGACAGCGCTCCAATTGATGACCCCGTCGCGTGTTTCTGTGCCCGCATCACGGTGAAAACGTACGGTGCCTGCTGCGTTCTGTGAGAGCGCGTGCGGCGTATCGAACAGCACGAGTGCGTGACCGGGCGTGACCGAGCTGCCGGATTCGCTGGACTGGCCCGGACGGATGGACCAGCCTATGCCTTGGCGCTTCCACAACCGACGCAAAAATGCGGCGTCCGATTCGTTGTGCTGCATCGTGAATTCGCGCGGAGGATAGGCTCCTGTAATGCCGGAGATATCGAGATCGAATGCTTTTGCCAGGATCGGATTGGCGTGGCGCCACTCGCGCACAAGGGCCTCCGTTATCTCGACTTCGCTCATGTTCCGGAAGACGCGCGTGTTCACACGCTGCTCCATCAAGGCCAAGGCATCGCGCAGCAGGAGCTGATACGTTCCCAGTCCTCCGTCGCTTTGTCCGGCAGAAGCTTGTGCCACGATGCCGCACACCGAACGCAATCGCCCACGATCGGTAACGAATTGCAGTTCGGCTGGCAGCGCAATAAATTCTTTCAGCGGCAGAGTTGCGTTTACGGAGACGCAGAGCAACCGGTACTCGATGCCGCCGCACAGCGTCTCCTGACCGCTGACATGCTTAACCTGTAAGACGTCATCAAGCACACCTTCAGGGTGTGATAAACGCACACGGATGGGACGATTGGTTTGGGTGAGAGCGGAAGCGAGACCAGGTGCGTTGAGTACGTTCATGTGAAATTTCTTCCCGAAGAAAAAGATTCACACGAAACAATGTCATGGGAGATATGCCACTGCCTTGATTTTTGTCATTGCACAGGTGTATCTGGCAAGCGCTCCAGATCAGGCTTGGAAATCTATGCCTAGGGCATTGAAGGTAGGAGCCGACGCGTACCGGACTGCTTGCGCCGTCCGCCGGCTGATCATATCGACCGAAGCGTCCGGTGTGTCTGATCGTGAATGGCCGTGATCGGAACGATTGAGATCGAAAGACGGACATTGCGTAACCAGGCAGGTCATCAACCTGCCCGGTTACGGGACTGGCAAGTATCTTTAATCGAACTTCGAAAAATCCGGCTTGCGCTTCTGGAAGAAGGCCGTAAACGCTTCCTTCGCTTCCGGACCGACCAGCATGGCGCTGAACTGCTTGTTCTCGACGCCGATGGTCTCCGCCACGATCGCCGCGCGCGGACGCTTCATCAGCGCCTTGGTGGCGCGGATCGAGGCGGCCGGCAAGGCCACCAGTTTCGCGGCCTGCGCCTGCGCGAAGGCCAGCAGTTCGGCGGCCGGCAGCACGCGGGCGACGATGCCCATCTCGAAGGCTTCCTGGGCGCCGAAGGCTTCGCCCAGCATCAGCTTTTCGGCGGCGCGGGTGTAGCCGGCCGTTTGCGCAACCAGCAGCGACGAGGCGAATTCCGGGCACAGGCCGAGCTGGGTGAAGGGCATCGAGAATTTCGCATTGTCGGCCGCGTAGACCAGGTCGCAGTGCATCAGCATGGTGGTGCCGATGCCCACCGCTGCGCCGGCCACGGCAGCCACCACCGGCTTGGTGCAGCCTTCCAGCGCGCGCATGAACTGGAACACCGGGCGGTCTTCGGTCATGGCGCCTTCGCCGACGTTGTTCAGGAAGTCGTCGAGGTCGTTGCCGGCGGTGAAGATCTCCGGCTTGCCGGTGATCAGGACGGCGCGCACGGCAGGATCTTGCTCGGCGTCGAGCAGGGCGTCGGCCATGGTCTGGTACATGGCGCCGGTGATCGCGTTCTTTCGCTCGAGGCGGTTGAATTCGATGGTGAGGATGCCGTTTTGTTTGTTCGTTTGGATCGTCATTGTCTGTCTCCAGGATTTTTCGGGGCACGAAAAACAGCGTGGGCACAGGGCGCCCACCCTACGATTGCCGGCACCCGGGTCGATGCCATGTAGGGTGGGCGCCCCGTGCCCACGCAGTGATAGGTAAAGACCGCATCAACGCACACGTTGAGACGGCCGCTATCGGGATTAAACGCGCTCGATGATACCAGCCGCGCCCATGCCGGCGCCGACGCACATCGTCACCATGCCGTACTTCAGGTTGTTGCGGCGCAGTGCGTGCACGACGGTCGCGGCGCGAATCGCGCCGGTCGCGCCCAGCGGGTGGCCGAGTGCAATCGCGCCGCCCATCGGGTTGACCTTGCTGGTGTCCAGGCCCAGGTCGCGGATCACGGCCAGCGCCTGTGCGGCGAAGGCTTCGTTCAGCTCGATCCAGTCCAGCTGGTCCTGGGAGATGCCGGCGGCGGCCAGGGCCGCCGGGATCGCGACCTTCGGACCGATGCCCATGATCTCCGGCGGCACGCCGCGCACGGCGAACGAGGAGAACTTGGCCAGCGGGGTCAGGTTGTGTTCCTTCAGGATCTTCTCGCTGACGACGATCAGGGCGCCGGCGCCGTCCGACATCTGCGACGAGGTCGCAGCGGTGACGGTGCCCTTGGCGGCGAAGACCGGCTTCAGCTTGGCCATCGACTCCATGCTGGCGTCGGCGCGCGGGCCTTCGTCGGCGTCGACCGTGCGGCGCTTGACCGAGACTTCACCGGTCGCCAGGTTCGGCGTGCGGGTGACGATCTCGACCGGGGTGATCTCGTCCTTGAACAGGCCGGCCTGTTGTGCAGCGATGGCGCGGCGGTGCGATTCCAGGCCGAAGGCGTCCTGGTCTTCGCGCGACACTTTCCACTGCTGCGCCACTTTCTCGGCCGTCAGGCCCATGCCGTAGGCCAGGCCCACGTTCTCGTCCCTGAAGGTCTCCATGTTGATCGACGGGTGGTGGCCCATCATCGGGACCATCGACATCGATTCGACGCCGCCGGCGATCATCACGTCGGCTTCGCCGACACGGATACGGTCCGCCGCCATGGCGAGAGCCGTGATGCCCGAAGCGCAGTAGCGGTTGACGGTCACGCCGCCCACGGTGTTCGGCAGGCCAGCCAGCACCACCGAGTTACGGGCGATGTTGAAGCCCTGCTCCGCTTCCGGGAACGAGCAGCCGACGATGGCGTCGACGATCAGCGCCGGGTCCAGGTTCGGCACGGCGGCCATGGCGCCCTTGATGGCGGCGACCAGCAGGTCGTCCGGGCGGGTCTTGTTGAACATGCCGCGGGGCGCCTTGCCGATCGGGGTGCGGGTCGCTGCGACGATGTATGCGTCTTGAAGTTGTTTGCTCATGTTGGTCGTCCTGTCTGTTCCGCGTTTAGTTGCGCACCGGCTTGCCGGTCTGCATCATGCCCATGATCCGCTCTTGCGTCTTCGGGTTGTTCAGCAGCGAGATGAAAGCCTTGCGCTCCATGTCCAGCAGCCACTGCTCGGACACCACGCTGCCCTGGTCGACGTCGCCGCCGGTCACGATCTCGGCGATGGTGTCGCCCAGGTGGTAGTCGTAGGCCGAGATGAAGCCGCCGTCACGCATGTTGACCAGCTGGCCGCGGATCGTCGCCCAGCCGTAGCGGCCGGTGACGGTCACCGGGCGCTGCAGCGGAGCGCGGTAGCCGGCGTCGAACATCGAGCGCGCGGTGACCTTCGCCACGTGCAGCAGTTCGTACGGGTTGAAGACGATGATGTCGTCTTCCTTCAGGTAACCCATCGCCTTCGCTTCCAGCGCCGACTTCGACACCTGCGCGGTGGCCGCGTTGGTGAAACCGGTCTTCAGGAATTGCAGGATGTCGTTGCCCTTCGCTTCGGTGAAGGCGCGCACTGCGGCTTCCTTCAGGCCGCCGCCGGCGGGCACCAGGCCCACGCCCACTTCGACCAGGCCGATGTAGGACTCGATCGAGGCCACGCGCTTCGACGCGTGCAGGGCCATCTCGCAGCCGCCGCCCAGGGCCAGGCCGGCAACCGCCGCCACGACCGGGACGTTCGAGTACTTCATCTGCATGAAGGTGTCCTGCAGTTCCTTGACGATCGGCTCCATCGCTTTCGCGCCGCCGGTCATGAAGGCCGGCAGGGCCGATTGCAGGTCGGCGCCGGCCGAGAACGCGCCGCCTTCGGTGGCGTCGGTGTTCCAGATGACCAGGCCCTTGAAGTTGGCTTCGGCCTCAAGCAGGCCGCGCTTGATGCCCTTGATGACGCCGTCGCCGATGACGTGCATCTTGGTCTTGAGCGAGATGATCAGGACCTCGTCGCCGGTGTGCCACAGGCGCACCGAGTCGTCCTCGAACACGGTGGTGCCGGCGGTCTTGGCGTCAGCGCCGCCCGCGCCCAGCACCGGCGCGCGGAATTCCTGGCGCTGGTAGACCGGCAGGTCCGAACGCGGCACATAGGCGTTCTTCGAAGCCGAGTACGAACCCTCGGCGGTGTGCACGCCCTTCTCCGCGACCTGGCCTTCGAAGACCCAGGCTGGCAGCGGTGCGTTGGTCAGCGCCTTGCCGGCGTCGATGTCTTCCTTCACCCACTGCGCGATCTGGGTCCAGCCGGCGGCTTGCCAGGTCTCGAACGGACCGACGCTCCAGCCGAAGCCCCAGCGCATGGCGAAGTCGACGTCGCGCGCGTTGTCGGCGATGGTGTCGAGGTGGAAGGCGATGTAGTGGAAGGCGTCGCGGAAGATCGCCCACAGGAACTGCGCCTGCGGGTTGGTCGATTCACGCATGGCCTTGAACTTCTTGACCGGGTCCTTTTCCTTCAGGATGCGCGCGACGATGTCGGCCGCCTTGGCGCCGCTCGGCACGTATTCGCCGGTGGCGAAGTCCAGGCGCTGGATGTCCTTGCCGACCTTCTTGTAGAAGCCGCCGCCGGCCTTCTGGCCCAGGGCGCCCTTCTCGATCAGCTTGGCCAGGACGTCAGGCGTCTTGTACAGGCTGAAGAAAGGATCGTCCTGCAGGGTGTCCTGCATGGTCTTGATGACGTGGCCCATGGTATCCAGGCCCACGACGTCGGCGGTGCGGAAGGTGCCGGATTTCGCGCGGCCCAGCTTGGCGCCGGTCAGGTCGTCGACCACGTCCACCGACAGGCCGAACTTCTCGGCTTCGTGGATGGTGGCCAGCATGCCGAAGATGCCGACGCGGTTGGCGATGAAGTTCGGGGTGTCTTTTGCACGCACCACGCCCTTGCCCAGCACCGAGGTCAGGAAGGTCTCGAGCTGGTCGAGGATTTCCGGACGGGTTGCCGTGGTCGGGATCAGTTCGACCAGGTGCATGTAGCGCGGCGGGTTGAAGAAGTGCACGCCGCAGAAGCGCGCCTTCAGCTCGTCGTCGAATCCTTCGGCCAGCTTGTTGATCGACAGGCCCGAGGTGTTCGAGGCGAAGATGGCGTTGGCGCCGATGTGCGGAGCGACCTTCTTGTACAGGTCGTGTTTCCAGTCCATGCGCTCGGCGATCGCTTCGATGATCAGGTCGCAGCCGGCCAGCAGCTCGAGGTTGTCCTCGTAGTTGGCGACCTGGATCAGGGCGGCGTCTTCCTTGTTGCCCAGCGGCGCAGGCGACAGCTTCTTCAGGCCTTCGATGGCCTTCAGGACGATGCCGTTCTTGTTCCCTTCCTTGGCCGGCAGGTCGAACAGGACGACAGGCACCTTGGCGTTGACGCAGTGCGCAGCGATCTGCGCGCCCATCACGCCCGCGCCCAGGACGGCGACTTTCTTGACGGTGAAATTGGTCATGGTTTTATCCCTAGAAGCGATTAGAACAGGTCGGCGTCGAGCGCCAGCAGGTTGCTTGCGCCCGAACGTGCCTGGCGGATCAGCATGGCGGTTTCCGGGTACAGGCGGGCGAAGTAGAAGCGCGCGGTGTGCAGCTTGGCTTCGTAGAACTTGTCGCCCGAGTCTTTCTTCTCCAGCGCGATCTTGGCCATCTGGGCGAAGAAGTAGCTGAACACGAGGTGGCCGACCACGCGCAGGTAAGGCACGGCGGCGGCGCCGACTTCGTCCTGGTTGGTGAAGGCCTTCATGCCGATTTCCATGGTCAGCTTGGTGACTTTTTCACCGAGCTCGCCCAGCGGGGTCACGAATTCGGACAGTTGCTCGTCCAGGCCGTTCTCTTCGACGAAGTTCTTGATCTTCTCGCCGAAGGCGCGCAGCTTGGCGCCGTTGTCCATCAGGATCTTACGGCCCAGCAGGTCCAGCGACTGCACGGTGTTGGTGCCTTCGTAGATCATGTTGATGCGGGCGTCGCGCACGTACTGCTCCATGCCCCACTCGCTGATGTAGCCGTGGCCGCCGTAGACCTGCATCGCTTCCGAGGTCGCGATCCAGCCGTTGTCGGTGATGAAGGCCTTGACGATCGGGGTCAGCAGCGCGACTTCGCCGGCGGCTTCCTTGCGCACGTCTTCGTCCGGATGGTTCAGTTCGCGGTCGATCTGCAGCGCGATATACGAGGTCAGCGCACGGGCGCCTTCGGCGTAGGCTTTAGCAGTCAACAACATGCGGCGCACGTCCGGGTGCACGATGATCGGGTCGGCCGGCTTGTCCGGCGCCTTCGGGCCCGACAGCGAACGCATCTGGATGCGGTCCTTGGCGTAGACCAGGGCGTTCTGGTAAGCCACTTCGGTCAGGCCCAGCGACTGCATGCCGACGCCCAGGCGGGCGGCGTTCATGAACACGAACATTGCGTTCAGGCCCTTGTGCGGCTGGCCGATCAGGGTGCCGACGGCGCCGTCCAGGTTCATCTGGCAGGTGGCGTTGCCGTGGATGCCCATCTTTTCTTCGATGGCGCCGCAGAAGATCGGGTTGCGCTCGCCGATCGAACCGTCGGCGTTCGGCAGGAATTTAGGAACCAGGAACAGCGAGATGCCCTTCGAGCCTTCCGGTGCGTCCGGCAGGCGCGCCAGCACCAGGTGGACGATGTTTTCGGCGACGTCGTGTTCGCCGGCCGAGATGAAGATCTTCGAGCCGGTGATCTTGTAGGTACCGTCGGCTTGCGGCTCGGCCTTCGAGCGCAGCAGGCCCAGGTCGGTGCCGCAGTGGGCTTCGGTCAGGCACATGGTGCCGGTCCACTCGCCCGAGACCAGCTTCGGCAGGTAGAACTTCTTCTGCTCTTCGGTGCCGTGTTCCTTCAGGCACTCGTAGGCGCCGTGCGACAGGCCCGGGTACATGGTCCAGGCCTGGTTGGCCGAGTTCAGCATTTCGTAGAACGAGTTGTTCAGCGAGACCGGCAGGCCCTGGCCGCCGTATTCCGGATCGCACGCCAGCGCAGCCCAGCCGCCTTCGACGTACTGCTTGTAGGCTTCCTTGAAGCCCTTCGGCGTGGTCACGCTCTTGGTGGCGGCGTCATAGTGGCAGCCTTCGCGGTCGCCGGAGTGGTTCAGCGGGAACAGCACTTCCTGCGTGAATTTCGCGCCTTCTTCCAGCACCTGGTTGATGATGTCGGCGTCGATCTCCTGGTATGCCGGCAAGTTCTTGAACTCTTCGGTGACGTTGAGGAATTCGTGCAGAACGAACTGCATATCCCGAATTGGCGCGACGTACTGACCCATGGTTTTCTCCTGACGAAGGTAAGTTGTTTGTGACTGAAGGCGGATTAGTCCGCCTGAGTGACTTGAGTGGGATTACGGTAATTCTCGATCAGCCGCGCAAAACCGCGGTGGGCGCGTTCGACGGCGCCGGGACTACGCAGGAAACGTGCATCGTGGTGCAGGGCCAGGATCAGCCCGTACATTTCATAGACCAGCTGCTGCGGGTCGGTGCCGGGCTGCAGGGCGCCGGCATCGACGCTCTGCTGCACGGCGCGCAGCAATGCGCCCTGCCACGCGCGCACCATTGCCACCAGCGCATCGCGGATCGGGCCGGGACGGTCGTCGTACTCCACCGCGCCGCTGATATAGATGCATCCCGATGCAATTTCCACCGATACGCGCTTGAGCCAGCGCGCGAACATCGACTCCAGGCGCGGCAGGCCGCGCGGCTCTTTCACACTGGGGAAAAAGACTTCCTGCTCGAAACGGTGATGGTAGAGCTTGAGCACTTCCATCTGCAGGTCCTCGCGCGAACCGAAGTGCGCGAAGACGCCCGATTTGCTCATGTTCATGCGATCGGCGAGCAGGCCGATCGTCAGGCCTTCCAGACCGTTGCGGCTGGCCAGCTCGAGCGCGACGTCGAGGATCGCTGCCCGCGTCTGCTCGCCCTTGCGCATGAATTTGGCTGAAGTGTTGATAACTGTCCCCTGCGTGAATCGAAAAATCCGAACGCTCGTACTATTATCTATCGGCCGTGGAATGTCAAACGGGAACTTAGAGGTCGGGTTCTAGTAGGGTGGGCGGCTATACCCGGCCGTCGGATGACCACGCTGCCGCTGCGCCGCCCACGCGTTCAACGCACGGATGCGCACCTATGGCTGTGCTGGCACCGGCTGAACGCGTGGGCGGGAAACCCGCCCACCCTACGTCCAGATGTGCAGCGCCATCACCCACCCGCCCGCGAAATCGCCCGCCGGTCCCGCTTGGTCGGCCTTCCCTTGATCGTGCTGCCCGGCTCGGGGAACAGCCTGCGCGCCTCGGAATCGTTTTCGCGGCGCACGAGGCTCTCCTCGGTCTCACGGTACAGCTCGCGCGCCACCGGCGCGGGTCCGCGCTTGTCCGACAGGCCCAGCACCACGACCTCCCAGCGGTCCGAGCCATTGTCGATGAAAATCTTGTCGTTCAGCTTGACGGTACGCGCCGGCTTGACCGGCTCGCCGCCGATACGCACCCGGCCGCGGTCGACCGCCTCGGCGGCAAGCGAGCGCGTCTTGAAGAAGCGCGCGGCCCACAGCCATTTGTCGATGCGTACGTTGTTGTCTTCCATTGCTAGTCCTCGGTTTGGTTCGAGCACCCCATATGCCGACGCATGACAGGTTTTTCGACCCCGTCAAGCGTAACCGATTGCAAAAATCCGCATCGCCAGTTTATACACAAGGTAAGCCGTTTCATAGCACACGCGGCGCACCCAGCCGATGCCGGCGAAGTCCTCGGCACGGACCGGCACGCCGTCCGCCACGCCGCGCAGGATATGGGCGCGCACAGCGCGTGCGAAGCCGGCGTCGCGCACCACCACGTTCGCTTCCTGGTTCAGGAACAGCGACAGGCCGTCGCAGTTGCTCGAGCCCACGGTCGCCCAGTCGTCGTCGACCACCGCGATCTTGGCGTGCAGCTGGGTCTTGCGGTATTCGACCACCTTGATGCCGGCCGCCAACAGCTTCGGATAGAAAGAACGCGCCACCGCGTCCTGCAGCCTGAATTCGCCGACGCCGATCAGAAGCGTGACCTCGACGCCGCGGCGGGCTGCGCATGCCAGCGCCTCCCGGAATTTCCGCCCCGGCGCAAAGTAGGGATTGGCCAGCAGCACGCTTTTACGGGCCTGTCCGATCGCCTGCAGGTAGGCGCGCTGGATGGTGCGCCGGTTGCGCAGGTTGTCGCGCACGACAAAGGCGGCGCGCATCGGGCGCGCACCCTCGCTGGGCGGCTGGCGCCGCATCTCGCGGAACAGGCCGATGCGACGGATCAGGTTCAGGTGGCCGGCGCGGGTCCACTGCGCCTGCGCTTCAAGGTGGATCTGGGCGACCAGCGGTCCCTTGACCTGCACCGCGAAGTCCCAGCGCGGCGCCGGCAGCGGACGGTAGGGCTCGTAGTCGCACAGCATGTCGTCGTTGATGTTGATGCCGCCGACGAAGGCGACGCCGCGGTCGACCACGGCGATCTTGCGGTGCGTACGGGTGATGCCGCGCTTGAACCAGGGATTGAAGACGCGGTAGTGCACGCCGGCTTCGGCAAAGGCTTCCGCGCGCCGGCAGCAGACCCGGTGCCCGGTGCCGAACCAGTCGACCAGCACGCGCACCTTGACGCCGCGCTTGGCCGCACGGATCAGCGCCGCCTCGACGCCGCGCGCCACGTCGTCCTCGGCAAAGATATAGGTTTCGAACAGGATGTCGTGCTGGGCGGCGTCGATGGCCGCGATCATCGCCGGGAACAGTTGTTGTCCGGTTTCGAGCAGGGTGACGTCGTTGTTCGCTACATAGCTGACCGTGCGCATACGCTAGGCCAGCTGGAGTTCCGCGACAATCGGGGCGTGATCGGACAGCTTGGCCCAGATCGGGCCCGCCATCACCTGGGCATTGTCGACCTTGAAGCCGCGCACGTAGATGCGGTCCAGGCGGAACCAGGGCAGCGCCGCCGGGAAAGTGCGCGCCGGCGCCAGGCGCGGCTGGCGGCCGGCCCAGCTGCGCACCATGTCGCCCAGGGGCGAACGTGGCCCCAGTTCGTCGAACACCTCGGCTACGCCGAGGGCATTGCGCAGGCGCTCGCTGAGGGTATTGCGCCAGTCGTTGAAGTCGCCGGCGATGATGACCGGCTCGTCGTGCGACGACTGCTGGACGGCCTCAATCAACTGCAGGGTCTGGCGTCCGCGGCCGCCTTCGAACAGGCCCAGGTGCACCACATAGCAGTGGACGCGGCCGGCCGGCGTTTCGAGTACGCAATGCAGGATGCCGCGCTGCTCGTAGGCATGGTCGGAGACGTCGTGGTTATGGCTGTTTTCGATCGGAAAACTGCTGAGCAGGGCGTTGCCGTGGTGGCCGTGGTCGTAGACCGCGTTCATGCCGTAGGCCGAATGGTGGGAGTCGCCGGCGAAGTATTCGTATTGGGCCGTTTCCGGCCAGATCCGGTGTTCGCGCTTGTGGTTACCATAGCGCGCCTGGTGGCGGTCATGCCTGCCCTGCACTTCCTGCAGGAAGACGATATCGGCGTGGAATTCGGAGATCGCTTTCTTCAGCGCCAGCACCCGAGGGGTACTGCGCAGCGACGAAACGCCCTTGTGGATGTTATAGGTTGCGACACGAATCTTCATGGGAACATTCTACCCCCATCAGACCATGTCATTTTGGAACGATGTCCAATCGTGCGGCGTGGCGTGCAAGATGCCGCCATGCGGGGTGTCGGGTGGTACAGGGCACGGCGCCAGAAACTTGGCCCCGCCCCGTACTCGTCGGATCAATCCAGCACGGGCGCTGCTTCCCAGTCATGGCGAAGCGCGGCGTTACGGGGCGCCGCCAGGTTCTCGGCCTCCGAGAGCGGAACGGCCACCAGGCGGGGACCGCTCAGGCGTAATCCGCATTCGAGATCGATGTAGAAGCATTCATCGTCCACGCTCAGGGCTTTCACCTTTTCCTCGTGCTTCGGTTGGAATTGTTCCATTCTTTTCCTCCAGAATCCGTTGGTTGGACTTTGTTGCAGTTTTAAAATTTCGCTCGACGCGAGCTGCTGACAATATTCGACTCGTTTCCGATTGTCAAACGCAGATTCTATTGTGCGCTAGCTCACATAACGAATTTCCTTCTGGAATTTTTCTTTATGGAATTAATTTCGTTAAGTAAATATCAAAGTTTCTTGCATAACATTTACTTACTTCTCATGCATATTTGCAGCAACTTCGCCACCATTTAACGGTTTGTTTGCCGATGACCGACGAAGTTTCACCAAGTCATCTTTGACTCTTTGTAGAAATGACCCATGAGTTAGTGCGTTGCAGAAAGAAATAGCGTGAAATTGGGCAACTAGCCAATGTGATCACTGTTGTATTTACGGTGGATCGACATTCACTTCTTGACTTCCGTGCAATGCCGGCTTAAGGGACGCTTAATCGGCTGCGCAAAGAGGGACGGCCGCCTCCGGGACAAGGCGGAAAGGCAGGTATGAGATGGATCAAACCGAATACCCGAGGACGCTGCCAAGCAGCTCACGCTCGAGGCTGGCAAAGTCCAGACTGCCGCGTTCGCGCGGCCGCGGCAAGGCCACCGGGATATCGTGAGCGATGCGCCCGCCGTCGACGACCAGCACCCGGTCGGCCAGGGCCAGCGCTTCCTGGACGTCATGGGTGACCAGCACGGCGGTAAAACCCTGGCGCCGCCACAAGGTCTCGATCAGGCGCTGCATCTCGATGCGGGTGAGCGCATCGAGCGCACCCAGCGGTTCGTCGAGCAGCAGCAGGCGCGGCGCATGGACCAGGGCGCGCGCCAGGGCGACGCGCTGGCGCTGTCCGCCCGAGAGCGTGATGCCCTTTTCGCCGACCGGGGTGTCGTAGCCGTGCGGGAAGCGCAGGATGTCGTCGTGGATGGCAGCCATCCTGGCCGCTTCCTCGACTTCAAGGCGGCTGGCGCCGGGACGGGCCAGCGCGATGTTCTCGGCGATGCTGGCCGAGAACAGGAAGGATTCCTGCGGCACCCAGCTGGTTGCCGCGCGCAGGGCCGCCAGCTTGTAGGCGTCGAGCCGGTGGCCGCCCCAGGTGACTTCGCCCTTCTGCGGCTCGGCCTGGCGCAGCAGCACGCGCAGCAGGGTCGACTTGCCGGCGCCGGTGGGGCCGACCAGGCCCAGGGTCATGCCCGGGCGCAGCGCCACCGAGACCTTGTCGAGCGCCGGTTGGGTGGCGCTGGAATACGTGAAGCTGACATCGCGCAGCACCAGGGGACCGTCCTCGATCGCTTCGATGCGGCCTTCGTCGACTACGGTAAGCGGCGCGTCGAGCATCGGCTGCAGGCGCGCGAGACCGGCGCGGCCGCGCTCGATCAGGGAGAGCACCCAGCCGGCCGCGAACATCGGCCAGATCAGCTGGCCGAGGTACATGGTGAAGCTGGTCAGGGCGCCGATGGTGAGCTGGTTCTGCCAGACCAGGTAGCCGCCCAGGCCGAGCGTGAGCGTGCTGGCGGCGGTGAGGGTCAGGCCGACGGCCGGTTCGTAGGCCGCCTCCCATTTCTGGGCGGCGAGGCTCGCTTCCGAAGCCTTGCCGGCCAGCTCGGCGAACTGGCCGGCGCTGCGCGCTTCCAGGCCCAGGGCGCGCAGGGTGCGCACGCCCGAGAGCGATTCCTGCACGTGGTCGTTCAGGTCCGAAAAACGTTTCAGGGAATCGGTTTCGGCGGTGTGGATGTGGCGCGAGATGGTCCAGAAGGCCAGGCCCATCAGGGGGAAGGGCAGGAGCGCGACCAGGGCCAGCCGGTAGTCGACGCCGAGCAGCATCACGCCCAGCACCATGACCAGGGTCAGCGTGCCGTCGAAGCCGGCCAGCATCGCTTCGCCGGCGGCCATCTCGATGGCGTCGATGTCGTTGGTGCCCAGTGCCATCAGGTCGCCGGTGCGCTGCTTCTGGTAGAAGGCAGGGCCCTGGCTGGACAGGCGCTTGTACAGGCGCATGCGCAGCTCGACCCCGAGGCGGTAGGCGGCCGAATACAGGCGCACGCGCCAGCATACCCGGAGCACGTAGATCACCAGGCCCAGCGCCAGCAGTTGCGCGATCCCGACCATCAGGTCGTGGCTCGACAGCCGGTGCGCGGCCAGGCCGTCGATCATGGCGCCGACCTTGCGCGGCACCCATACGCTGCACACCGCGACCCCGATCAGCATGACCGCGGACGACGCGTATGCTTTCCAGTGGCGCAGCACGAAGCTGCCCACCAAGCTCGCTAGACTCATCGGAATTCCTTGCTATTGCGCCCGCGAAAAAGAAAGCGGGCCGAAGCCCGCTAGTTTACTTTCTTTGTCCGCGCGGCGCAGCGCGCGTGCCTGCAGGAATCAGTCCTGCATCAGACCTGCATCAGTTCTGCTTCTTGCGGCCACGTCCGCCACGGATTTCCGTGAGCTTCGGCGCGCCCGAGGGGACGGCGACCGGCGGGGGGGCCTCGATTGGTTCGACCTTCGGCACTTCGATCTCGACCGCCACCTCGACCGGCACGCTGGCGGCAACCGGGTGCGGCGGGGCGACCGGCAGGTCCAGCACTTCGCTGGCGGCTTTGGCGATCGGCGTCGGCGCCACCGGCGGGGCGATGTCGGAGGTCACGACCGGCGTGGTGTCGGGCGCAATCTCGGCCGCGGAGACGGCAACATGCGCAGGCTCGGGGGACGGCGCGCCGGCCGGCGCGGCAGCCGGCGTGGTTTCGGACAACACTTGCGCGACGCTGGCGCTGACGGCTTCGGTCGCGTCGGCGACGATTTCCGCTTCCTTCAGCGGCGCGGTCTCGGCGGCGGCAGGTGCGGCCAGCGCCGGCGCCGGCGTCGTGGCTTCTACCTGGTAGGTCTGCAGGCCGAGGCCCCGCAGGCCCGTGGCAATGCTGAACAGCTCGCGGCTATAGTCGACCATCGTGCGCAGCTGGCGCTGGGTCTGGGCGCCGATGTTCAGGAGGTCGCGCGGATCGCGCATGGCCAGCAGCTGGCGCATGGTGTTCGAAGAATGCTCGACCGCTGCGCGCGAGGCGTCAAGGTTGAGGGCGAAGAGGCGGCTGGTACGGTCCAGCGCCCCGTCGCCCAGTTGGCGCAGGAGCTGGAATTGCTTGTCGAGCTGGGTCTGGCGTGCTGCTTGGAACTGTTCTGGAAGTGAAGTCATCGGAATTCCCTATCGTTCGGTTATGGCGCACTGCAACAAATCCTAGTGTAGCCCTGATGCAGAGTGTTGAAAAGAACAATTTGACGTTGTCGCGTACGCGCAATCTTGCGCTGCAGCATTGTTACAAAGTGACACGCGATTAGGCTAGGCAGGTGACAGGAAATCGCTACAATGATTTGGAACAAATTCAGGAGTTGCCATGGATCTTGTTGTTCGCAATGCCAGCCTGCCGGACGGACGTACCGGTATCGATATCGCCGTGCGGGAAGGGCGCATTGCGGAGCTCGGCCCGGCGCTGGCCTTGCAGGGCGCGCAGGAGGTGGACGCCGGCGGCGACCTCGTCACGCCGCCCTTTGTCGACGCCCATTTCCACATGGATTCCACGCTCAGCTACGGCATGCCGCGCGTCAACGCGTCCGGCACCTTGCTGGAGGGTATCGCGCTGTGGGGCGAGCTCAAGCCGCAGCTGGCGCAGGAGGCGCTGGTCGAACGCGCGTTGCAGTATTGCGACTGGGCGGTGGCGCGCGGCCTGCTGGCGGTCCGCACCCACGTCGACGTCTGCGACGAGCGCCTGCTGGCGGTCGAGGCCCTGCTCGAGGTGCGCCGCCGCGTCGCACCCTACCTCGACCTGCAGCTGGTGGCCTTTCCGCAGGATGGCCTGCTGCGCAGCCCCGGCGCCTTCGACAACCTGAAGCGCGCCATCGCGATGGGCGTGGACGTGGTCGGCGGCATCCCGCACTTCGAACGCACGATGGCGCAAGGCGCCGAGTCGGTGCGCCTGCTGTGCGAGTTCGCGGCCGACCAGGGCCTGCGCGTGGACATGCATTGCGACGAGACCGACGACCCGCTCTCGCGCCACATCGAGACCCTGGCCTGCGAGACCTGGCGCCTGGGCCTGCAGGGCAGGGTGGCCGGTTCGCACCTGACCTCGATGCATTCGATGGACAATTATTACGTAAGCAAGCTCCTGCCCCTGATGCGCGAATCCGGCGTGGCGGCGATCGCCAATCCCCTGATCAACATCACCCTGCAGGGCCGCCACGACACGTATCCGAAGCGGCGCGGCATGACCCGCGTGCCCGAGTTGCTGGCCGCCGGCATCGAGGTCGCCTTCGGCCACGACTGCGTGATGGACCCGTGGTACGGCCTGGGTTCGGGCGACATGCTGGAGGTGGCGCACATGGGCCTGCACGTGGCGCAGATGACCGGACAAGAGGCCATGCGCCAGTGCTTCCTTGCAGTGACCGAGACGCCGGCGCGCATCCTCGGCCTGGAAGGCTATGGCCTGGCGCCGGGCTGCCACGCCGACTTCGTGCTGCTCGACGCCGCCACGCCGGTCGAGGCGATCCGCCTGCGCGCGGCGCGCCGGCTGGTGGTGCGGCGCGGCG
>DEKZ01000247.1 GCA_002354135.1 Massilia sp. UBA2709 | reverse complement strand
CGTCCTCGTCGAGCGCGATCCAGCCGCGCCGCCAGCCGGGGGCGCCGACGGCGGTTCCCAGGCCGAGCGCGAAGCCGGCGCGTTTATCCACCGGGAAGAAGGACTCGGCGCGCGGCATCGGCTGGAACAAGGGCGCGCCGTCCCTGCCGTTGTCGCGCAGGTGGTCGTCGAGGTAGACGAACAGCGCCGGCAGCTCGCTTTGTTCGACCGCGCGGATGTGCGGCTGGCGTGTGCTGGCGCTGCTCATCTCAGCGCGCCAGCCAGAGCACCAGGACCATTGCCGCGCCGCCCGTGAGCACGCCGGCCATGGCCGCGAACAGCGTGCGCACTTCCTGCTTGCGGACGACGTCCATCACAGCGCCCGCGCGATCAGGATTTTCTGGATGTCGCTGGTGCCTTCGTAGATCTGGCACACGCGCACGTCGCGGTAGATGCGCTCGATCGGGAAGTCCGCCACATAGCCGTAGCCGCCGAAGATCTGCATCGCATCGGATACCACGCGCTCGGCCATCTCGGAGGCGAACAGCTTGGCCATCGCGGCTTCCTTCAGGCAGGGCAGGCCAGCATCCTTCATCGAGGCCGCGTGCAGGATCAGCTGGCGCGCCGCTTCGATCTTCATCGCCATTTCGGACAGTTTGAACTGCACCGACTGGTGTTCGAAAATGGGCTTGCCGAAGCTCTCGCGCTCCCTGGCGTAGCCGAGCGCCGCCTCGAAGGCCGCGCGCGCCATGCCGACCGACTGCGAGGCGATGCCGATGCGTCCGCCCTCCAGGCCCGACAGGGCGATCTTGTAGCCCATGCCTTCTTCGCCGATCAGGTTCTCTGCCGGGATGCGGCAGTTGTCGAATACGATCTGGGCGGTGTCGGACGAGTGCTGGCCCATCTTCTGTTCCAGGCCAGCGACGATGTAGCCCGGGGTATTGGTCGGCACCCAGAAGGCGCTGATGCCCTTCTTGCCTGCGGCTTTATCGGTGACCGCCATCACGATGGCGACGTCGCCGTACTTGCCGCTCGTGATGAACTGTTTCGAACCATTGATGACGTACTCGTCGCCGTCGCGGGTGGCCGTGGTGCGCAGGGCCGAGGCATCGCTGCCGGTGTGCGGCTCGGTCAGGGCGAAGGCGCCGAGCAGCTCGCCCTGGGCCAGCGGCACCAGCCACTGCTGCTTCTGCGCCTCGCTGGCATACATCATCGCGATCGAGCAGACCGGGCAGTTGTTGACCGAGATGATGGTCGAGGTGCCGCCGTCGCCGGCCGCGATCTCTTCCAGCACCAGCGCCAGCGACACGTAGTCGAGGCCCGCGCCGCCGTACTGCTCGGGCACGGCGACACCGAAGGCGCCCAGTTGCGCCAGTTCCTTCAGTTCGGCTTTCGGAAAATAATGTTCCTTGTCCCAGCGCGCTGCGTTCGGGGCCAGGCGCTCCTGCGCGTAGCTGCGCAGGGCGTCGCGGATCATCTGGTGTTCTTCGGTCAGGATCATGGTGTCTCGTGTGCGTTGTTATCGTGTCGTGATCGGCTTACCAGGGAATCGGTGCGCCGTCGTGGTTCAGGAAGCTGCCGTTGGCGCTGGCGTCGGCATTGGCCAGCAGCGTGCGCAGTTCGCGCGCGCTCTGCTCGACCGGCACCGTGGCGCTGGGGCCGCCCATATCGGTCTGGACCCAGCCGGGGTGGAAGGCCAGGCAGGTGGCGCCCTGCGGGCCCCAGGTCAGCGCGGTGTCGCGCAAGACCGAGTTCAGGGCCGCCTTGCTGGCGCGGTAGAGCGAGCCACCGGCGCTGGTGCGCCCGCCGATCGAGGCCATCATCGAGGACAGCACGCCGATCTTGCCGCGGGTGGACGCCACCAGCGGCGCGACGATGGGCAGCAGGCGCATCGCGGCCAGGACGTTCGTGTGCATGACGGCGTCGAATTCCTGCTGGGTAGGAAAACCGTCGTGGCGCGGACCATACAGGCCGGCAACCAGCCAGGCGGTGTCGATCTTCTCGTCGTCGAGTTTCCAGCCAAGGCCGGCGATGGCCTCGGCATCGGTGACGTCGAGCGCGTGCGGCTCGGCGCCCATGGCGGCGAGATTGTCGAGGTCCTGCTGCTTGCGGGCGGTGGCGATCACGCGCCAGCCGTCAAGGCGGTACTGGCGCGCCAGTTCGTGGCCGATGCCGCGCGAGGCGCCGATGATCAAAGCGGTAGGCATGTGTTGTTCCTTCGTGTGGCGTTGCGGTTTGTTTAGTACGACCGCGTGGGCACGGGGCGCCCACCCTACGAATGCCGGCGGCAGCGATCGTGTCGACGGCTGTCGCCTGCGTAGGGTGGGCGCCCCTGTGCCCACGCGCTTACAAGCTATCCAAACAAACATCGTAACCGGAAACCGGAAACCTCAACGGTCCGGCTCCCGGTATGCACCATCACACCATCTCGATCGCCATCGCGGTCGCTTCGCCGCCGCCGATGCACAGCGAGGCCACGCCGCGCTTGCCGCCGGTCTTTTTCAGGGCGCCCAGCAGGGTGACGATGATGCGCGCGCCCGAGGCGCCGATCGGGTGGCCCAGGGCGCAGGCGCCGCCGTGGATGTTGACCTTCTCGTGCGGGATCTCGAGGTCGCGCATGGCGGCCATCGGCACGGCGGCGAAGGCTTCGTTGATCTCGAACAGATCGACATCGTTCGGCATCCAGCCGGTCTTCTTGAACAGCTTCTGCATCGCGCCGATCGGGGCAGTCGTGAACAGGTTCGGTTCCTGGGCGTGGGTGGCGTGGCCGATCACGCGCGCGATCGGGGTCAGGCCCAGCTCTTTCGCCTTCGATTCGCGCATCATGACCAGGGCGGCGGCGCCGTCGTTGATCGACGAGGACGAGGCGGCGGTGACGGTGCCTTCCTTCTTGAAGGCGGGCTTCAGGGACGGGATCTTGTCGATCTTGGCCTTCATCGGGCCTTCGTCCTTTTCGACGATCAGTTCGCCGGTGCGGGTCGCCAGCGTGACCGGGGCGATTTCCCAGGCAAACGTGCCGTCGTTGTTGGCGGCCTGGGCGCGCTTCACGGATTCGATCGCGAAGTTGTCCTGGTCTTCGCGGGTGAACTGGTAAGTGGCGACGCATTCCTCGGCAAAGGTGCCCATCGAGCGGCCCTCACCGGTCTTTTCGTTGCGCGAGTAGGCGTCTTCCAGGCCGTCGAGCATCATGTGGTCGAACATCGGCGCGTGGCCGATGCGGTAGCCGCCGCGCGCCTTCGGGATCAGGTAGGGCGCGTTGGTCATCGACTCCATGCCGCCCGCGACGACGACGTCGGCGCTGCCCGCCACCAGCTGGTCGTGGGCGAAGATCGCGGCCTGCATGGCCGAGCCGCACATTTTAGACAGGGTGACGGCGCCGGTCGACAGCGGCAGGCCGGCCTTGATCAGCGCCTGGCGCGCCGGGGCCTGGCCCTGGCCCGCCATCAGGCAGTTGCCGAAGTAGACGTGTTCCACGGTTTGCGGGTCGACGCCGGCGCGCTCGACCGCCGCCTTGATGGCCACCGCGCCGAGGTCGCTCGCCGTTTTCGAGGAAAAATCGCCCTGGAACGCGCCCATCGGGGTACGGGCGGCGCCAACGATAACGACTGGATCATTCATTGTGTAGGTTCTCCAAATAGGGTGGCGATGCAGGCAGCGCCGGTGGTGTGGTGGTCTGGTTGTGGAAGCGGATGTGCTGCGGGTAAGGGAAGACGTCTTCCACTTCGCCTCCCAGGATGCGGTCCTTGTGCGCCTGCCAGTAGGCACGGCTCAAGAGCTCCGCGTGGTGCTTCATGAAATACTGCCGGATCTTCGGGTTCCCGAGCAGGAAACGGCCGAATTGTTCCGGAAAGACATCGTGCTTGCCGATCGGGTACCAGGGCTCGGCCGACATCTCTTCTTCCTCGTTGCGCGCTTCCGGAATGTCGCGGAAGTTGCAGTCGGTGAGGTATTCGATTTCGTCGTAGTCATAGAACACGACGCGGCCCTGGCGGGTCACGCCGAAATTCTTGTACAGCATGTCGCCCGGGAAGATGTTCGCGGCGACCAGGTCGCGGATCGCATTGCCGTATTCGAAGACGCCATGCTCGAGCAGGCCATCGTCGCCGGCGCGTTCGGCATTGCTCAGGAAAATATTCAGCGGCACCATGCGGCGTTCGATATACAGGTGCTTGACGATGATGCGCTCGCCCTCGATCTCGACCAGCGAGGGGCAGTGCTGCTGCAGCTCGGCCAGCAGCTCCTCGGAAAAGCGCGCCAGCGGAAAGGCAACGTCCGAGTATTCCAGCGTATCGGCCATGCGTCCGACGCGGTCGTGGTGCTTGACCAGCAGGTATTTCTGCTTGATCTGGGCGCGCGTCGTGTCCTTGGGCGGCGGATAGAAATCCTTGATGACCTTGAACACATAGGGAAAGGACGGCAGCTCGAACACCAGCATCACCAGGCCGCGGATGCCGGGCGAGATCTGGAACTGGTCCGAGCTGTGCTTCAGGTGCTGCAGGTAGTCGCGGTAGAACAGCGTCTTGCCCTGCTTTTGCAGGCCGAGCACGGTGTAGATCTCGCTGCGCGGTTTACGTGGCATCAGGCTGCGCAAAAATTGCACATAGGCCGAGGGCACTTCCATGTCGACCAGGAAGTAGGCGCGGGTGAACGAGAACAGCAGGGTGATCTGATCCGGGTCGGTGATTACCGTGTCGAGCACCAGCTGGCCGCGGCGGTTGTGCAGGATCGGGATCACGAAGGGGTACTCGCGCGCGCCATTGATGGCGCGGCCGACGATGTAGGCGCCCTTGTTGCGGAAGAACAGGCTGGACAGGACGTGGAACTGCAGGTTCGACTCCGGCTTGTCCAGGCCGAACTGCTCCACCATGCGCGCTTCGACCAGCCCGGTGTCGCGGTCGAGCGCGGCGAAGGGGCGCTCGAGCTGGAAATTGGACACGACGCGGTTCAGGGCGAAGCGCAGGCCGTCCGCGGCCGGGTAGTAGACGCGGTAGGTCGGCAGCAGTTCGTCGGTCTCGATGTACTCGGTGGAAATCACCGGGCGCACGAAGATGTAATCGTTGTGATAATAGCTGCGGTGCAGGATGTGGCAGCTGACCGAATTGAAGAAGGTCTCGGCCAGTTCCGGGCGCTTGTAGCCCGACAGCAGGCCGATGTAGTGCAGCTTGGTCTCGCGCCAGACGCGGTCGGTCAATTCCTCGCGTGCGTACGTCTCTTCGAGAATGTGCACGGCTTCCTGGACGCGCTTGTCGTAGAAATCGATGCGTTCGCGCGCGGCCTTCTGGGCGGTGGCCCAGTCGGCGGCCTCGAAATGGCGCTTGGCGTTCTTGCTGGCTTCGCGGAACAGGCGGTAGTGCTTGTCGAAACCGTCGAGGATGGTGCGCGCGATGTCGAATGCGATCTGCGAAGACAGCAGTCTGGGGAACGTCACTTCGGTCATCGTTCGTCTCGCGCGTTGTCCGGTTGAGCGGCCATTTTATTGCATTGCAACGTAGCGGTGTTGGCATTAGATCGGGCGCGAAAATCATTGTTGCGTAACCGATGTCCGTGACCGCGACCGTAGGGTGGGCACCCCGTGCCCACGCG
>DEKZ01000053.1 GCA_002354135.1 Massilia sp. UBA2709 | reverse complement strand
GCTCGGGCGGCGCGCTGGACCTGCCGCCGCGCCAGGCCGTCAGCAGGGCGCCGTGCACGAGGATCGACAGCGCGACGCCCAGCAGCACGCGCTCGGTGCGGCGGCGCTCTTCGTTGCCGAATGATTGGAAAGCTGCTGCTGCCAAATCCACAATACCTGTTCCCGTTGTGCCAAAAAACCGAAAAAGATCAGCTATTTGCCTGTGCAACCTTGACCGACATCCCGTCAGCGGCTATCATTGATGTCTTCGGAGTGTAGCGCAGCCCGGTAGCGCATCTGGTTTGGGACCAGAGGGTCCAAGGTTCGAATCCTTGTACTCCGACCAGTGTTAAGAGAGAAGCCGACAGCGAAAGTTGTCGGCTTTTTTCGTTTACGTCGCCGTTGTGATGGAATGTTGCCGTGGGATGGGATCATTGATGGTGGGCACGGGGCGCCCACCCTACAAGAATTTCCGGCCGAATGATGAAAATGTCCCGTAGGGTGGGCGCCCCGTCCCACCGCTCGCGCCGCTTACCCTGCCCGCTTCGCCGCAATCGCATTGCCCGCGCGGCTGGAACCCTTGCGTCCCAGCTGCTGCGAGATGAACTGGCCGGCGTCCACCACCTGGTCGAGGTCGATCCCGGTCTCGATGCCCAGGCCGTGCAGCATGTAGACCACGTCCTCGGTCGCGACGTTCCCCGTCGCCCCTTTCGCATACGGGCAGCCCCCGAGTCCCGATACCGACGAGTGGAAAATCTGCACGCCCACTTCCAGGCTGGCGTAGATGTTCGCCAGCGCCTGGCCATAGGTGTCGTGGAAGTGGCCCGACAGTTGCTGCAGCGGGAATTCGCGCGCGGCCGCCAGCATCACTTCCTGGGTCTTGCGCGGGGTCGAGACGCCGATGGTGTCGGCGATGTCGATTTCATCGCAACCGAGGTCGCGCATGCGGCGCACCACGTCGGCGACCGCCTCGAGCGGCACTTCTCCCTGGTAGGGGCAGCCGAAAGCCGTGCTGATGCTGCCGCGCAGGCGGATGCCGTTGGCCTTGGCCGCCTTCGCCACCGGTTCGAAGCGCGCGATCGACTCGGCGATCGAGCAGTTGATGTTCTTCTGCGAGAAGGCTTCCGAGGCAGAGCCGAAGATCACGACCTCGTCGGCCTTTGAGGCCAGCGCCGCCTCGAAGCCCTGCATGTTCGGGGTGAGCGCCGAGTAGATCGTGCCGGGTTTGCGCGTGATGCCGGCCATGACTTCGCTGCTGGTGGCCATCTGCGGCACCCACTTCGGCGACACGAAGGACGCCGCCTCGACATTGGCAAAGCCCGCGCGCGTGAGGCGGTCGACCAGCTCGATCTTGACTTGCGCGCTGATGGTTTCCTTCTCGTTCTGCAGGCCGTCGCGCGGGCCGACTTCGACGATCTTGACCTTCTTCGGCAGGGTAGCTTGGCTGTTCATGTCAGTATCCCAGGTTGCGGTCGACCACGTCGTCGACCTGTTGACCCGCTTCGATCGCGGTGATTTTATCGATGATCTGGCGCACCGCCTCCCCGCGCACGGTCAGTGCGGAGATATGCGGCGTGATCGTGATGCGCGGCTCTTCCCAGAACGGGTGCGGGGCCGGCAGCGGTTCGTTGCGGAACACGTCGAGCGTGGCGCCGGCGATGTGGCCCGAGCGGATGAGCGTGAGCAGATCCGGCTCGGCCACCTGGGCCCCGCGCGCGACGTTGATGAGATAAGCGCCCTTCGGCAGCGTGGCCAGGCGCCGGCGGTCGAGCAGGTTATTGGTCTCGGGCGTGAGCGGCAGCAGCGACACCAGCACGCGCGTGCCTTTCAAAAAGTCGTCGAGCGCTTCCATGCCGGCAAAGCAGTCCACGCCCGGAATGTCCTTGGGCGTGCGGCTCCAGCCGCGCACCGGGAAGCCGAAATGGCGCATGGTGTCGACCACGCGCAGGCCGAGCTTGCCGAGGCCCATGACGCCGACCGTAAAATCTTCCTTTGCGTAGGTCGGCAGCGGCGACCACAGGCCGTGGCGGGCCTGTTCCTCGTATTCGTCGAAGCGGCGGAAGTAGCGCAACGTCGCATACGCCACGTATTCCGCCATCTGCACCGCCATGCCGGCGTCGCCCAGGCGCACGAGCGGCACATCGGGCAGCGCCTCGCCGAATTTCAGGATCGCGTCGGCGCCGGCGCCCATCAGGAAGATAGCTTTCACGTTCGCCAACTGTGGCAGCAGGCCAAGCGCCGGATTCCACAGCACCGCGTAGTCGCAAGCGGGCAGCGCTTCGCCCTCCTGCCAGGCCACGGTCTCGACGCCCGGCATCAGGCGCGCGAAATCCTGCGCCCAGGCCTCGATCTGGCCGTCGCCGCGGTACAGCAGGATGCGTATGGAAGACGTCATCAGGCGGCCTTGAAGGCCAGCAGCGGCGCGCCGTCCGCGACCTGGTCGCCGACCGCGTACAGCACCTCTTCCACCAGGCCGTCGCCTGGCGCGGCGATGGTGTGCTCCATCTTCATCGCTTCCATGATGACCAGCGGCGTGCCCTTCTTCACTTCCTGCCCAGCCTCGACCATGACGGCGACCACCTTGCCCGGCATCGGCGCGGTCAGGCGCCCGCCCGCAGCTTCCGCCTCGCCGGCATGGGCCATCGGGTCGTTGTAGACCAGCGTGACATGCTCGCCGTTCGTGAATACGTGGAACAGCTCGCCGTCGCGGCGCACGTTGCCGTGCATGGACTGCTCGCCCAGGCGGATCGAATAGGTCGCGCCTGCCTGCGCCAGCAGGGTCAAGGGCTGTTTGCTGCCGTTGAGGTCGAGCTCCCAGCCCTGCGGGTGGTACACCACGCCGACCTGGTAGGCGCCGCCTGCCAGGCTGGCCGCGTACTCGTCGGCAAAGGACAATTGACGGCGGTAGTCGCCGTTCAGGCGCCAGCCCTGCGCCTGGCCCCAGGGGTCGGCAGCAACGCGAGAAGCGCCGCTGGACTGCTGTTTTTCCGCTTCGATCAGCGCCACCGCGGCCAGCGCCAGCGCGCCGGCCGGCGCCGCTTTCGAGGCCGGGAACAGAGAAGCCTGGTTGCGTTCAATGAGCCCGGTATCCAGGTCGGCCGTGGCAAAGGCTTTGCCCTCGACCAGACGCTTCAGGAAGGCGATGTTGGTGGCCAGGCCGACGATCTGGAATTCGGATAACGCCTGGGACAGGCGCGCCAGCGCCTGGGTGCGGTCCGCGCCCCAGACGATCAGCTTGGCGATCATCGGGTCGTAGAACGGAGAAATCGCATCGCCCTCGCGCACGCCCGAGTCGATGCGCACGGCGGCAGGCTCGACACCGGCGGTGCCGCCCAGCTCGAAGCTGACGGCCGCCGGCGTATCCATGTGGCGCAGCGTGCCGATCGAGGGCAGGAAACCCTTTTCCGGGTTCTCGGCATAGATGCGCGCCTCGATCGCATGGCCGTGGATGGCCAGCTCGTGTTGTTTCTTCGGCAGCGGCTCACCAAAGGCCACGCGCAGCTGCCATTCGACCAGGTCGGTCCCGGTGATCATCTCGGTGACCGGGTGCTCGACCTGCAGGCGCGTGTTCATTTCCATGAAGTAGAACGAACCGTCCTGGTTGGCGATGAATTCGACCGTGCCGGCGCCCACATACCCGACGGCGCGGGCGGCGGCCACCGCCGCCTCGCCCATGGCCGCGCGGCGGTCTGCCGGCATGCCAGGGGCCGGCGCTTCTTCCAGCACCTTCTGGTGGCGGCGCTGCACCGAGCAGTCGCGCTCGTGCAGGTAGACGCAGTTGCCCAGCTTATCGGCGAACACCTGGATCTCGATGTGGCGCGGACGGATCAGGTATTTCTCGACCAGCACCTTGTCGTCGCCGAAGGAGCTGATCGCCTCGCGCTTGCACGAGGCCAGCGCGGCAACGAAGTCCTCGCTGCGCTCGACCACGCGCATGCCCTTGCCGCCGCCGCCGGCGCTGGCTTTGAGCAGCACCGGGTAACCGATGCGGTCGGCCTGGTCGCGCAGGAAATCCGGGTCCTGGTTGTCGCCGTGGTAGCCCGGCACCAGCGGTACGTTGGCGCCTTCCATCAGCTGCTTGGCAGCCGACTTCGAACCCATCGCGCGCATCGAGGAGCCCGGCGGGCCGATGAAGACCAGGCCCGCCGCCTCAACGGCCTCGGCGAATTCCGCGTTCTCCGACAGGAAGCCGTAGCCCGGGTGGATCGCCTGGGCGCCGGTGGCCAGGGCCACCTCGATGATCTTCTCGCCGCGCAGGTAGCTTTCCTTGGCCGGGGCCGGTCCGATCAACACCGCCTCATCGCAGACCGCCACGTGCTTGGCGCCGGCATCCGCTTCGGAATACACGGCGACGGTACGGATTCCCATGCGGCGCGCGGTGGCGGCGACACGGCAGGCGATTTCGCCACGGTTGGCGATGAGGATCTTGGTGAACATGCTGTTTGTCTCGCTTTATATTCTTGGTATTGATCGGATCAGAGCGCCTGCAAGCTTGCCAGGCGCTCCGTTAGAACGCTCGTGGTAAGTCTCAGCAGCCGCAGGCTTCCTTCGGCGCCGATTCCAGCGTGGCCGAGCGGGTTTTCAGGCCCAGCTTGGCCAGCAGCGCGCGGTCGTCTTCGGCTTCCGGGTTGCCGGTGGTGAGCAGCTTGTCGCCGTAGAAGATGGAATTGGCGCCGGCCATGAAGCACATCGCCTGCACAGCCTCACCTAACTGGCGCCGTCCGGCAGACAGGCGCACGCGCGCCTTCGGCATGGTGATGCGCGCAACGGCGATGGTGCGCACGAATTCCAGCGGGTCGAGCGGATCGAGGCCGTGCAGCGGCGTGCCCTCGACCTGCACCAGGTGGTTCACCGGGACCGATTCCGGATACGGGTTCAGGTTGGCCAGTTGCGCGATCAAACCGGCGCGCTGCTCGCGCGTCTCGCCCATGCCGACGATGCCGCCGCAGCAGACCTTCAGGCCGGCGTTGCGGACGCGGCCCAGCGTATCCAGGCGGTCCTGGTATTCGCGGGTCGAGATGACGTTGTTGTAGAAGTCCGGCGCGGTGTCGATGTTGTGGTTATAAAAATCGAGGCCGGCGTTCTTCAGCTGTTCTGCCTGGCCTTCTTCCAGCATGCCCAGCGTGGCGCAGGTTTCCATGCCCAGTGCTTTTACTTCGCGCACCATCTGCTCGACCTTTTCCATGTCGCGCTCTTTCGGGCTGCGCCAGGCGGCGCCCATGCAGAAGCGGGTGGCGCCGTTGGCTTTCGCCTGGCGCGCGGCGTCGAGCACGGTGTCGATGTCGAGGATTTTTTTCGCTTCGACGCCGGTGTCGTAGCGCGCGGCCTGCGGGCAGTAGCCGCAGTCTTCCTCGCAGCCGCCGGTCTTGATCGACAGCAGGGTCGCCAGTTCGACGTCGCCGTCCGGGAAGTGGGTGCGGTGGGCCTGCTGGGCGCGGAACATCAGCTCGTTGAACGGCAGTTCGAACAGGGCCAGGACGTCGGCCAGCGGCCAGGTGGCATCAGGACGTTCCGTGATGGCGGCGGCCGGACGATGGAGGGCGACGGTTTGTGGAGCATTCATGGTGTTTCCTTAGTGTGGTGCTTTGTCGTGTTTCAAGCGCGCGACGACGGCCAGCCCGGCAGTCCCGCGAGATCGATGAATGGGGCCGCATTCGCGGCAGTGGCTTGTTCCAGGCGCGGCACGACCCCCAGCAGGGGCGCCGGGATGCGTGCTGCGAGCGCCTCGATGTTCTCGTCGAAAAAGCGCATGTCCGGGGCGGCCGTATTGGCGACCCAGCCGGCCAGCACCAGGCCGCGCGCGACGATGGCTTCCACCGTCAGCAGGGCGTGGCTGATGCAGCCCAGGCGCATGCCGACCACCAGGATCACCGGCAGGTTCAGCTGGACGGCCAGGTCGGCGCTGTCGAAGGTGTCGGTGAACGGCACCCGGAAGCCGCCCACGCCTTCGACCACGACCGAATCCGACGCGGCCGAGATCTCGGCATAGGCGGCGATGATCGGCACCGGGTCGATCGTCACGCCCTCGAGGCTTGCCGCGACGTGCGGCGCGCAGGGTTCGCGCAGCATGAAGGGCGTGGTGATGTTCTGCGGCAGGTGGACATTGCCGGCGCCCGCCAGCATGTCGGCATCCTCGTTGTGCAGGACGCCGTCGACCAGTTCGGCGCCGGCGGCGATCGGCTTCATGCCGCAGGCGCGCTGGCCGGCTTCGACCAGTTTATGGAGGATCGCGGCGGACACCAGGGTCTTGCCGATCTCGGTATCGGTGCCGGTCACGAAACAGGCGAAGCGCGAAGGAATGCCTTCGGCGGCCAGCGCTTCGGAGACGGCCGGCGCCGGCGTGTCGACGGGTTTCGTCTGCGCCTGCGGCTGCACGACGGCGGTTTCGACCGCGGGTTCCTGGGGTTCGTTGAGGTTGCGGGTCACATGGCCTCCAGTTCGTTGATGGCGCCGGCCAGCCGGGCGACCTGGTCAAAAGTATGCGCGGCCGACAGCGTCACGCGCAGGCGCGCCGTGTCGGCGGGGACGGTGGGCGGACGGATCGCCGGCACCCACAGGCCTTGCGTATGCAGGCTTGCCGCCACGCGCAGCGCCTCGTCGTTGGCGCCGATGACGATCGGCTGGATCGGCGTGTGCGAGACCGGGCGCTGCCAGCGTGTCAAATGCAGCGCTTCGTCCAATTGCGTGATCAGGGCCGCCAGGTGCGCGCGCAGGGCCGCGCCCTCCTCGCCCGCAATGATGTCTAGGCTCGTGAGCAGGGCATGGGCAATGGCCGGCGGCGAAGCAGTGGTGTAGATGTAGGGCCGGGCGCGCTGCACCAGCAGCTCGATCACGCTCGCGTGCGCGGCGATGAAGGCGCCGGAGACGCCGGCGGCCTTGCCCAGCGTGCCGACATAGACCAGGTTGGGCGAACGCAGCGCGCACTGTTCCAGCGCGCCGCGCCCTTTCTCTCCGAGCACGCCGAAGCCGTGGGCGTCGTCGACCACCAGCCAGGCGTCGTGGCGTTCGCACAGGGCCAGCAGTGCCGGCAGCGGCGCAATGTCGCCGTCCATGCTGAAGACGCTGTCGGTGACGACGATTTTTGTCGCGGCGCTGCTCGCTTCCAGCTGGGCGGCCAGGGCGGCCACGTCGCCGTGCGGATAGACGCTCACGGTGGCGCGCGCCAGGCGGGCGCCGTCGATCAGCGAGGCGTGGTTCAGCGCCTCCGAGAAGATCATCGCATCGGGCTCGCTGCCCAGCGCGGTCAGCACGGCGAGATTCGCCATGTAGCCGGTGCTGAAGTAGAGCGCGCGCGCGTCGATCAGATGCGGCGCGACGAAGTCCGCCAGGCGTTCCTCGAGCAGGGCATGCGCCCGGCTGTGGCCGCTGATCAGGTGCGAGGCCCCGCTGCCGGCGCCGTACAGGCTGGCGCCTTCGCGCAGGGCCTCGACCACGCGCGGGTGGTTCGCCAGGCCCAGGTAATCGTTGCTGCAGAAGGCCAGCATGGGCCGGCCGTCCACAAGCTGCTGCGGCGCGCAGGCCGTGCCGGCAATGCGGCGGCGGCGCGTGAGGCTTTGCTGTTCCAGCACCGCGAGCTTGCGGTGGACGCTTGCAATCAGGTCCATACTCAGCCCGCGATCACGGATTCGAACACGGCCTTGGTGCGCACGGCGAGGATGTCGATCTCCTCGTCGCCCAGCACATAGGGCGGCATCATGTAGACGGTGCGGCCGATCGGGCGCAGCAGCAGTTCGTTCTCGACGGCGGCCGTGAAGAAGCGCCGCGCGAAGGTCGAGGCCTTGGCCGGATCCGGCTCGATGGCGTCGAACGCGAAGATCATGCCGCGCTGGCGGAACTGGTGGGCGCGCTCGTGTTCGACCAGGGGCGCAAGCGCCACGGTCATCCTGGTCGCCAGTTCGCGGTTGCGGTTCAGGACGTCGTCTTCCTTGAAAATCTGCAGCGTCGCCAGCGCGGCGCGGCAAGCCAGCGGATTGCCGGTATAGGAGTGCGAGTGCAGGAAGCCGCGCGTGATGTCTTCGCTGTAGAAGGCCTGGTAGATCTCGTCGGTGGTCAGCACCAGGGACAGCGGCAGGTAGCCGCCGCTGATGCCTTTCGACAGGCAGAGGAAGTCCGGCCAGATCGCCGCCTGCTCGCAGGCGAAGAAGGTGCCGGTACGGCCGCAGCCGACCGCGATCTCGTCGGCGATCAGGTGCACGTGGTGGCGGTCGCACAGCTCGCGCAGCAGTTCCAGGTAGAGCGGGTCGTACATCGCCATGCCGGTTGCGCACTGGACCAGCGGTTCCACAATGATCGCGGCAATTTTATTGCCTCGATCATTGAATAACTTTTCCACGTCCTTCAGTGCGCGGCGCGCCACGTCCTGGGACGATTCACCTTCGGTGGCGTTGCGAGCGTCGGGCGAAGCGACCACGTGGGCGGCGCGCAGCAGCGGGCCGTAGGCGTCCTTGAACAGCGGCACGTCGGTGACGGCCAGGGCGCCGATGGTCTCGCCGTGGTAGCTGCCCTGCAGGCAGACGAATTCCTGCTTGTCCGGGTAGCCGGCGTTGCGCCAGGCGTGAAAACTCATCTTCATCGCGATCTCGACCGCCGAGGCGCCATCCGACGCGTAGAAGGCGTGGCCGAGCGCGTGCTTGGTAAGCGCGGCCAGTTGTTCCGACAATTCGATTACCGGCTCGTGGGTGAAGCCGGCCAGCATGGCGTGCTCGAGTTTATCGAGCTGGTCTTTCAGCGCCGCGTTGATGCGCGGGTTCGCGTGCCCGAACAGGTTGACCCACCACGAGCTGATGCCGTCGAGGTAGCGCCGGCCTTCGTGGTCGTACAGCCAGGCGCCCTTGCCGTGGCTGACCGCGATCAGCGGCACTTCCTCGTGGTGCTGCATCTGCGTGCAGGGATGCCACACGCTGCGCAGGCTGCGTGCGATCCAGTCGGACGATGTGTGTTGCTTCAAAATGAATCCCAATACTTCTCTAGTTCAGCCATGACGGCTTGCGCTTCTCCAGGAAGGATGAAACGCCTTCGCGTCCCTCGCTCGACGCGCGGATCTCCGCGATCCGCCGCGCCGTGTCGTCCAGAAGTGCATCGCTGACCGGCTGGCCGACGATCTCGCGCACCAGCGTCTTGGCCTGTGCGACGGCGTGGGGGCTGTTCGACACGAGTGCCTTCACGATGCCGGCCACGGTGGTGTCGAGCGCCTCCATCGGCACGACTTCGTGGGCAAAACCCATGCGCTGCGCCGCCGCGGCGTCGAAACGCTCGGCGGTAATAAAGTAGCGGCGCGCGGCCTGCTCGCCCATGGCCTTGATGACGTAGGGCGAAATCGTCGCCGGGATCAGGCCCAGCTTCACTTCGGACAGGCAGAAGTTTACTCCTTCGGCGGCAACCACGACGTCGCAGGCTGCAACCAGGCCCATGCCGCCGGCATAGCAGTCGCCCTGCACCTTGGCGACAGTGGGCTTGGGGCACAGGTAAATCGTGCGCAGCATGTCGGCCAGGCGCAATGCATCGGCATGATTCTCGTCGTGCGAGTAGCCGGCCATCTTCTTCATCCAGTTCAGGTCGGCGCCGGCGCAGAAGGCCGGGCCGTTGGCGGCTAGGACGATGGCGCGCACCAGCTCGTTGCGGCCGAGTTCATCGAAAGCCAGCGCCAGCTCGGCGATCGCCCCCTCGTTGAAGGCGTTGCGCAGTTCCGGGCGGTTCAGGGTGACGGTGGCGACCTTGTCGGTGATCGCGATGCTCAGGGTCTGGTAATCCATGCTCATTTTCTTCGATTCCTTTACATGCGCGCTGTTACATCCGGAACACGCCGAATTTCGTCTCTTCGATCGGGGCATTCAGCGCCGCCGACAGGCCCAGGCCCAGCACCATGCGCGTGTCAGCCGGATCGATCACGCCGTCGTCCCACAGGCGGGCCGACGCGTAATACGGGTGGCCCTGGTGCTCGTACTGTTCCTTGATCGGCTGCTTGAAGGCCGCTTCCTCGTCCTGCGACCATTGGCCGCCCTTGGCTTCGATGCCGTCGCGTTTCACGGTGGCCAGCACCGAGGCGGCCTGGTCGCCGCCCATCACGGAAATGCGCGCGTTCGGCCACATCCACAGGAAGCGCGGAGAGAAGGCGCGGCCGCACATGCCGTAGTTGCCGGCGCCGAAGGAGCCGCCGATGATCACCGTGAACTTCGGCACCGAAGCGGTGGCCACAGCGGTCACCATCTTGGCGCCGTTGCGGGCAATGCCCTCGTTCTCGTACTTGCGGCCGACCATGAAGCCGGTGATGTTCTGCAGGAACACCAGCGGGATTTTCCTCTGGCAGCACAGCTCGATGAAGTGGGTGCCCTTCAGCGCCGATTCCGAGAACAGGATGCCGTTGTTGGCGATGATGCCGACCTTCACGCCGTAGATGTGGGCAAAGCCGCACACGAGGGTGGTGCCGTAGCGCGCCTTGAACTCGTCGAATTCGCTGCCGTCGACCACGCGCGCGATCACTTCGCGCACGTCGAAGGGCTTGCGGGTGTCCACGGGGATGACGCCGTAGAGCTCCTGCGGCGCATACTTCGGCTCGACCACTTCGCGGGTCGCGCCTTGCACGGGCTTCACGCGGTTCAGGTTCGAGACGATGGTGCGCGCCAGAGATAGCGCGTGTAAATCGTTCTGGGCCAGGTGGTCGACCACGCCCGACAGGCGGGTGTGGACGTCGCCACCGCCCAGGTCCTCGGCGCTGACCACTTCGCCGGTCGCCGCCTTCACCAGCGGCGGCCCGCCCAGGAAGATCGTGCCCTGCTCCTTGACGATGATCGATTCGTCGCTCATCGCCGGCACGTAGGCGCCGCCGGCGGTGCAGGAACCCATCACGACCGCGATCTGCGGAATGCCTTTCGCCGACAGATTGGCCTGGTTATAGAAAATGCGGCCGAAGTGGTCGCGGTCGGGGAAGACGTCGTCCTGGTTCGGCAGGTTGGCGCCGCCCGAGTCGACGAGATAAATGCACGGTAAATTGTTCTGCTCGGCGATTTCCTGGGCGCGCAGGTGTTTTTTCACCGTCATCGGGTAATAGGTGCCGCCTTTCACTGTGGCGTCGTTACAGACGATCACGCATTCCTGGCCGGCGACGCGGCCAATCCCGGTGATGATGCCGGCCGAAGGCGCCGCGCCGTCATACATGTCGTAGGCGGCGAGCTGGGAAAACTCGAGGAAGGGCGTGCCTGGATCGAGCAGCATCTGCACGCGGTCGCGCGGCAGGAGTTTGCCGCGGGCGACGTGCTTGGCGCGCGCCGCTTCGCCGCCGCCTTCGGCTATCGCCGCCACTTTCGCGCGCAAATCGTCCACGATCTGCTGCATGGCCGTCGCATTCGCTTTGAAATCGTCACTGCGCGGGTTGAGTTTGCTCTCGATATGGGGCATTGCCGTCCTCTAGTCTCTGTAGCGCCTGACAAACCCCTCCTCACCTGCACCGAGGGCCTTGCCGGGCACTCTTATTTTGGGAAAGTGCCGTCCAGGTAGAACCAGCGGGGCGTGCCGCCGAGGTCCGGGTCGGGTTCGCGCAGGAAGCGGCTGACTTCATGCAGCCTGTGCGCGCGTCCGCCGACCTTGAAACGGGCGACGAATTCAACCGTATTCCGATCGCTGTCTCGATCGCTATCTGGATGATCCGGCAATTCTGCTTTACGTTGACGTAAACGTAAAGCAGATTTTATCTCAAGGCCGAGCCAGCGCAGGTTCTCGTCCTGGTCGAGGATGGCGTCATGCGGGCGGGTGCTCGGATGCCAGGTGGCGCGCAGGTAATCCTCGTTGCGCTGGGTGTAGGCGGTGTAGCGCGAGCGCATCAGCGCCTCGGCCGTGGGCGGCAGGGCGTCGCCGGCGAGGTAGGGGCCGCAGCAGGCGGCAAGGCTGGGGCCGCCGCAGGGGCAGCTCCCGGAGGAGACGTTCTTGGTAGACATGGCCGGATTATCCGCGATTTTCAAGCGGCCGCAGCGTCCGGCCGTGCAAGCTCAGGCGAGACGCTTGCCGGCTGCGCAGGCCCGCATCAGTTTCGCCAGCCTTGCCGCCCGGGTCTCGGGTTTTTTCGCCGTGGTAATCCAGTGCAGCACCCGTTTGCGGTAGCCCGGCGGCAACGTCTCGAAGTCGGCCCAGGCCGGGGCGTCGGCCTGGAACGCAGCGGTCTCCTGCGCGGTCAGCTCGGCCGCCTGGGCCTGTTCATGCGAATACACGCCTGATCTGGCTTCGGTGCGCAGTGCGAAGGCCCGTTCGCCTGCCGGCGTCATGCGCCCGGCAGCGCGCAGTTGTTCCATCTTCGCGATGTTCACGGCGCTCCAGATCGAGCCTGCTTTCCTGGGCGTGAAGCGGATCGTATAGCTGGCGTCGTCGATGCGCTTGCGGCGCCCGTCGATCCAGCCGAAACACAGGGCCTCGTCGACCGATTCCGACCAGGACATGCTCGGTCGCCCACTGCCCACCTTGTGAAAGCCGACCAGCAGTTCGCTGGCGCTGGCGGCGTTGGCTTCCAGCCAGCCGCGAAATGCCTGGGCGTCGGGAAAAAAAAGGGGATCGGTCATGCCTTCGCCTCCGCAATGAAATGTCCCATTCTACGAGGCTGCAGGGGCCGGTGAGATGCAGGTTTTCTGTTATCGAGAACAAAAATTTTTCTTTGGCAATTGATGTCAATACTAGAGCTGTGCTAACGTGTAAATACCGTACATACACATGCATACGACATCGCCGCAAATGAGCACCACCGCCTTTGCTTCGCCCGTTTTATCCGCCAATTCGCCCGCCGACCAACTCCAGCAGGCGCATGCCAGCCTGTGTGCGGGACAACTGGGGGCGGCGGCCGGCGCCCTGCGTTCCCTGCTTGCCTCCGAACCGCACAGCACCTTCGGCTGGATGGTGCTGGGCGATACGCTCGAGCGCGCGGGACTCAAGCGCGACGCGATCCGCGCCCGCGCCAACGGTTTGCGGCACGGCCGCCGCGCCGGCTATTTCCAGAACATGGCGACCACGCCGGCGCCATGGCGCCCGGTGATCCAGGGCGTGATCGCCGACGTCAACCGCCAGCTCTACGACACGGTGGGCCAGGGCCTGCAGCAAGTGCTGGCGACCCACGGCGCCGCGGCGATGCGGCGCGTGGTGCACGCGATGAACGCCTACCTCGGCCGCGTCCAGGACCGTCCCCGCAGCCCCCATCAAGCGCCCAAGTTCCTGTTCTTCCCCGGTCTTGCCGAAGGTCCCTTCCACGCCCCGGATTTGCAGGCCTGGAGCGCGCGCCTGGTCGAGGCCTGGGACGGCATCCGCGCCGAGGCCCTGTCCGTGCTGCACGGCGACGGCGCCCTCGAATCCTTCCTGAGCTTCAAGCCGGGCCAGAGCACGAAGGGCTATCTCGACGGCGACGGGCCCAAGCCGGCCTGGGACGCCTTCTTCTTCTACCGCCATGGGCGGCGCTACGACGACAACCATGCGCGCTGCCCGCTCACGTCCAGCCTGCTCGAGAGCATCGAGCGCTGCGAGATCGCAGGCCAGGCCCCCGAAATCTGCTTCTCGGTGCTGCAGCCGGGCACCCACATCATGCCCCACCATGGCGTGACCAATACGCGCCTGGTGTATCACCTGCCGCTGCTGGTGCCGGACGACTGCGTGCTGCACGTGTTCGGCGGCGGCGAGCATGCGTGGCGCGAGGGCGAACCGGTGATGTTCGACGACACCTTCCTGCACGAGGCCTGGAACCGCTCGGCGCTGCCGCGCATCGTGCTCCTGATGGATTGCTGGAACCCGCACCTGACGCCGGAGGAACGCCGCGCCGTGCGCGTGCTGGTGGAGCTGATCAGCGCCTACGAGGACTTCGACGATCCGGATTTCGAACGGGTGATTGCCGCGATCGACGGCTGAATCAGTTCTTCAAGGCCAGCATGTCGAGCGCGAACGGCGGCGCCTTGCCCTGCATCAGGTCGCTCAGGATGCGCGCCGTGCCGGCGGCAAAGGTGAAGCCGAGCGGCCCGTGGCCGACGTTCAGCCACAGGTTGGCCAGCGGCGTGGCGCCGATGATGGGGGCGCTGTTCGGCGTCGCCGGGCGCAAGCCGGCCCAGCTTGATACCTGGCTGTAGTCGGCCGCGTGCGGCATGGTTTCCCGCACCTGCCGCGTCAGGCTTCCAATGCGTTTCGGATTGAGCGTGAGGTCTTCGCCGACCATGTCGACCATGGCCGCCACCCGCAGCTTGTCGCCGATGCGCGCGTACAGCACCTTGCGTTCGAAATCGGTGACGCTGATCTGCGGGCCGATGTCGGTCGGGCGGATCGGCGCGGTGAGGCTGTAGCCCTTGAGCGGGTAGAGCGGCAGCTTGATGCCGACGTGGGCCGCCAGGTTGCGGCTCTGGATGCCGGACGCCAGCACGAAAGCGTCGGCGCCGAGTGCGCCGATGTTCGTATCCAGGCCGACCACGCGGCCGCCGGTGGCGACGATGCGCTCCACCTTGGCATGGATGAACCCCTTGAAGCGCGGGTGAAGCCGCACCCGCTCGGCCAGGGCCACGCAGAAGGCATGGCAGTCGGCCACCGCTTCGCCGGCATTGTAGATGCCGCCGGCAAGCTGGCTGCGCGCCGCCGCCAGCGAGGGTTCGCGCTCGGCGCATTCGGCGCCGGTCCAGATGTCGCCGGCCGTGGCCTTGCCGGCAGCCTGTTCGAAGATCTTCGAGGAGCGGTAGACCACGAGTTTGCCGGCGTCGCGCCAGGCAAAATCGTCGGGCGAAATGAGGGACCCGAGTTCCTGCATGCCGGCGCGCGACCATTCGCCCAGTTCCAGCAACTTCGCCGTGGTGCGGCGGTTCGCCGCGGCCGTGCACTGGCCGAGGAAGCTGGCCAGCCAGGTCCACTGGCGCAGGTCGGCTTCCGGCCTGAAACGCAGCGGCCCGTGTTCCTGGAACAGCCACCCGATGGCCTTGAGCGGCACGCCGGCATCGGCCAGCGGAGACACGTAGCGGTAGCTCAGCTGGCCGCCGTTGCCGTAGCTGGCGCCGCTGGCGAGCTCGGGAGCGCGCTCGACCAGGCTCACCTCGAAGCCGGCCTCGAGCAGCCACCAGGCCGAGGTGAGGCCGACGACCCCGCCACCGATGACGATTACTTGCTGCCTTTTTTGCTGGCCCCGTTGCTGCATCCCGACACACTTTTGTTTGCTGACATAAAGGAGGAGCTTAGGGGCTGGCACCTTTTCGGGCTAATGAAAGTGACATGTCACGCCATAACCGCCGGTCATGCACGTTTTATGCGCCTTGCGTACGTTTAGCCAACAATGACATGGCGAAACATACCGGTGAGCACTTTTTCTTCGAAGCTGGCGAGTGCGGAATAGCGACCCTTCTGGTTGCCCGGATCGCTGGATGTGCCGCCGACCAGCACGATCATCCCGTTGCGCCGCGTCGGATCGAAGGCGAATACCGAGCGCAGCCCATAGGCGTCGCCGAGGTGGCCGACGGCGTCGAAACCGCCCTCGACCAGGCGCATGCCCGGCTGGTCCGGGAACTGCGCATTGCCCAGGCCCCAGGCGTTGAAAAAGCCGTTCAGGGTGTCGCCATTGCCGCCCTGGCCGTCCGCGGTCCACTGGCGTGCGAACATGCGTTCCAGCGTCTCCGCCTTCAGGATGCGTTGTCCCTCGTGCACGCCGCCGTTCATCAGCATCAGCATGATGGCGCCCAGGCCGCGCGCCGAGATGCGCAGGCCGCCCGTGGGGCTGAAGGGCGTGGCGTTGTCGCCGATCACGTAGTGCTCCAGGCCCGGCGGCGCGGCAGGCGCCCGGGCGCTGGTGTCGTCGGCCTGGGCGATCCAGGGGCCGGCCGCGTTCCAGACTTCGGTGTCGACCGTGCGCTTGCGGTACAGGGTGGCGAGCCTGGCCAGCGTTTGCGGCGGCAGCTCGGAGGGGTTGTAGCCGCCCTCCAGGCCCAGCGGCTGCAGGAGCAGGCGCCGCATCAGGCGGTCGAAGCGCTCGCCCGTGACGCGCTCCATCAGCGTGCCGATCAGGCCCCAGCCGAGGTTGCAGTAGGTGAAATACTCTCCGGGCCCTGCTTTGGACGACCACATCGCACCCGCGCCATGCAGGGCGCCGCCCGGGACCAGGACGTCGCGCAGCGCCGTGCCGGCCGGGAAGGAATAGCCGGCCTCGTCGCGCAGCGAGGAGCGGTGGGTCAGCAACTGGCGCAGGGTGATGGCGCGGTCCGGGAAATGCGGGTTACGCAGCGTAAAACCCAGGTAGGCGGAGACGTCGGCGTCGAGCGCAAGCTTACCGTCTTCCAGCAGGCGCATCAGGCCGAGTGTGGTCATCATCTTCGAGATCGAGGCGATGCGGTACAGGGTGTCGGACGTGGTCGGCAGGTCCTGGGCGGGCGTGGCGCCGATGCGGCGGCGGCCCCAGGCGCCTTCGAAGACGGGCTTGCCGCCGCGGATCGCCAGCACCGCCAGGCTGGCCAGCTCGCAGGCGGGATCCAGCACGGTCGCCGCCAGCGCGCGTTCGAGCTGCGCATGTGCCGCATCCTGCGCCGCCGCATGTGCCCCATTCGCGCTACCCGGCGCCATCGCCCACAAGGGTTCGACCGCCCCCAGCAATGCCAGTCCCAATACCGTACGCCTGTCCTGATTCATGCCTGTCCTCTCCTGTATGGCCTTGCCCGAGCATAGGTACTGCCCGCCGCGCTTGCCAATGAAATGCCGTGAACGCCGTATCACTTTTTGCTATGCTGCCGCGCAAATAATAAAGCCTGCGCACGCACATTTTTGCTTGCGGGCGCGGCGCTGCCCTTACACTTGGCGTTTATGAACCAGCCCATCACCGACTTCAAGGTCGACCTAAACGACAACTCCCCGCTGTACATGCAGCTGGCGCGCAAGCTGATGCAGGACGTGCGGGAGGGGCGCTACCAGGCTGACCAGGCCTTGCCCTCCGAGCGCACCCTGTCCGAGCAGCTCGACGTCTCGCGCGTCACAGCGCGCAAGGCGATCGACCAGCTGGTCGAACAGGGCCTGGTGGTGCGCCGCCGCGGCTCGGGCAATTACATCGCCCCGCGCATCGAGCAGCCGCTGTCGAACCTGTCGAGCTTTTCCGAGCAGTTGCAGCAGCGCGGCTATACGCCGAATTCCCATTGGCTGCGCCGCGAGGTGGTGGCGGCAGACGCCGACGAGCAGCTGGCGCTGGGCCTGTCGCCCGGCGCGCGAGTGGCGCGCCTGGAACGCCTGCGCCTGGCCGACGAGGTGGTGATGGCGTATGAAACCAGCGTGATCCCGGCCAATGTGCTGCCGGATCCGCAGGAGGTGGCGCATTCGCTGTATGCCCACCTCGAGCGCGGCGGCCAGGTGCCGGTGCGTGCCCTGCAGCATATCCGCGCCATGAACGCCTCGAAGGAGCTGGCCGAGCGCCTCGGCGTGCCGGAAGGCCAGGCGGTGCTGTTCATTACCCGCGTAGGTTACCTGGAGTCGGGCGTGGCCGTCGAGCTGACCCATTCGTATTGCCGCAGCGACTACTACGACTTCGTCGCCGAGCTGCGGCGGACGCCTGCCTGAGTTGCCGAATTCCGCGCCACGTCACTTCTCGGCATAACTTTTGGGCATAACTACGGGCCTTCCTTTCATGGGAGGTCTTGCGTAATTGGTATTACACTGGTTTTATCGATAATCCCGTTTGGACCGCCGCGACCATGCTGAAGACCGAAACCCCCGCCCAGGACCATGCCCAGCTCGACCAGTATCCGACCACGGAGCTGCTGAATGCGCTGGTGGATGACCAGCTCAACGCGGTCAATGCCGTGCGCGCCGCGGCGCCGCGCCTGGCCGCCGCCGTGACCGCCGCGCTGCC
>DEKZ01000320.1:3679-3927 GCA_002354135.1 Massilia sp. UBA2709 | reverse complement strand
GCCCGAGGTCCAGCCTGCGCCCGGCGTGCCGCTGGCCGCGCCGCCGGTCGCGCAACCGGCGGCCCTGCGTCCCGGTCCGGAGCAGGTGAATTGCCTCGGCAATACCTGCAGCGACGCCGCCGGCACGCGTTACCAGACCGGCGTGGGCAACGCGGCTGTCAGCAGCCAGGGCCGCCTGTGCACCCAGCACGGCAAAACAATGCAATGCTTTTAGAGCGTCTATCAAGACCTCCATGGCTGCGTTGCAT
>DEKZ01000320.1:641-3576 GCA_002354135.1 Massilia sp. UBA2709 | reverse complement strand
TGACGTTAACGTAAACGTCAAAAAGAACTCGAAAAGGGAAAACCATGCAAATTCAGAACAATGTGTTCATCGTCACCGGCGGCGCGTCGGGCCTGGGAGCAGCTACTGCGCGCATGATCACCGAGGCGGGCGGCAAGGTCGTCATCGCCGACGTGCAGGCCGAGGCAGGCGCCGCCCTGGCGGCCGAGCTGGGTGGCCAGTTCGTCAAGTGCGACGTGACCTCGGAGGCCGATGGCAAGGCCGTGGTCGAAGCGGCGGTCGCCCTGGGTACCCTGCGCGGCCTGGTTAACTGCGCCGGCGTGGCGCCGGCCGTCAAGACCGTCGGCAAGGATGGTCCGCACCCGCTGGACGTGTTCCAGCGCGCCGTGAACATCAACCTGGTCGGCACCTTCAACATGGCGCGCCTGGCCGCTGAAGCCATGGGCAATACCGAAGCAGCCGAATACGGCGAGCGCGGCATCATCATCAACACCGCCTCGGTCGCGGCCTTCGACGGCCAGATCGGCCAGGCCGCCTACGGTTCCTCGAAAGCAGCGGTGGCCGGCATGACCCTGCCAATGGCGCGCGACCTGGCGCGCAGCGGCATCCGCGTGATGACCATTGCGCCGGGCATCTTCGAAACCCCGATGCTGATGGGCATGCCGCAGGAAGTGCGCGACTCGCTGGGCAAGATGGTTCCGTTCCCGCCGCGCCTGGGCATGCCGAAGGAATACGCGCACCTGGCGAAAGCCATCATCGAGAACGTGATGCTCAATGGCGAAACCATCCGTCTCGACGGCGCAATCCGCATGNNGCCCCCCGGCCCTGCCGCTCGCTACGGTTTGGCGAGACCCCGTTAGTGCAGTTGTGAAGCATCTGACAATTTGATGTAGGATGCCAGACGATGTTGGGCGTGCACGGCCGCTGGCCGGTCACGCCCTTGCTTCTTTTTGGAGAGTCCATGACCACGTTGAAGATGCCTGCCTGCGCCGCCGTCCTGGCTGCCCTGGCTTCGTTCACTGCGCCGGCCGGCCCGGCATTCGCCCAGGATGCCGCCCAGCGCGCCCCTGAAATCGCCACCGGCTACACCGAGAAGGCCGGCTGGGCCGCGCGCAAGTACATGGTGGCGGCCGCCAATCCGCTGGCGGTCGAAGCCGGCTACGAGATCCTCAAGAAAGGCGGCAGCGCCATCGACGCCGCGATCGCCACCCAGATGGTGCTGACCCTGGTCGAGCCGCAAAGCTCGGGCATCGGCGGCGGCGCCTTCCTCGTGCACTACGACGGCAGGAAGACCCAGGCCTTCGACGGCCGCGAGACCGCGCCGCTTGCCGCCGACGAGCACCTGTTCGAAAAGCCCGACGGCACCCCGCTCTCGCGCACCGCCGGCATCGTCGGCGGGCGTTCGGTCGGCGCGCCGGGCGTGCTGCGCATGCTGGAACTGGCCCACAAGCAGCACGGCAAGCTGCCCTGGAAAACCCTGTTCGCGCCGGCGATCCGCTTGTCCGAACGGGGCTTCCCGGTCAGCGAACGCCTGAACGGCATGCTGATGTGGGACGCCCACCTGCGCAAGGACCCGGTCGCGGCCGGCTACTTCTACGACAAGGAAGGCCAGCCCTGGCCGGTCGGCCACCTGCTGAAGAACCCGGCCCTGGCCAAGACCCTGCGCGAAATCGCGGCCAAGGGTGCGGACGCCTTCTACAAGGGCCATATCGCGCGCGACATCGCCAACAAGGTGAAGTCGCACCCGACCAATCCGGGTCTGCTGACGGCGAAGGACATCGCCGACTACCGCCCCAAGGTGCGCGAGCCGGTCTGCAGCGACTACCGCGTCTACACCGTCTGCGGCATGCCGCCGCCGTCCTCGGGCGGCATCGCCGTGGCCCAGATGCTGGGCATGTTCGAGACGCGCGACATGCGTGCGCTGGCGCCCACGAACGGTGTGCCGGGGCCGGATGCCGTGCACCTGTTCTCGGAAGTGGGGCGCCTGGCCTATGCCGACCGCAACCGCTACGCGGCCGACACCGACTTCGTGCCGCTGCCCGGGCGCGGCCTGCCGGCCCTGATCGACAAGGACTACCTGGCGCGCCGCGCCGCCCTGATCGGGGAACGCTCGATGGGCGAGGCGCCGGCCGGCAATCCGCTGGGCCTGGAAATGGCGTGGAACTGGGGCAGGGACAATGCCATCGAGACGCCGTCCACCTCGCACCTGGTGGTGGTCGACGGCCACGGCGCCGGCCTGTCGATGACCACCACCGTCGAAGACGCCTTCGGCTCGCGCCAGATGGTCGACGGCTTCATCCTCAACAACCAGCTCACCGACTTCAGTTTCTCCTCGCGCGACAAGGACGGCCCGGTGGCGAACCGGGTCCAGCCGGGCAAGCGTCCGCGCAGCGCCATGTCGCCGACCATCGTGTTCGACAAGCAGACCGGCAAGCTCGTGCTGGCGGTGGGTTCGCCCGGGGGACCTGCGATCATCAACTACGTCGCCAAGACCCTGGTCGGTACGCTCGACTGGGGCCTGAACATGCAGCAGGCGATCGCCTTGCCGAATTTCGGCAGCCGCAACGGTCCGACCGAACTCGAGGCGGGCCGCTTCCCGCAGTCCACCGTGGATGCGCTGAAGGTGCGCGGCCACAAGGTGCAGCAGACCGAACAGAATTCCGGCCTGCACGGCATTATGAGAATGTCCATTCATGGCGAGCCCTGGTGGTTCGGTGGTGCAGATCCGCGACGCGAAGGCATCGCAAAGGGTGATTAAGCAACAATAATTTCCCTTCGGCTCCATTTTGTTTGTTACCCTTGCGGGGTGCATACGGAACAAACAAGTGAAGGCCCATTGACAGGACGCGGCGCGCGATCGTCGCGCCCGGCGTTCCCGTGCCCGCATACCCCGGCAGGAGCGGCGGGCCGGGCATGAGGGCGCTGTTGTTGCTCCTGCTGCTGGCGCTGGCCGGCG
>DEKZ01000320.1:0-440 GCA_002354135.1 Massilia sp. UBA2709 | reverse complement strand
GGTGCTGCACGTCGACCCGCAGCGGCGCCTGTGGATCGGCACCGACGGCGGCCTGGCGCGCTACGACGCCGCGGCCCAGGGTTTCCAGCACTTCCTCCCGGACGAACCGGCGCGGCGCGGCAACGGCAACCGCCACGTGCGCGCCATCGCCGACGACGGCAAGGGCGGCCTGTGGATCGGTACCGGCGATGGCCTGCAGCACTTCGACATCGCCAGCGGCCGCTTCACCAGCTGGCACCATGTTCCCGGCGACCCCGCCAGCCTGGCCAGCGACGACATCACCTCGCTGGCGCTCGACCGCACCGGGCGGCTATGGATCGGCACCGCGGCCGGCGTCGACAGCTTCAAGCCCGCGATGACGGGTTTCGAGCATCACCGGATCGGTTCCCAGGGCCGGCGCGACGCGGGGCAGGCGCTGCTGCTGGACGCCTCGGACGCGC
>DEKZ01000244.1:333-3948 GCA_002354135.1 Massilia sp. UBA2709 | reverse complement strand
CCGGCGCGGCCGGGGCCGGCGCGCTGGCACGCTGGGCCGCCACTTCCTCGAAAAGTGCGTCGAAATCGTCAGCGGCGTCGGTCATAATCCCTGCTTCTCCATAATATAAATGTCACGATCTGCATGCTTCGGTCCGTTGGGTAATGCGGACTTCCGCGCGCGTGATCCACTTCGCTGGAAGCCCCAAATAGTAGTCAGCGAGTGTAGCAGCGTAGTTGCCCTAGGTAAATGTCGGAGATCGCGGTACAACAAAATGGACAAGAAAACTTAATTCCGCGACAATAAAAACCTGCGGTTCCTGAATCTTTTCACAAGCCAGGTGTTGTTTTTGTGGTCGCGTCGATTGTGCACCCATTTCCTGAGGGCTCTTGCGTAAGCGAAGTCATGTTTGAGCAAAGTCAACAGGTTGCGTTATCACAATCCCCCGGCCGCGTGCCAGGCGCCACAATACGTGCTGTCAGGGAGGGCTCAACATGTACCGGAAAATTCTGATCACCACCGACGGTTCGGCCGTGTCGCAACACACGGCCTGCGCCGGCGTCAAGTTCGCGCAGCAAATGGGCGCCGAAGTGCTGGCCCTGTTCGTCGCGCCCGAGTACCAGTACCCCGTCTATGTCGAAATCATTCCGCCCTCGTACCCGAGCGAGGAGGAATATGTCGAGCAGATGAAGCGCATGGGCGAGGACTACATGGGCCGCATCATGCGCTCCTGCGCCGCGGCCAGCCTGCAGCACAGCTGCATGACGGCGTTTTCCGACGCCACCGCCATGAAAATCGTCGAGGTCGCCGAGCAGCAGGGCTGCGACCTGATCTTCATGGGTTCGCACGGGCGCAGCGGCTGGGGCCAGATCCTGCTCGGCAGCGTCACCAACAAGGTGTTGTCGCATACGACCAAGCCGGTGCTGGTGCACCGCCTGATCAGCGAACCGGCCGCAAGCTGAGCCGGAAAGGGAGCGCGCCGGGGCGCACCCGCCCGCGGCGCGCACTGATGATAGAGACAGCCACGGACTGCCGCGGCACTGGGGGAGTGCAACATGATAAGAATCGTCATCGCAGATGATCACACCATCATGCGCGAAGGACTCAAGCGCATCCTCGACGGCGCGCTCGACGTCGAGATCGTCGGCGAGGCCACCAACGGCTTCGAGGTCCTGTCGCTGGTGCGCCAGGGCGGCTTCGACCTGCTGTTGCTGGACCTGTCGATGCCCGGACGCAGCGGCGTCGACCTGATCCGCCAGGTGCGCAGCGAGGCGCCCAAGCTGGCGATCCTCATCCTGACCATGCACGAGGAAGAACAATACGCGGTGCGCGCGATCCGCGCCGGGGCCCAGGGCTACCTGACCAAGGAAAGCGCGGGCACCCAGCTGGTCGGCGCCATCCGCAAGGTTGCCTCGGGCCGCCCGTACATCAGCACCGAGGTGGCCGAGCAGCTGGCCCTCAACATCATGGCGCCGAACGAGCAGCTGCTGCACAAACAGCTCTCGGACCGCGAATTCGAGGTATTCTCGCTGCTGGTGGGGGGCAAGTCGATCACCGAGATCGCCAACAACCTGCACCTGTCGGTGAAAACCGTCAGCACCCACAAGACCCGCATCATGCAGAAGATGGGCATGACCTCGCTGTCGGAGATGGTCCAGTACGCGGTGGCGCACCGCCTGCTGGCGCCAATGAAAGCTTGAGGGATCGGTAACACCCGGGGCTGCGCGGCGCCGTCCGGCCGCAAGCCCACCGTCGGCGCCGCGCCGCGGTCTGGAAGACCTTGTCAGCGCCCTGGCGGGTTTTTCGCCGGCACGAAGCATTGGGTGAACAAAGTTTGACACCGTCCAGTAGCATTCGTGCCACCAGCGCAACGCGGGGCTTGCGCAAACCGGATATCGTGTCCGGTATGTGATCGCCCTCCTCTCCTTCGACGGCATGCAGTTTCGGTAAGAATATTCCTACATTCCTACCAACCGTCCTACCTACACATTCAGCCATTGCTGATACCCCTGCCGAACTCGTGTTGGCATACTGAATCCAGCGTTTCGACTTGCTTGCGATCTACTTTCTCACCGTAAGCCAAGCCTGCCGCTTTTCTGAATTCCTATTGAAGTACTGGCGCGGCCCGTTTGGCCAAGCCCGAATGATTCCTTCACTGGAGATGAGCATGCAGTCCCAGCCAACGACAGATCAACGCAATGCCAGCACGTCGACCATGCATTCGGCCCCGATGGAAGCCGGGCGCCAACGCCAGGGCCGGCTGTGGTCCAACCTGAAGGAGGTCTGCGACCTGCTCCATATCCCGGCCGCGGTCTCGGTCAATTCCGAGGAGTTGCTGTTCCAGCACGTGCAGTTCAAGACCGGCCAGCGTGTCCACACCATCGGCCAGGCCTTCGACACCCTGTATATCGTCAACTCCGGCTTCCTGAAAACCGTCCTCATCGACGAATTCGGCAACGAACAGGTGCTGAGCTTCCCCATGAAGGGCGACATGCTCGGCGTCGACGGCATCCACACCCGCCACTACGCTTCGGAGGCGGTGGCGCTGTCGGATTGCGACCTGATCCTGCTGCCGTTCAAGAAGCTGACCGCCCTGGGCCGCGTGCACATGGAGCTGGAAAACCTGATGTACGGCGTCATGAGCCGCGAACTGGTGCGCGAACAGGCCATGATCGGCATGCTCGGCGCGCTGTCCGCCGAAGCCCGCGTCGCGCGCTTCCTGGTGTCGCTGGCCGACCGCTTCGCGGCCATGGGTTACTCGAGCAAGCTGTTCAACCTGCGCATGACGCGCCACGAGATCGGCAGCTACCTCGGCCTGACCCTGGAAACCGTGAGCCGCACGCTGTCGGCCTTCAACGAGATCGGCCTGATCACCGTCGACCAGCGCACCATCGGCATCAAGGACGCCGAGGCGCTCAAGACCCTGCGCCGGCTGCCGCCCTCGCGTTCGCGCACAAAGCAGGCGGGCGCCAAGCAGAAGGCCGAGCTGGACGCCGCCGGCGACGACCAGATCCTCGCCACGGCCTGAGCGATATCCTTACCGCCGGGTCCGGCCCGGTACACGGATCATCGGCTCCGGAAGTTCAGGGTTTCGACACGAGACCGCGAACCTCCGGGGCTGAACTTTTTTCCTCACGGGGAACACGAGCCCTTCACTGGTCGCGCGAGAGCACCCCGTCGTTCACGCGCACGGCGTCGCCGACCTTGAAGCCAGGATCGTTCTCGTACTGCAGGGTCTGGGTAGAACCGTTACCCGAATAGCGCACCACGACTTCGTAGCGTTGCTTGCCGCGCGCATTGCGCTCGATATTGCGCCCCACCATCGCCCCGCCGACGGCGCCGGCCACGGTGGCCGCGGTCCGTCCGCTGCCGCTGCCGACCTGGTTGCCCGCCAGTGCGCCGACCAGGCCGCCCACGACGGCGCCGGCGCCGCTGGTGCGGTTCTCGGCCTGGGTCACCTGGATCGATTCGATGGTGCCGTAGCCCATCGAGGCAGTGTTGTTGTAACCGCTGTTGTAGCCATTGTTGCTGTAAGACGGCGTATTGCTGGCGCAACCCGACAGGATCGCGGTGGCCGCGACGACGGCGGCGGCAAGAGTACGGGTGGTCTTCATATTGTTCTCCTGGCAAAAGGTG
>DEKZ01000244.1:0-217 GCA_002354135.1 Massilia sp. UBA2709 | reverse complement strand
CCTGTTTGATATGTCAAAAAAACATCTTCTTGTTGTGTTCGACAGCGTACAGAAACGCGGCTGTAATCGGCGTAAAACGTTCTTAGCGTGTTGACAAATGGAGCTAAGAACATGACAACAAGAATGAAAAATGCGCATGCGCTACTGATACTTGGTGCGGCCCTGCTGTGGGTCGGCCACGCCCGCGCCCAGGCCGTGACGACGCCGGCGCCGGCAA
>DEKZ01000384.1 GCA_002354135.1 Massilia sp. UBA2709 | reverse complement strand
GGCGCGCGGCAGCGCCCCGGGATCAGCGTCAGGTGCCCGGACGCGGCTGCGGCGCCATCGGTGGCACCACGATGTTCTCGTTCAGGCGCAGGAACTTGAAGCCGGCCAGGCGTTGGCCATTCCTGCCTTCGCGCGCATTCTTCGCTTCACGCTCGGCCGCACGCGCCATGAAGGATGCGAAAGTCTCCTCGCGCACCTTCGGCTCCGCCGAGTGCAGGAAGTGGCGCTCGCCGTTCGGCCCCAGCACCACCAGGCCCACGTGCGACGCCCAGTGCTCGCCATCCCTGGTCGAGATCACGTTCACGAAGTCGCCTTCCTGCAGCTGGCTGGCGATGCTTGCGACCTGTTCCTTCGGCACGAAGGCCTGGCGGCTGGTCTCGACCGGAATGTCGCGCACCGTGTTGTGGCGGGTCCGGAGGAAGCGCGCGCGGTCCACCCGCATATCGTAGGCCGGACCGTTGGCGCCGGCCAGGTCGGCGCTGATGTCGGTGACGAGCCAGCGGTTCGACACGTTCCAGTCCAGTTCCGTGTAGTGGTTGCGCGTGGCCACGCCGATCACGCCGTCCTTGTAGCGGATGCGCTGCAGCATCCAGAAGAACTCTTCCCACGAACGCGACAGGGCCATTGCGTAAGTGTGTTCCGCAAACACGACGCAGTCGCTGTGATCCAGGCTGAACAGGGGCAGGTTGTCGTGTACCTCAAACGGGAATTCGCCCAGCAGATTCAGGATGTAGGGCTGGCCGATGTTCTTGCGGCCGATGGCTGCGATGCGCTTGCGCAGGTCCGGCTCGGCTTCGTGCTGCCAGGCCACGTAGCGCCCCGCCTCGCTGGGGCTCATCTGGTAGATCTGCTTTTGCAGGATGGTCGCCAGCGGCGTCGGAGCCGGCGCCGGCTGTGCATTCCGGGAAGGCGAGGTGGCGCAACCGGCGAGGGCGGCGCTGGCGACGAGCAGGCAGGCAAGACGCATGGATGGTGTCCTTGGGTGGCGAAAATCACGACGCTAACGCGGGCCGAGCCATTTTGATAATGAAAATTCGTGAGACGGCCATAACCACTTGTTGCTCATTGTGTACATTCCTTCAAGTTATAGTTGAGAGACGACAAGTGATTATCCAAAATATTTGCTTATAGCTAATACTTATAACATGGCAGCGAACCGACTGCCGTGCACTACACCAATATCTATACCAGGAGAGAGAGATCATGTTCAAGCAGAAGCCGCTGGCGGCAGCCGTTTCGATGGCGATGTTCGGCCTGACCGCCTTGCCGGCCATGGCGCAGACCGCCGAGGCGCAAGCCCCGATGCAGACCGTCGAAGTCACGGGTATCCGTGCGTCGATGGCCAAGTCGCTCAGCGTCAAGAAGAACGCTACCGCCAACGTCGAGGTGATCACGGCGGAAGACGTGGGCAAGATGCCCGACAAGAACCTGGCCGACTCGCTGCAGCGCCTGGCCGGCGTGGCCGTGCGCACCGACTACGACGAGGCAGAGAAGGTCTCGATGCGCGGCACCAACCCGGACATGTCGCTGATCCTGTTCAATGGCCACACCGTCTCCGGTGGCGACTGGTATGTCGGCGACCAGGGCTCGAGCTCGCGCTCGACCAGCCTGTCGCTGATGCCGTCCTCGGTGCTGAACCAGGCGCTGGTATACAAGACCTCGCAGGCCAACATCGTCGACGGCGGCTTGGCCGGCACCATCAACGTCACCACCCGCAAGCCGCTGTCGCAGAAGGAACGCCTGTCGGGCGTGGTCAGCCTCGGCGCCAGCTATGCCCAGCTGCCGGACAAGACGGCTCCGGACCTGAACGCCTCGGTCAACTGGAAGAACGCCGCCGGCACCTTCGGCATCATCGCCCAGGGCTTCGCCGAGAAGCGCTACGTGCGCCGCGACTCGGTCTCGCGCTTCGCCTACGGCGCCAGTAGCGGCTGGGACATCATCGACACCTCGAAGATGCTCGGCATCACCGACGCTTCGCTGGCCGGCACCGGCTACACGGCGGCCGACCTGAATGGCGTGCGCCTGCCCGGTTCGATGAGCTCGGAATTCGTGGAATCGGTCCGCGACCGCAAGGGCGGCATGATCTCGATGCAGTTCAAGCCGAACGCCGACTTCGACGTGACGATGACGGGTTTCCACTCGTCGATGAACGCCAACAACAACGGCCGCCTGACCTCGGGCGCGATCTACTCCATGCTGCGTGGCAAGAACGAGCCGCTGGGTAGCGTTGTCGACAGTGCGCCCAACACCTACTCGAACGGCCAGCGCGTCTACGCCCAGATCCGCAATCCGGTGATCGTTACCGAGCGCACCATGTACGGCCACGAGCTGAAGGTGCTGAAGGCCGCCGACATCGTGTTCCCGGATGGCACCACGCCCCAGTACATCGGCAACTCGGAAGGCTTCTACCGCGACGGCGCCCAGGCGACCAGCTCCTTCCTGGACCTGGATGCGAAATACCGCGTGACGCCGGACCTGACCCTGAAGGGCCTGTTCTCGACCACCCGCGGCGTCGGCAAGACCGACCTCGACCAGGGCACCACCTTCGCCCGCTACGGCACCGGCATCTCGTACGCGATGGGCGGCCTGCACGAGGCGCCTTACGTCAAGTACCATGGCGCCGGCCTGAACCAGCCGGGCATCAACCCGGACGGCAGCGGCTACATGATCGTCGGCCGCACCGCGTCGGGCATCCGCACCACCGACAAGGAAATGAGCGGCCAGGTCGATGCCGAATACAAGCTGAACAATGCCTGGGTCCAGTCGCTGGAAATGGGCCTGCGCCACGCCGACCACAAGCGCAAGAGCGGCCGCTGGGGCCCTGCCTTCCGCACCCCGCTGACATACACCTTCGACGCCAACGGCAAGATCATCCAGCCGACCGCGACCCCGACCGAAGGCTGGCAGCCTTACCCGGGCAACTTCGGCAGCGGCCTGGGCGGCGGCTGGTGGGACAACACCGGCTTCACCTACACCCCGGAAGCCCTGAAGGCCTACATCGCGGCCAATACCAAGGAAACCAGCCCGGAATGGGAGCGCCGCGTCAGCTCGGAAATCGACATGCGCGAGCGCCAGAGCTCGGGTTACCTGATGGCGAACCTGGAAAACGGACCATGGTCGGGTAACGTCGGCGTGCGCTACGTGCGCACCGTGGTCGACGCCCAGATCGCGACCCCGATCCCGAACCCGCGTACCTGCCTGCGCACCGAACCGGGCCAGCCGGCCACCGTCTGCGCCGCCTACCCTGGCGCCATCACCACTGCCGGCGACGCGACCGCCTACTACGACGGCCAGCCGTTCAACCCGCTGGCGGGCACGATGTACTACAAGACGCCGACCCACAAGGTGTTCAAGAACTTCCTGCCGAGCCTGAACCTGCGCTACGAGATCAATCCGGACATGATCGCCCGCTTCGGCGCCAGCCGCACCATCGGCCGCCAGAACTACAACGTGCTGGGCAGCGGATTCGGCACCCCGGGCTGCGACGCCAACGGCTGCAAGGTCACCGGCCCGAACCCGGACCTGCGTCCGCTGACTTCGGATAACGTGGACCTGTCCTGGTCCTGGTTCTTCGCGCGCCGTTCCGCGGTGACGGCCAGCGTCTTCCACTCGAAGATCGACGGCTACGTTAAGACCGGCAATACCGGCACCTCGACGATCGAGCTGACCGACCCGCGCGACCAGGTGGTGAAGACCTTCTTCATCAACACCGCATCGCAGCAGGGCGCGAAGGTCACCGGCATCGAGCTGGCATACGAGCAGCCGTTCGGCAGCTCGCCATGGGGCTTCACCTCGAACGTCAGCCGCGCCAAGACCAAGGTCGACGACGGCCGCCCGATGGTAGGCGCGTCCGAGTGGGCCGGCAACCTGGGCCTGTACTTCGAGAACGACACGCTGTCGGCGCGACTGGTGGCCAACTACCGCGGCGAGTACGTGAACAGCACCACCGCGCCGTCGCCGACCACCAACAGCCAGCTGGGATACAAGGTCAACGGCGTGGAGATGCCGGCCGCGCCGACCATGGCCGCACCGGTGACCACGCTGGCCTTCAACGCCAGCTACAACATCACCCCGCAGCTGGTGCTGTCCTTCGACGCGACCAACCTGACCAACGTGAAGCGCGCCTACTACCGCTACAGCGAGGAAGAGCAGCAGAAGCTGGACGTGAGCGGCCGCCAGTTCTACCTGAACCTGAAGTACAAGTTCTGATCGCGCCGGACGCAGCATGAGAAGGGGAGCTTCGGCTCCCCTTTTTTTGTTTTCGGCGCCGGGAACGGCTGGGTTATCGCGCACAGTGTGCGGCACTTAACGGTGCAGCCGGGGCCGCGCCGCTATCATGAAGCCGTGTGAGTGAGACGCCCGCGATTCCATTCGGCGGACGTCAAATATCTCAACAGGTTAGCCGGTCGCCTCGAGGATCGGCACCAGATTCCATGCCGTCGCCATGGGGCGGCGGCCAGCGCAAGCGGAGGCGCCATGTCTGTCATGACGAAGAATCCACCGAAGCACCTGGTACGCGAATACCTCGAGCGGCGTTCGCGCGATCCGAAACCGCCACCCACGCCGGAAGAAATCCGGCGCTAGCTCGGGTGGGGGATGCTGATGCCGGCGGATATCAAAATGGCGACCAACCGCTCCTGAATGCGCAAGCAAACGTTTCAACAGAGGAGAAGGTCATGACCAAGAAAATCGGGAACAAACACGAAGCCCAGCACCGCGGCAAGCAGGAACGCCAGGAAATTCGCCGCGCCAACATCGCGCGCGAAGCCGTCAAGCAGGCTGCGGCCCGCGCCAAATACCGCAACCAGGTCAAGAACCAGCCGCCGATGAACCTGTCGGCCGCTGCCGTCTGAGCAGCGCCAGCGAACCCATCCAGCCCGCCCTTCGAGGCGGGCTTTTTTTCGTCCTCACTCCACGCTGCGTCCTGCCTGGAAGCCGGTGACGGACGTTTCCCTTCGCCACACGCCGAAGCCTTCGCCGTTCACCGCTTCCGGGCCGCCATTCGCCGAAAGACGCTTTCCTGCCGCCGCCAGCCCCGTTATCGTGTTTACATCACAACACGGAGGATGCAATGGGCACCGAAAACAGCTACAGGCAACGCAAGCAGATGATGTGGGGGCTGGTCCTGATCGTGGTCGGCCTGGTTTTCCTGCTCGACCGCATGGGCATCGCCGATGCCGACGAGCTATGGCACTATTGGCCATTGCTGCTGGTGGTGGCCGGCATCAACCAGACCATCGGCTACCCGAGCGCCAGGGAGTTCACCAATGGCCTGTGGCTGGTCTTCATCGGACTGTGGCTGTTCGCGGTGTTCGAGGGCTTCCTCGGCCTGACTTTCCGTAACAGCTGGCCGCTCTTCATCCTGATGTGGGGCCTGCAGCTGGTGCTCGGGCCCGTGATCGCGCGCCGCTTCCCGTCTGCGAAGGAGAAGGACCATGTTTAAGGACAGTATCGAAGAACGCGGTGGCAAGGAGGCGCGGCGTTCCGCCCGGCGCGCGCGCCGCGCGGAACGCGGGATGACCAGCCAGGTCCTGATGGGCCTGCTCGTGATCGCGGTCGGCCTGCTGTTCCTGCTCGATAACCTCGACGTCATCGAGATCCACGACGCGCTGTCCTTCTGGCCGCTGGTGTTCATCTTTGCCGGCGTCGCCAAGCTGCTCGACACCTCGACGCCGAACGGCTACCTGGTCGGCCTGGCGGGCATCGGCATCGGCACCGTCATGATCCTGAACCGGCTCGGCATCATCGATGTCAGCTGGCGCATGGCCTGGCCCCTGGTCCTGATCCTGGCCGGCGCCATGGTGGTGTACCGGGCCATGAGCGGGCAGCGTGTCGGCGTCCACGGCGTGGTCGACGACAAGCTGGCTGCCGGAACGCCCGACAACGACACGCAGATGCTGGACGTCACCGCCATCCTCGGCGGCTTCGAGCGGCGCGTGCACAGCCAGGACTTCCGCGGCGGCGAAGTGACCGCGGTGATGGGCGGCTGCACGCTCGACATGCGGGGCGCCTCGATCGCTTCCGGCGAGGCCGTGATCAACGTGTTCGCGTTCTGGGGCGGCGTGACGATCAAGTGCCCGCCCGACTGGACTGTGGTCCTGCAAGGCACCCCGATCATGGGCGGATTCGACGAGAAGACCTCGGCGCCGCCCGACAACAGCAAGCGCCTGGTGATCCGCGGTTACGCGATCATGGGTGGGGTCGAGGTGCGCAACTGATGTTTGCACGGCGCAGCGTCGCGTTATACCTGGCGGCCTGGCTGCTGCTCGGCCTGATGCTGGCGGGCCTGATCGTGGCCGCCACGGGCAGCCGTTGGGGCGAGGGCTTGCTGTTCGCCTTGCCGCTGGCGTTGGTCTACGGCTGCGCCAGCGGTTTTTCTTCCTACTACCTGTGCCGGGCCTATCCTCTGGCCAGCAAGCCCTGGTACGCGGTGCTGGCGGTGTTCGGCTGCACGGCGGTGTGCGCCAGCGCGCTGTGGACCGCGGCCGGCAGCGGCTGGAGCGACCTGCTGCGCGAGGCGGCGCCCGCCCCGCTGACGGTGACGCGTCCCTTCGCCGCGCTGATGTTCGGCCTGGGCGTGATCCTGTACGGGCTGACGGCCGTCGGCCAGTACCTGGCGCTGGAATTCGAGCGCGCCCGCCACCTCGAACGGCGCGAGCTGGAGATGAAGCTGGCGGCCCAGGAAGCCCAGCTGCGCATGCTGCGCACCCAGATCGACCCTCACTTCCTGTTCAACAGCCTGAATTCGATCAGCGCGCTGACCGCGATCGATCCGGCGGCGGCGCGCAGCATGACGCTGCAGCTGTCGGACTTCTTCCGCCGCAGCCTGGGCATGGACGCCCAGCGCAAGGTGCCCCTGGCGCAGGAGCTTGCGCTGGTGCGCGCCTTCCTCGCGGTCGAGCAGGTGCGCTTCGGTCCACGCCTGCGCTTCGAGGACGAAGTGCAAGCCGACGTCCGCGACTGCCTGGTGCCGCCGATGATCCTGCAGCCGCTGGTGGAAAACGCGGTCAAGCACGGCATCGGCAGGTGCCTCGACGGCGGCGCGGTGCGCATCCAGGCCGGGCGGGCCGGTTCGCTGCTGCGCATCCGTGTCGAGAACGATGCCGACGAGGACGAGGACGAGGACGAGGACGAGGACGAGGCGCCGGGCCCGGCGGCCGGCTGCGGCATCGGCCTGGCCAACGTGCGCGAGCGCCTGGCCGCGACCTATGCCCACGAGGGCAGCATCCACTGGACGCGCGAAGCGCAGCGCTTTCGCGTCGACCTCACGTTGCCGGCCACGAGCGAGCCGGTATCGACAGCCACCACCTGACAAAGAAGGGGAGAACGGCACATGCGTGTCATCATCGTGGACGACGAACACCTGGCGCGCGCGCTGTTGCGCGAGTACCTGGCGCAGCACTTGGACATCGAGATCGTCGCCGAGTGCGCGAACGGCTTCGAGGCGGTCAAGGCGATCGGCGAACTGAATCCCGACCTGGTGTTCCTCGACATCCAGATGCCGAAGCTCGACGGCTTCGAGGTGGTGGAACTGGCGGGCGCACGCACCCGCTATGTGTTCGTCACGGCCTACGACCAGTTCGCGCTGAAGGCTTTCGAGGTGCGGGCGATCGACTACCTGCTCAAGCCCTTCAGCCGCGAGCGCCTGGCCCAGGCGCTTGACAGCGTGCGCAGCCGCGTCACGCCCCGGGAAGCGGTCGAGGCGACCGTGGCGGAAGCGGCGCGGCGCAACGGGCCCATGACGCGCGTGCTGGTGCGTGACGGTGCGCGCGTGCATGTGGTGCCCGCCGAGAGCATAGACTGGATCGAGGCCCAGGACGACTATGTCGAGATCCATGCGGCCGGCAGGGCGCACCTCAAGAACGGACGCATGGCCGAACTCGAACAGGGCCTGGACCCTGGGCTCTTCCTGCGCGTGCACCGCTCCTACATCGTGAACGTGGGCGCGATCGCGCGCATCGAGGCGCCAACCAAGGACAGCTGGTGCGCAGTGCTGAAGGACGGCAAGCGGATTCCGGTCTCGCGCAGCGGCTACCAGAGGCTCAGGGAGATGATGTAGCGAGGCGCTCGACCTGCCACCAGCGCGGCAGCAGGGCGCGTACACCGGGCTGGTCGAAACGGTCGTCGATCAGGTAGACCACACCGCGGTCCTGTTCGGTGCGGATCACCCGCCCGGCCGCCTGCACGACTTTCTGCAGGCCGGGATACAGGTAAGTGTAGTCGTAGCCGGCGCCGAACATGGCCTGCATGCGGGCGCGCAGCTGTTCGTTGACCGGGTTCAGCTGCGGCAGGCCGAGGGTGGCGACGAAGGCGCCGATCAGGCGCGCGCCCGGCAGGTCGATGCCTTCGCCGAAGGAGCCGCCCAGCACCGCGAAGCCGATGCCGCGTCCCTCGGGCTCAAAGCGGTCGAGAAAGGCAGCGCGCGCGGGCTCGCTCATGCGGCGCTCCTGGCGCCAGACCGGCACCTCGGGGTGCTCCCGGGCGAACAACTCGGCCGCCTGCTCGAGGTAATCGAAGCTGCTGAAGAAGGCCAGGTAGTTACCGGGTTGCTGCGCGTACTGGCGCGCCATCAGCTGCGCGATCGGCGCCAGCGATGCCGAGCGATGCTGGTAGCGTGTCGAGATGTGCGCCGCGATTCCCACCTTCAGCTGGCCGGCGGAGAAGGGCGATTCGACGTCGACCCAGCCGGTGTTCTCGGGCAGCCCGAGCAGGTCGGCGAAATAATGCCAGGGGCTGAGCGTGGCCGAGAACAGCGTCACCGAATGCGCGCCTTCGAAGCGCGGTTTCAGGAAGGGCGCCGGCACCACGTTGCGGATGCTGACCAATGTGTCCTTGCCCGCGCGGGTGACGTCGCACAGCGAATGCTCGCCGAAGGATTCCGCCAGGCGCTGGAAAGCCAGGGCATCGAAAAGAAAATCCTGCAGCGCCGGGTCCAGCGGCACCGCCTGCTCGGCGAGGTGGTCGTTGATGGCGCTGGTGGCGCCTTGCAGCGCAGAGAGGAACTTCTCGGGCGGGGCCGCCAGGACCTGGTAGGGGGCAGGCGCGTCGGCGTCCATCTCGCCCCAGGCGCGCGCGACCTTGGTCAGTGTCTTCTTGACGAGGGCTGGCGCGGCGGCGCGGGCCAGGCCCAGGGCCGCGCGATCGAGCTGGCTCGAGTACATGGCGCGGGCGCGCGACACCATGTTGTGCGCCTCGTCGCCCAGCACGCTGGCGCGCCAGCCATTGGCCTGGGCCAGGGCGTACAGCATCGCGCTGCCGTCGAAATAATAGTTGTAGTCGCCGACGACGACGTCGCTCCAGCGCGCCATCTCGCTGCCCAGGTAGTAGGGGCAGACATCGTGCGCCAGGCCGAGCTCGCGCAACGCGGCGCGGTCCAGCAC
>DEKZ01000090.1 GCA_002354135.1 Massilia sp. UBA2709 | reverse complement strand
CCTGATTTACGCAACAAAGCCCGTGCACGCTATGGGCCAAGGCAGGGGAGGCGATGGCGCTGCCCTTCGCGGCAATCTTGCGGAAGGCCTCGTCCTCGGCCACTTCCCAGCGCACGGTGAGGGCGAGCGGCGGCGCCGAGGCCGCATGCAGTGGATCGGGCAGGACGCGCGTCCACAGGATCAGCGCGTTCGCCAGCGGCGAACCGGAAGCGACCCCGAGGGAGAACGGATAGGAAGGACCGGCCGCGGCGGCGCTGGCGGACAAGCCCAGGCCGGCGCCGGCGGCAGCGGTAAGGCGCGCCGCGTCGAGCAAAAAAGTCCGACGCGCCTCGCGCATGCTTTATTGCTGGTGCGAGATCAAGGACTCCAGCGGCGGCAGCTGGCGCGGCTTGCGGTCCGGGCCGGTGGCGACGTAGGTCAGGGTCGCCTCGGTCACCTTGACGATGTTCGACTGCAGGCGGTTGCGCTCGGCATAGACCTCGACGTAGACCGTGATCGAGGTGTTGCCAACCTTGACGATATCGGCGTAGAACGACAACAGGTCGCCCACAAAAACAGGGTTCTTGAACAGGAAGGAGTTGACCGCGATGGTGGCCACGCGGCCATTCGCGCGGCGGGTGGCCGGCAGCGAGCCGGCGATGTCGACCTGGGCCATGATCCAGCCGCCGAACACGTCTCCGTAGACGTTGGCGTCCGGCGGCCCCGGCATCACGCGCAGCTGCGGGATCTTCCCTTCAGGCAGGCGGTTGGTCGGGGCGGCATCGTTTTCTGGCGTGGTCATCTTGTTTTTCCGTGAAAAGCTACAATCGTCCCGAATTGAACCATAAATCCCGGACCCCTGCCATGCGACGCTCCTCCACCAGTTCCCTCCCGCCGCCCGATAACAAGGACCGGCAACGCACCGACTGGGCCACGCTGCGCACCCTGTTTCCCTACCTCTGGGTCTATAAATGGCGCGTGATCGCCGCGCTCGGCGCGCTGATCGGCGCCAAGATGGCCAACGTCGGCGTGCCGCTCGTGCTCAAGCAGTTGATCGACCAGCTCGCCATCGATCCCGCGCACCCGCAAGCCCTGCTGGTGCTGCCGGTCGGCGCCCTGATCGCCTATGGCCTGCTGCGCCTGTCGACCACGGTCTTCACCGAGCTGCGCGAATTCTTATTTGCCCGCGTCACCCAGCGCGCGGTGCGCACCATTGCCTTGAAAGTGTTCCGCCACCTGCATGCGCTGTCGCTGCGTTTTCACCTGAACCGCCAGACAGGCGGCATGACGCGCGATATCGAACGCGGCACGCGCGGCGTGAATTCGCTCATCTCGTACTCGCTGTTCAACGTGCTGCCGACCCTGGTCGAGATCACGCTGGTGCTCGGCTACCTGGTGATCAACTACGACATCTGGTTCTCCATCATCACCGCCGGCGCACTGGTCACCTACATCACCTTCACCGTCGTCGTCACCGAATGGCGTACCCACTTCCGCCGCACGATGAACGAGCTCGACTCGAAGGCCAACACCAAGGCCATCGATTCGCTTCTGAACTACGAGACGGTGAAATACTTCGGCAACGAGGACTACGAAGCCAGGCGCTACGACCAGGGCCTGCAGCACTACGAGAACGCGGCGGTGCGCTCGCAGACCTCGCTGTCGGTGCTGAACACCGGACAGTCCTTGATCATCGCCACCGCCGTCACCCTGATCCTGTGGCGCGCGACCGAGGGCGTCATTGCCGGCACCATGAGCCTGGGCGACCTGGTGCTGGTGAACTCGTTCATGATCCAGCTGTACATCCCGCTGAACTTCCTGGGCGTGATCTACCGCGAGATCAAGCAGGCGCTGGCCGACATGGAACGCCTGTTCGGGCTGCTGGACCAGAACCGCGAGGTGGCCGACGCGCCCGATGCGAAGCCGCTGGCGACGAAGGGCGCGCGCGTCGAGTTCTCGCACGTCGAGTTCAGCTACGAGGCCAAGCGCCAGATCTTGTTCGACGTCGACTTCGCGATCCCCGCCGGGACCACCACGGCCGTGGTCGGCCACAGCGGCTCGGGCAAGTCGACCCTGTCGCGCCTGCTGTTCCGCTTCTACGACGTGAACGGGGGATCGATCAGCATCGATGGGCAGGACATCCGCAGCGTGACCCAGGAATCGCTGCGCGCCCACATCGGTATCGTGCCCCAGGATACGGTGCTGTTCAACGACACCATCGAGTACAACATCGCCTACGGTCGGCCGGGCGCGAGCAGGGAAGACATCGTGGCGGCGGCGCGGGCAGCCTCGATCCACGAGTTCATCGAGAGCCTGCCGGACGGCTACGCCACCATGGTCGGCGAGCGCGGCCTGAAACTCTCGGGCGGAGAGAAGCAGCGGGTGGCGATCGCGCGCACCTTACTCAAGAATCCGGCGATCCTGATCTTCGACGAGGCGACCTCGGCGCTCGATTCGAAGTCGGAGCAGGCGATCCAGGGGCAGTTGAAGGAGATTGCGAAGAACCGCACAACGCTGGTGATTGCGCACAGGCTGTCGACGATCGCGGATGCGCAGCAGATCATCGTGCTCGACCACGGGAAGATCGTGGAGCGCGGCACGCACCAGAGTTTGCTGGCGTCGCGCGGCTTGTATGCGCAGATGTGGGAGCGCCAGTTGGCGCGGCCTGATGAGGAGTTGGCGTCGCCGCCGGTGGAGTTGCAGGGAGTGAAGTAGGGTTCCGTGCGGGAGGACGTGGCGCTGTTGCGTGGGCCGGTATCAGTTCGCATGATCCGCGTGGGCACGAGTG
>DEKZ01000437.1 GCA_002354135.1 Massilia sp. UBA2709 | reverse complement strand
CGACGCTGGCCGCCGCGGCGGGGCCGGATGACGCGCTGGCCGAACTGCCCTTTGGCGAGCGCTTCGCGGCCTGCGTGCAGGCGGCCGATGCGGTATGGCCGCTGGCGCCGGAGTCCGGGGGCCTGCTCGAAAGCCTGTCGCGCCACGTCCTGCGCGGCAAGCGCATCCTGCTCGGCAGCGCCCCTGGAGCGGTGCGAGTCGCGTCCAGCAAGTTCAAGGTGGCGCGCGCGCTGGCCGAGAGCGGCGTACCGGCTGTTCCCACCTACCGGCCCCACGCATCGCTGCCGGACGGACAGGGCGCCTGGGTCGTCAAGCCGGACGACGGCGCCGGATGCCTGGATGCGCGCCTGTTCAGCGACCGCGCGGCGGCGCTGGCCTGGCTGAGGACCAGCGCGGTGCAAGGCTATGTGCTGCAGCCTTTCGTCGCGGGCAAGCTGGGCAGCCTGTCGCTGATCTGCTGCGATGGCGCGGCCCGGGTGCTGGCCCGCAACCTGGAACGGATGGCGATCCACGACAACCGCTTCCACTTCCTGGGGTGCACCGTGAATGGGCTGGACGACGCGGACGGCGCACTCGAGCGCCTGGCACAACGGGTCGNNCCTTGTGGGGCTATGTTGGCGTGGACATCATCCTGACCGAGCGCGGGCCGGTGGTGCTCGAGGTCAATCCGCGCCTGACCGCGGCCTACGCCGGCCTGCACGCCTCGATCGGCTGCAATCCGGCGGGCCTGGTCATCGACCTGCTCAGGAGCCCGGCCGCCATGCCGGCGCCGGCGACGCGGCGCCGCGCCGTCAGCGTCGACGTCGCCAGCTTCGAGCCGGGCGCGGCTACTTGATCACCACGCCCCAGGGCAGCTTGCCGACGGCGACGTCGCGCAGCTTGGTCTGGGCCGCCGTGTCGATCACGCTCACGTTGCCCGAGCGGCCGTTGGCGACGTAGAGCTTCTTGCCGTCGGGCGTGAGCGCCATGTTCCAGGGGCGCTGGCCGACCGGCACCGTCGCCGCCACCTTGTTGCTGGCGGTGTCGATCACCGAGACGTTGGCGTCGCCGCCGTTCGACACGTACACCTGTTTGCCGCTCGGATGGACGGCGATGCCGTTGGCGCGTAGTCCCGCCTTGATGCGCGTGACGATGGCAAAGCTGGTGGTGTCGATCACGAAGACTTCGTTCGCGTTCTCGGTAGCGACATAGGCGCGGCTGCTGTCCGGCAGGAAGCCGATGCCGCGCGGGCGGGCGCCGACCGCGACCTGGGCTACCTGCTTGCGGCTGGTGAAATCGATGATGTCGACGGCGTCGCCTTCCTCGGCGCTGACGAACAGCAGGCGGCCATTCGGGCTGAACACGGCATGCTCGGGATTCTTGCCGTGCACGGTAATGGCGAATGCCAGTGCATTGGTGCGCGTGTCGATCACCGCGATTTCGTTCTTGCCTTCCAGGGCCGCGACCACCCAGCGTCCGTCCGGGGAAATCGACACCCCTTCGGGCGACTCGCCCAGCGCGACAGTGGCGCCGGCCTTGCGTGCCTTGATGTCGACCAGCTGCAGGCGGTTGTTCGGCTGGTCGCTGACATACAGCCAGCGCCCGTCGCTGCCCACCGCCAGGCCGCGCGGCTTGGAGCCGCCGGGCATCTCGCCAACGACCTCGTCGGTCGCCGTGTCGATCACCGAGATCGTGCCCGAGCCTTCGTTCGGCACGTAGGCGAATGGCGCGGCCAACAGGGTCGAAGGGAATGTAACGGCGAGCGCCACGGTGGCACGGGCAAACGAGCGGACAACTAAGCAAGGAACTAAGCGGGTAACTAAGCGGGTAACTAAGCGGGTAACTAAACGGGCAGGTAAGCGGGCAGGTAAGCGGGCAGATAAGCGGACGGGCAGGACGGTCATCGGGTCTCCACAGGCAGGTTGGAACGGGGTTGGTCGGCGGGTGCGCCGCGCTGCGGCCACATGCGCAGCAGCAGGCGGTCGCGGTCGATCAGCATGTGCTTCGCAACGGCGAGCACGTGCACAAAAACGAATATGGCCAGCAGCAGGGCGGCAAGGTGGTGCGCGCCGTTGAAGAAGGCGTACAGGGTCTTGTCGTCCGGCCCCCAGGGCGCCCAGCGGAACGTGTTGAAGAACTTGATGCCGTGCCGGCTGAAGTTGGAGGCGAGGTAGCCGGACAGAGGCAGGGCCACCATGCAGATGTACAGGGCCGCATGGCTGAACCAGGCGGCGCGGCGCTGCCAGGGCGCCATGGTGTCGGGCAGCGGCGGCGGCTTGTGGGCCAGGCGCCAGGCCAGGCGCAGCAAAATCAGGAGCCCGATCAGGATGCCGATGCTCTTGTGCAGGTTGACGTAAAAGCCGCGTTCCGGCGTGCCGCGCGGGATATCCTCCAGCGCCAGGCCGAAGGCGAACTGGCCGAGCAGGACGACGGCGATGAACCAGTGCAGGGCGATCGCGGTGCCTGTGTAGTGCGCTGGCGTGGCCATCCGCTTCTCCTTTCCTGCCGCCTAGTGAAACAGCGATTTCTCGGGATGCTGGATATTCAGCCGCTGCAGCTTGCGGTACAGCGTGTTGCGGCTGATGTTGAGCTCGCGTGCGACGCCGCTCATGTTCCATTGGTGGCGCTTGAGGGTCTGCTGCAGGACCTCGCGTTCGGCGCTCTCGAGTGCGGTCAGGCCTGCGATCGCGCCTTCGGAGGCGCCATCGTCCGCCTCGGCCGCGGTGCTTGCCGATGGCGCAGCGGGCGCCGCCGTGGACGCCGCAGTGGACGCCACAACCAGCGCCAGGCCGTGGCGGTACTCGGGCGGCAGGTCGCGGACCGTGAGCCGGTCCCCTTCGCGCAATGCGATCATGGTGCGCAGCAGGTGGCGCAACTGGCGAATATTGCCGGGCCAGCGCTGGCGCTCGAGCAGCTCGAGCAGGCCGTCGTCGAGCTCGACCGGCTGCTCGCCCTCGCTTTCCTCGGCCGCCAGGTGGCGGATCAGCGCGCGGCGGTCTTCGCGCTGGCGCAGCGGCGGCAGGCTGAGCGTGACGCCCTGCAGCCGATAGTAGAGGTCTTCGCGGAATTCCCCGCGCTCGATTTTCGCCGGCAGGTCGCAATGGGTGGCGCTGATCAGGCGGATGTCGAGCTTGACTGGGGCTTCGCCGCCGAGCGGCACCACCTCGCGTTCCTCGAGCACGCGCAGCAGCCTGGTCTGCAGGGCCACCGGCATGTCGCCGATCTCGTCGAGGAACAGGGTGCCGCCGTTCGCCTGCAGCAGCTTGCCGCGCTGGCCGTCCTTGCTGGCGCCGGTGAACGCGCCCGAGCGGTAGCCGAACAGTTCGCTCTCGACCAGCGACTCGGGTATCGAGGCGCAGTTGATCGCCACGAAAGGTTTATGGGCGCGGCTGCCGGAGGCGTGGATCGCCCGCGCCAGGCGCTCCTTGCCGGTGCCGGTTTCGCCCAGCAGCACGATCGCCACGTTGCGCTCCATGACCCGTTTGGCCGTCGCGACGATGTCGCTCATCGCCGGGTCGCCGAAGTGCAGGGCATCGAGTGCGCTGGCCGGCTGCGGCGCCGGCAGCGCCGTGGCGTTGCGCTGGGAACGGCGCGCCGCGCTGGCCGTGACCGGCTGGTACATCACGGCGAAGAAACGCGCGTTGCTGCGCACCTCGAAGATCGGCACCGGGTGGTAGGCGCGCCGCATGCTGCTGTCGACCAGGCCGGAGAAAGTGAGGTTGAAGAGCTCGGAGATGTCGCGGCCGACGATCTCGGACGGGCTGCGGTAGCCGAGCAGGGACAGGGCCGCGCGGCTGGCCGCCAGCACCGTGCCGGTGACGCTCAGTGCGATCGCGCCTTCGCTCAGCGTGCCGACGAACTCGGGCCGGTTGTGGAAGCGCAGGATGAAATCGTGGCGGAACTGGTGCAGGAACACGCGGTTCTCGATCATCTGGACCGACATGCTGACCAGGGCCAGCGTGTGCTGCTGGGCCAGGCGCGATTCGCCGGAGGCGTCGAGCACGCCGACCAGTTCGCCCTCGTGGTCGAAGATCGGCGCCGCCGCGCAGGACAGGCCGATGTTGCGCGACAAATAATGCTCGTCCTGGTGGACGGTGAGCGGCCGGCGCTCGACCAGGCAGGTGCCCATGCCATTGGTGCCCTGCACGCGCTCGCTCCAGACGGCGCCCTGCATCAATCCTGTCCGGGATGCCGCGTGGGTAAAGGCGGGGTCGCCGAAGTAGTTCAGCAGCACGCCTTCGCGGTCGGTCAGCATGATCGCGTAGCCCGAACCGGCCAGCTGCTGGTAGAGGTTCGCCATCTCGACCTTGGCGACGGCCTGCACGTCGGCCAGCCGCTCCTGCCGCTCCTGCAGTTCGGCGGGCGCCACCACTTCGGGTTCGGCGCAGGTGCCGGGATCGAGCTGGTATTCGTTGAGGCAACGGATCCAGGATCGGGTGATCCGGTTTCCGGTTCCGATGCTGTCTCCGATCCGGCCATGGACGACCGAATGGACGCGCTTGACGTGCTCCACGGCAAACTTCGACATGTTGTCTCCTACGTCCGCGACTAGGGCGGTGCTAGTGCCGGCCGCTGTCGCTTTATGGACTTGTATGTGAGTGACACCTCATCTGCTGTGGAGAATACACCCTTCCGTCCGCAAATTGTCGAACGGTTTGTGAATTTTTTGAACACACAATCGGGCCGAACCGGTCTGAGTTGATGCACTCAAGACCGGCATCAGCAGGCCTGTCATTAACGGGAACTTGGGATGCAGCCGGCAGTCGTCGCCGTGCCGGTTGCAAGACGCAGAGCGCCTTCATGCGCACTGCATGAGGGGCTCGCCGTCGAAGCGAAGAAAGCTGCTTACCTGGCGATCCGGACGGGGTGCCACAGCCGCATAGGCCATGGTTCGTGTATGTGCAGCAGGCGAGGATCTCGGCGCCGCCTGCCCGCTACCTCTGCCGGAAAGCCCATCAATACACCGGGTAGACGCTACTCCCGGGCTCGGGTGAAGCCGATTGCATGCCCTGGAGTGAATATGGTGAGGTGGACGGGGGGCGCCTGTGCTGGGGCTCGATGCCAATCTGCGGCACAATGCGGGTATGGTGTTGCCAATCCAATAAACCGGGAGACGCATGAACGAACAGGGTGCAAGGCGCGTCGTGCTGGTGCGCGCGATCGAAACGGCCGATAGCGGCCACCAGGTGCTGAGCGAGGACGACCGCAAGTACGCCAGCCGCAGCGCGCGCGAGCTGGCGGCCTGGCAGGCCTCCGACAGCAAGAGCGCGGTGACGCAGGACTTGTTCCTGCAGCAGCGCTCGGAGCAGATCCTCAAGCGCCTGGCCGAGCGCACGCCGGCCTTTGGCGCCTTCCAGAAGCGCGCCCTCGGCCTGCCCGGCTTCTGGGCCGCGTTGCCGGTGCTGGCGCTGTTCGCCGGCGCGCTGCTCGACCGCATCGCCGATCCGCACCGCGTCGACCTGCTGTCGGCGCCGCTCCTGTTCATCATCGGCTGGAACCTGCTGATGTATGCCGTGCTGCTGGTATGGGCCCTGATCCCGCGGCGCCAGGCCGGCTGGGCGGGGCAGGGCCTGCTGCGCCGCCTGAGCGTCGGCAAGGCGGTCGCGCCGCGCAAGCTGCCGGCGCCGCTGGCGTCCGGCTTGACCAGTTTCCTGGCCGAGTGGGCGCAACTGAGCGAACCACTGACCCGGGCACGCCTGTCGCGTACGGTCCACCTGTCGGCCGCCGGTTTTGCCCTCGGTGCCGTGCTCTCGCTGTATGCGCGCGGCCTGCTGACGCAATATGGCGCCGGCTGGGAAAGCACCTTCCTCGACGCGACCCAGGTACACACCCTGCTGTCCTGGCTGTTCACGCCCGCGCTGACCGTCTTCCCCTTCCTGCAGGGCTTTTCCCTGGCCGACATCGAAGCCCTGCGCTTCGCCCCGGGCGCAGCAACGGCAGCAGGATCGGTAACCGGCGCGGCCATCGCGGGCGCCGGCGAACGCTGGGTGCACCTGTACGGCGCGACGATCTTGTTGCTGGTGATCCTGCCGCGCCTGCTGCTGGCGCTGTTTGCCGGCTTGCGCGCCCGCCGCCTGGCGCGGCGCTTCCCGCTCGACCTCGAACACCCGTATTTCCGCAAGCTGGCCGACAGCATCGGCGCCGGCACCCCGGCCGTGCTGCGCGTGCTGCCCTACAGTTTTACGCTCGACGAAGCGCGCGACCGCGGCTTGTGGACGGTGGCCGCGATGGCCCTGGGCGCCCAGGCGCGCGTGCTGCTGCGGCCCACGGTGCCGTATGGCGAAGAGCCGAAGGAAGCGCTGCGCGAGACCGGCTTCGACGAGGCTGGCGTGACGGTGACGGCGGCCCTGTTCAACCTGGCCGCCACGCCGGAGAAGGAGAACCACGGCGCCTTCCTCGATTACCTCAGCCGCAATAGCAAGCGCGGCGTGGCGGTGCTGCTGGACGAATCGGGCATGCTCGAACGAGGCGCCGGCCAGGCCGGCCTCGATACGCGCGTGAACGAACGTATCGCCCTGTGGCGCCAGTTCTGCAGCTTCCACGGCACCGCCGCCACCGTCGTCAATTTGCTGCAACCCGAGCGCCGCCCGATCGAGCTCGGCGCCGGCCTCGCCCTGCCGGAGTTGCGATGACGATGAATGCGATGAACGATGCACCAGTGAAAATCCAGTTCGCGCTGGTCTCGCACACGAACAACGGCAAGACCACGCTGGCCCGCACGCTGGTCGGCGTGGACGTGGGCGAAGTGCGCGACGCTGCCCACGTGACGACCTTTGCGGAAGCCCATCCGCTGCAGACCAGCCCGGCCGGCGACAGCCTGCTGCTGTGGGACACCCCGGGCTTCGGCGACTCGGTGCGCCTGCTCAAGCGCTTGTCTCTGGCGGGCAACCCGATCGGCTGGTTCCTGCGCGAGGTGTTCGACCGCTACCGCGACCGTCCGTTCTGGCTCAGCCAGCAGGCCTTGCGCGCGGCCAAGGAAGAGGCCGATGTCGTGCTTTACCTGGTCAATTCGGCGGAGCCGCCGGGCGACGCCGGCTATCTGCCGGCAGAGATGAATATCCTCGAATGGCTGGGCAAGCCGGTGGTCGTGCTGCTCAACCAGATGGGGCCGCCGCGGCCCGGCGCGCAGGAGGGCGCCGAGCAGCAGCAATGGAAACAGCACCTGGCGCGCTTTCCGGTCGTGCGCGAGGTGCTGGCGCTGGATGCTTTCGCGCGCTGCTGGGTGCACGAGCACGTATTCTACGAAGCGGTCGCGCCGCTGGTCGCATCGGAAAAGCAGGCCGGCTACGCGCGCCTGCGCGCAGCCTGGGAAGCCAGCAATCGCCAGCGCTACGCCAGCGCGCTGCGCATGACGGCCGAACAGGTGGCCGCCGCGGCGCGCGACAGCGAGCCCGTTCCCGACGCAGGGCGCGGCATGGTGCGCACGGCGCTGAAAGCCGTCGGCCTGGGCAAGGACGAGCAGAAGCGGCAGGAGGCGGCGATGGCGGCGCTGGTCGAGCGCCTGAACGGGGAGATCAACAAGACGACGATGCGCATGCTGGTGCTGCACAAGGTCGATCCGGGCGAGGCGGTCACGATCAATGCACGCGTGCGCGAGAATTTTGCGGTGCGCGCGCCGATCGACAAGGCGCAAGCCGGGCTGCTCGGCGCCGTGGTGTCGGGCGCGGCCACCGGACTGTCGGCCGACCTGATGGCCGGCGGCCTGACCCTGGGC